>JAGLSU010000078.1 GCA_023135935.1 Planctomycetota bacterium
GTTGGATGTCGCACAGCAACCAGATAAAGAATTTGTGCATGGAAAAGGGTGTAAATATTGTTACGAAACTGGCTTCAAAGGTAGGGAAGGAGTCTTTGAAATTCTCAGAGTCGATGATGAGATTCAAAACGAAATATCTCAGGACAAAAGCGCTTTGGAAATTAAAAAGACCGCGGTGAAAAGAGGAATGAAAACATTAATGGATTCCGCAATCGTAAAAGTGTTAGAAGGAAAAACATCTGTTGAAGAAGTACGAAGAGTCATAGCTCCGGAGAGTTTTTAATGACGCAGTATCAATATACAATACGAGCAGCCGACGACAACGAAGTCCTCAGCAGCACCTGTTACGCTGAAGACGAGACTGTCTTGCGCTCAGACTTTAAGCGAATGGGCTATGCCGTTGATTTTGTCGCTCCGGTAAAGGCCTCAGAAGTATTTGGTCAGCGCAGAAGAGTTAAACTGCAGGACCTCGTTAGCCTCTGTCGCAGATTCTCTGTAATGTACGAAGCAGGACTGCCGCTCTTAGAATGCCTGTCGTCATTAGCCGAAGAAAATGAAAGCAAAAAACTTTCAGATGCCTTACATGATATTCACGATAAAATCGAAGGTGGCTCTAATGTGGCCGAAGCCTTCGCCAAACATCCGAAGGTATTTACTCCGCTGTTTGTCAATCTCATCCATGCTGGAGAAACAGCCGGAAAATTTAATTACATGCTTGGACAACTCGCTGGATATATACAAAGAGAATATGACCTGAAGAAAAAAATCAAACAGGCTTTGGCATATCCCCTCGTTGTTTTAGCTATGATATTCGTCGTCGTAACAATAATAATGATAGTTGTTGTACCTTCTTTCTCACAGGTCTATTTAAAACTTGGTGTATCGTTGCCGGCACCCACGCTCATACTTATAGCGGTTAGCAATAATGCGCTTTATATTTTCCCATCGCTGATTGTCTTTGGTGTTGTCTCCTGGTTCGTGTGCAAAAAGCTCCAGACTGTCCCCGTAATAAAACATTGGTTTGACAAGGTAAGACTTTCACTACCGTTGATGGGGCCTGTTTACCACAACATCATACTGCTAAAATTTATAAGAACTCTGGGAATCATGGTCAAAGCCGGTATCCAACTTTCAGATGCTATTACAATCGCCAAGAAGGTCGCAAACAATGCCGTTGTCTCAGAAGCGGCAAATATGATTCAACGCAACATAAAAAGAGGTGGAACAATTACCGAAGCCGTAAGGATGCACAGCTTCTTCCCGAGAGTCATCGTCCATGCGTTCTCTGCTGGCGAAGAAGCCGGAAAACTCGATGACGTACTCGATAGCTTCGGCGACGGCATCGAACAGGAAGTTGATGATGGATTGAAAAAACTGGTTACTAAAATTGAACCGCTCTTAGTCGTACTTTTAAGTGTGGTCGTAGGATTTATTCTATTGGCAATATATATGCCTATCTTTGATTTGATGAAAGCGTTACGTGGGTAATTGAAACCTGAAATGGATAAACCTTGCAAGGTTACCTGTTGCTGCAAGGTGAATGATTGAAAACAGGTATTTTGAAAGGGCAGTAGAATGAAAGCAAGAAAAGGTTTTACTTTGGTGGAGCTGCTTGTGGTGGTCTTAATTCTGGGTGTTTTAGCATCAATAATCGTGCCCAGAATTACAGAGTCTGCCGCTGATGCGAAGCAGGCCAAGTGCGATGCTAACGTCGCGAATCTAATTAGGGCTATTGAAATTCGTGCCGCAAAAAATGACGGCGATTATTCTGCCGACCAGACCGAATTTAATAGCGAAATCCTGAACAGTACAACCTATTTTCCGCATGGTGTGCCGACTTGTCCGTATGGTACAACCTATACATACAATGCGACCACAAAATCAGTGGCTTTCCATAGTCATTAAAAGGTGAACTGTTGAAAAACGAAAACGCTGTAAATTTGGTGTGTTCTGTTAGGGACAAAATCACTGACAGAATGAAAGGGTCCATTATGGGCAAAAAAGCTTTTAGCTTGATAGAGCTTGTTTTGATTGTGGCATTATTAGCCATTCTTTTCAGCATTGCCATTCCAAGAATGGGATGGGATACAATGGGAAAAGTACAGGGTGAAACCGCCGCGAAACAGTTCAGCGACTATCTGAAACTCGCTAAATTGCTTGCTATAACAAATGCCAGCACCAATGGTAGCGGATACAAGGTAGTCTGCACTGTTGACTTTAGCTCATACCGAATCGTCAATGCCGACACGTCAGCTGATGTTAAGGGCCCAATATATATGCCTAATGGTGTGGTCTGCACCGGCGATACCGAGTTCCAATTTACACCTTTGGGTGAATTAACAGCGGGCAGTGGCACTTTGACTCTGCAGTTTACAAAAGAAGGTGACACCACAACAGTCACTGTCACTCAAATAGGCAGGATAACAATTACAGGATGATAAAAGCAAATAAACAAAAAGCGTTTACCTTAATAGAGGTCTTAGCCTCAGTGATTATTCTCTCTGGGTCTATTGTCACTATTATTACGTACTCTGCTGATGGCTTGGCTACAAGTCTCGATATAGAGCGAAGGATAAAGGCGACCCTCTTGGCGGAAACCGAGATGGAGAAAATCAAAAACGTCCTTCACAATGCCTATGACACAGACTTTACCGCTTGGTCAGGTGCTCTTGGAAACGATTATCTTGCCACAAGAACAGCAACAGTGATTAGTGCAACCTTGAAGACTGTTGAAGTTTCAGTTGGTTACGATGTAGATGGTAATGGCTCGCTTGCAGCCGATGAAATTATGGTTACTCTCACAACAAAAAATGCGGATAGAACCTGAAAAATTTGTTAAGTGTCATTCAGCATTCACGCTCGTAGAGGTGATAATGGTAGCTGCTATGGTAGCTCTTCTTAGCGTTGCTGTTGCGGGAATGGTGCGCAATACCTACGAAGACTGGAAATTTGGGACCGACCGCTCAGAACTATTACAGGATGGACAAGCGGCCGTAGAACAAATTACAAGAATACTTCGTCAGGCAAGAGCTTTCTCATCCGTGACCCAGTCAACTGACACCGCAGGCGACATAACATTTGTAGATGTTGATAGCGTTACACAGCAGTTCAGATTGAATACCGGCACTAACGAACTTGAGTATGGTCAACCGGGTTCTCTAAACGCATTGATTGGCTCCGTAACTTCACTCGTATTTACATGCTATGACGCAGACGGAAATGCTTTAACCGGCTCAGTTCCTGCCAGTAGCGTTCAGTCTGTACAAGTTGATATGACACTTATTGACTCTGTAGACAGTTCCATCACTTTCACACTCACAGGCAGGGTCTTTTGCCCGAGAGACTTCCAGTATGTAGTGATAAATGAATTGATGTACAACCCCATAAGTGCTGTAGATGCCCCAAGCGAATGGGTGGAAATACATAATATAGGTAGCACCTCTATCGATTTAACTGGCTGGACGATATGGACAGATATAGTTGCTAACGAAGATACATTAGTATCACATGCACAGTTCGGTAATGACTCGATGTCACTACCAGCGGGAGGATATGCGGTAATAACCACCGATACGACCGATGTCTATGAAGAGTTAATATTATACGGTGATTGCGAACAAAAAAACGGTTTTAATAATAACTGGACCAGAAGTGATTGGGAAAGAACAAAGTTTAACGCTCACAATGGAAGCTATAAAGCGGAAAGTACTGTCTCCGGTGCCGCTTCAATGTATCAGGATATTACTGTCCCCGTGGCTTCGACCTTTGATAACTGTCTGTTTACTTTCTGGGAAATGACCACCGCGTCAGTTGCTCAGACGCAAATGACAGTGACAATAAAAGATTTAAGCGACACGGTTCTTGCAACTGTTTATACAGGGCAGTTCAGTGCAGCTTGGACCTCTCATGCTATAGACCTCTCAGCTTATACCAACCAAAGTATAAGAATACATTTTGCTACGAATAAAACTGATGCTAGCGGCGCGTTATTGCTCGACGATATTTCCGTTGCTACCTCATATATTGATACAAATGCGATTAGACTCAGCACCGGTGACAGCGGAATCGGCAGTTTCCTTAGTAATACTACCGGTCTGGTTACCCTCACCGATGGAGCTGGTACGGCTGATGCTGTTACTTATAGTAACAGTTGGGGAGGCGATGGTGACGGAACTACCTTGGAAAGAATCGACCCGCAGGGCGCTTCAAGTGACTCTGCCAATTGGCAAAGCGGCTCTATAAATGGCACACCCGGGTCGGCTAATTAAATAAGGTTATAAATGAACAGTAATTATAAAAAATTAAATAAAAATGGATTCGTGCTGATAATGACGCTGTTTACCGTCTTAATACTTGCGGTACTCGTTGTGTCTTTACTAAGTTCCACCGCCATAGATATGAACTTACTGAAAAATCATATGTCGAGCTTTAAAGCTTACTATATTGCCGAAGCCGGTATCGCTGATGCAATTGACAAAATACGACAGGATACATTGACGGTTAATAATTGGGTAACTTCGTTCCCATCAGGTTCGGACCAATATACCGTTACCGTAACTGCAGGTTCGCCTACGGTAATTAATAGTACCGGGCTTGCCGCTACTTCTAACTTTACCAGAATTCTCGAAGTACAGCTAAGTACCAGCGGCGCCTCGGCACCATATGATATATCGATTAGGCAATGGAAGGAAATAGTTCAGTGACAAAGAACAACTCCATTATAGGCATACATTTGGATGATAAAGTCCTGAATATTATTTATTTAGGACGCGATGGTGACAGTCTAAACGTCTATAGCTGGGTCTCTGAGCTTTTAGAGCAGGGCGTTATACAAGATGGAATCGTTATTAACGAAGAAATAATCGTACAAAAAATCAAGGACTTTGTTAAAACTGCTAAACCAAAAACCAACAGAGCGATAATGTCTCTATCTTGTTCTGCGGCAAGACTAAAACCCGCGAAAACCTCCGCGGCAACAGACGAAGAAATAAGAGAAAAACTCCAACAGCAGGTAGCAAAATACGTCCTGTTTGGAAAGAAAGAAACCGTTTTTGACTATTGTCTGTTCGAGCAGGGCGTAGGTGCTTCTCGTCAGAAAACTACTCTACAAGCTGTGGCAACAAGACAGGCAAGCGATGCATGCTTATCAATCGCTCAAGCTGCCAAACTAAATCTAATAACAGTTGAACCGGTAGTATTACCACTAATAAAAATTGCTTATGATAAACAGAATACGCAACGCGATGCCGTCTCATTGATTTTGGCTCTGGACTCAGTCTCAGGTGGAATAGCCGTTTTCAAAGGAAATATACCTCAACTTTGTAAAAATCTAACTGTTGGCATAAAAGATTTATCAGAACAGTCGGACGGATTCATTGCTCTAAGAGAACAACTGAACCCGGTACTCAGCTTCGCAAACTCACTTGCGGGTTCCAGCCAACTTACAATGAAAATCGCAGCCAATTGCACCGGAGAACAACTGGGTAATATTGCTGATACTGTAAAACAAAAACTCAGTGACGTTACAGTCGAAAAAATTGACTCCACTACGATAGCAGAGCAATTTAGTGTTAAAAATGTTGATAATGCCGATATGCCGACATTTGCGTTCGTCTCCGCTCTGGCAATGCTCGATGTTTGTCAGTTCTCTGGCCAACTGAATCTTATGTCACAAAAATCGCTCATCAGATATAGAACGCGAAAAGAAATGTCACTTACAACCTATGCTATCGTAGCGGTAGTACTCCTGTCGATTCTGGCCGTAATTCCGGTAAGGACAAAAATGAAATCAGTTAAAGCTGACTCAACCGGGATTAAAACGAAAATTGCGGAAGTCGCACCAATGAAACAGAAAATCACTCATCTAAAAGAGCAAATTGAAAATCGGCAGAAGAAACTTGCTGTTTATCTTAAAGTCGACAAGGGACTAATCAATATCCCATGGCCGCAAACACTTCAGGCCATAGCCGATACCGTACCGGACCAGATAAGAATTGTTGAAATTTCAACAATAGAACCCGGTGTGTTTACGCTGCTCGGAGAGGCATCGACGGAAAACCATGTTTACGGGTTTGCAAAAAAACTGCAGGGTAGCAAAATTATCGAAACTGCAAAAGTAGAACAAATAGAATACGACAACGACGAAAATGCAAAAAGTGTGGTTAATTATAAAATCATCTGCAAGATGTTATTACAGGACAGTAACCTATGATAGTGGAAAAATTAATAAAACTTACTGAGCAACAAAGAATAGCAGTTGCTATTTTGACAGTGATACTTGTAGCCGCTCTCTGCTATTTCCTTATCGGTAGGAATGCTGTAATGGGCCTGGAGAAGGCAGAAACCGAGTATACCGACATGCACTCTGAATATGCCGATACCATAAACCAACTGACTGGCCTTGAGCAATTGCAAAAACAGTTCGGGACCACAAAAGAGCAAATCGAAGAATGTCAGCAGCATTACTGCACCACTGACCAGGCTCTGCAGTTCTTCGAGAATATAAATACAATGGCTGTTACATATAATTTAAAACCGGTTTCAAGAATAATTTCAGAACCGGAACAGCTTGCTGCTGATGAAAAAAATGAATCTAAACAAAGATTCCTTCAGGCACAGTCAGCAACAGTTGAGGTTATTGGCAATTACTTCGATATCGTTGATTTTGTCACTGCGATTACGGACCGGTCCCAAAAGGTCTTTATATCAAACTTAAGAATAGCTCTGCTGCCGGGAGAAAAATCTAATCCGAAAGCGTCATTCAAAGTCAGCTTATTGGTAAATACGTTGGAAGAAAAGGAACAATGAAACGCTTAATTATTATAACGATAGCAATTTTAATAATCGTTGCTGCTGATTCGTCTTCAGCACGACAGCCGCGCAACAGGAGAAACCCGTTCGCGCCATTGGGTGAAGTAAAAACTTCGAACAAAGTGAAACTTGTTAAAAAACAGGGAAAAATAACGGCTCCCGAAAAAATAGACTTGCGATTGAATGCTATCGTTTGGAACAAAGATAATCCGATAGCAATCATAAATAATACCGTCGTAAAAATTGGCAGCGAAATTGCCGGCAGAAAAATTTCTACGATTACACCTCAGTACGTTGAATTGGAATATAACGAACAGAAAGAAATTCTCAAGATGTTGCCAAAAATTCTGTTTAATATTACTAACGAAAAACCGAAACTCGAAAGCGATATTCGAAAATAGGACGATAAAATGAGCTTCAAAAAGAAGTTTACAACTAAGATAAACGCTATGCTGATATTGGTTATAATCAGCACAGTCGCTCTATCGTCATATGCAGCCGAACAACAGACCACCGACCCCGCTGTCGATATCGCCACTGCCGAAACAGTCGAACCGAATACAAAAGCGGTTGAGCGAAATATCGAAACGATTGCCCCGAGTGCAAAAGCCGTCGAGCCGAACATAAAACTGATTGAACACGACCAGCAGGGCAACCTTTTCTCCATCAGCATTGATAATGCGGAAATAAAAGATGTACTCGAATCTTTAGCGGCCCAGGCAGACCTCAGCTTGGTATTGCCGGAAGATATAAAAGGGAAAGTTACCTTGCGACTCAAAAAGGTCACTTTGCAAACGGCCCTTGATTCGGTCCTTCAAGCCGGTGGATATGCCGCTACCGAAAAAGACGATGTCCTCTTTGTTTATGATTCCGACAAAACATTTGCCACCGAAACTTTTAAACTGAACTTTGCGAATGCTAAAGACATCGAAACTACTATCTCTAAAATCCTCTCTACTGGAGGAAAAGTGGGAGTCGATGAAAGACTAAACAGTATCGTCGTCAGTGACACTGAGGCAAATTTAAAACGAATCAGACGCACCATCATGGGCCTTGATGTCAAAGCGGATCAGGTCATGATTGAGGTACTGATAGTAAACGTCAAATTGACCGACCAACTCAAAATGGGTATCGATTGGACAAAACTCGGAACCGCAACGGATTTCTATAGCCAGGGACTTTCCGCTACTACCGGTGCGAATCCATTTGGGAAAATAACTTTCTCTTCAACATCGAGCAACTGGAACCTTGTTGGACTGCTGGATTTCGTCGAGACAAACAAAAATGTCAAAATACTCGCGAATCCAAAAGTGCTGGTCTTGAACAATCATACAGCAACCATAGATTCCATTGAAGAAATACCATACCAGGAACTCAGCGAATCTTCTGCTGGTGGAAGTATTGGCACGACCTCTTTCAAAGAAGCCGGTATCAAACTGGAAGTAACGCCTCAGATTACTAACGATGGCTATATCATTATGAATATTAAACCCGAGCAAAGCGCCAGAACCGATACTCTCTCCGTCGAAGGCAGTGACATCCCTGTTATCGAAACAAGGAAAACCAACACAACTCTTAGGGTTATGGATGGTCAAACAATTATCATTGGCGGCCTGCGTAAGAGTGAACTAAGCACACAGGAAAGCAAAGTGCCTATTCTTGGTGACATTCCTATATTAGGAGTATTGTTCAGAAAGGTAAGCACTGAAGTAATAGAAAGCGAACTTGGAGTCTTCATAACTCCGCATATTTATACCGATGGCAAATTGTCTGCCAAAGAATCAGAACTACTCGAGCAAGACAAGGAGAATGAACCAATCTATCAAATTAGTGATTTGCTTCGACTTAAATCGAAGAATTAAGAAAAACACACACTCAAAATGCTTAAAGTAGCTAAAAAAATAACATTTGTTCTAATAGCCGCAGCGGTCATCGCTACAGCCTCAGTGCTTGCTTACAGAAACACCAAACATTTTGAAACCATTGTTGTAAAGCAGACCCAACAATATCTCTTAACCATCGCCCAAACACAAGCAAGGAATATAGAAGAAGTCATACATCATGCTCAGGACGAGTTGGAAAGATTAGCCAAAAATACCCGATTGCAAAACCGCATCATCAATAATATTTTAGCCGAAGATAAATTATATAAAGACAGCTATTCACCGGAGCAGTATGCTTTTGACTGTCTTGAGGAACTGGCTACAGCATTATATCGGTTGGACGCAAAGGGAATCATTCAGAATAGAATACCGTTCAAAGAAAATAGAATCGGCACTGATTATTCATATAAACCCGGCGTTGATTATGTAATCGAAAACCACAAGCCTTGTGTCAGTAAAGTTTTTATGACATCCTCAAAAATTAAAGCTGTATCTGTATGTCAGCCGGTCTTTAGTGACCGGAAATTTATAGGTATAGTGCGCTCCATAGTATCCTTGGAAGTAATCCAGAATTTGGTAAGCCATATCACTGTCGGACGAAAAGGCTACGCCTGGGTCATAGATGACACAATGACAATGATTGCTCATCCTAAACAGGAGTATATTGGAGAAAGTGTCCTCAAGGTAAGGAAAAAGGCATTCCACAACCATGATTACAGCAACATAGAAAACCTCCTTGCCAAAATGGCCATGGGTCTGCAGGGCGTTGCTGTTCATCACTCGATATGGTGTCAGGACAAACACACACAAATTACTGAAAAGATTTCTGCTTTTGTGCCAATACAAATTGGAAACGAGCGGTGGTCAATAAACGTCTCTATGGATTATGATGAAGTTGCAAAACCTGTCGAAGCTCATGCGAAAAATCTTTTCTCCGGAGTCTTGTTATTGGTTCTGATTAGCATTTCAGTGGCTCTCAGGATGTACAAATTTGAGAAAAAACGCGTGAACTTGGAAGCAAAGGCGGACTCTGCCGAAAAACTGAAATCAGCGAATCAAAAGCTCCAAGCCGAAATCAATGAACGCACACAAGCTGAAGATGCTTTAGAAGCAATGAACGAAGAACTGGAAAAAATAGTAGGAAAGCTTACGTCCTCGAATCTCGAACTTCGGGATTTGGCATACATAACAGCCCACGACTTAAAAGAACCGCTGCGGGCTATCGGAACCTTGGCTGATTGGATAGCGACCGACTACAGCGATAAATTTGATGAGCAGGGAAAAGAAAAACTCGACTTGCTTGTCGGAAGAACAAAGCGAATGAGCAACCTTATCGATGGCATACTACAGTATTCTATAGTTGGACGTACTGATGGCAACAACGAAAATATAGACGTAAATATGGCCGTTAACATAGTAATTGAAGAAATTACTCCCCCACAGAATATCAGGATAATCATAAAGAAAAAATTGCCAACTATATCATGCCAAAGAATGCATATGATGCAGATATTCAGACGGCTGCTCGACAACGCTGTAAAATATATGGATAAACCTCAGGGTATAATTGAAGTTGATTGTGTTGACGAAGATACTTTTTGGAAATTCAGTGTTACTGATAACGGCCCGGGTATCGAGCAAAGATATTTTAAGAAAATCTTTCAGATGTTCCAGACTCTTTCACCCAGAGACGAATTTGAAAGTACCGGAATGGGCCTTGCAGTAGCAAAAAAAATCGTTGAGTTGTACGACAGCCGTATCTGGATAGAATCACAACCAACAAAAGGCAGTACATTCTTCTTCACTTTCCCAAAGCAGTAAAACCAAAATTGCCGATTGCCGAATACAATACGCACATAATAATTAAGCAGGCATCTTCTTCAGTGTATTTATAAAATATCCTGAAAATAGCCTTTTCTGTAGCGCTATCACTACTTTGCTAAGTTTAAAGATAGGAAATATCCCGAAATTAAAGAATTTTTCTACAGTTTTCACTCTGCCTGACCGATGAAAACAATATCACCGCTTCAAAAAGTACTAGATGAGGCAACTATGACCATAATGATTACACCTGAAACTGCTGTCGTTTACACACACACCCAAACGAGCAGTTTGGACACAGGGGTTCCATACACAAGTCCTGCCACACCCAGACCAAATATGACAGGGCGAAGCTGCAGCTGCTTAGAACGCGCTTCGTTAGCCAAAACAGGAAAGCGAGGTTATGGAAAATGCGAAACTTGAAACCAACTTTACTCGTTGAGGATGACAACGTAGATGCAATGACGGTCGAAAGGGCGTTCAAGGAACTGAAAATTGCAAACAAACTTATCCGCGCCATCAATGGTGAAGAAGCACTGAAATATTTAAGAGATGAAAATAACGAAAAACCGGGCGTCATACTTTTGGATTTGAATATGCCGAAAATGAACGGCATCGAGTTTCTAAAGATAGCCAAAGAAGACAAAGCGTTAAGAAGACTTCCCGTTATAGTCCTCACAACTTCAAAAGACGAACAGGACGTAGCCGAAAGTTTCAGGCACTCCATTGCCGGTTATATGGTCAAGCCCGTTAACTACGAAGATTTCTTAAAGACCGTAGAAACAATTAACCAATACTGGACAATTAGCAAACTACCTGAAACAGTCTAAAATGCCTGTCTCGCCGTAGTTTTAACGTAGGCGGAAGCGAAATCGAGAGATCTGGCCTGAGAATGGTGATACCGTTCCCTTGTCATTGCGACCAGGCCGAAGGCCGACGACGCGGCATCCTGAGCGTAGCGCAGAAATATTCTTCTAATCCTCCGAAGGAGAGCTGCGCTAGCGAATCTCAATTCAAATTTTCAATCTTTAATTGTCAATAGCCAATTAAAGATTCTTGCCTAAACCCCTTTATTCTGCTATAATATACCCTTTAAATATCAATCCCCATTAATAACGCGGAGGCAGAAAAAATTTCAAAATTAACGGAACAGATATCCACTTTTGCGCATCTTATTAGTTGGAAACCTGTTTTTAACGACTTGTCACGGAACCCGTATCGAAAAAATTTAACCATATATATTCTGCAGAAAGGAATCGTAATATGAAAAAAACAACCATCCTTTTAACTCTTACTCTATTACTAACCATAACAGCTTCAGCCAACGCCGCACTTCCCGACCCTGTTGCGCATTGGGCATTTGATGAAGGTGCCGGAAATATTGCCTATGACGCAGCCGGAACAAATGACGGAATATTGTATAACAGCCCGGTTTGGGTAGAAGGTAGAGTAGGTTCCTACGCACTCGAGTTTGATGGAATCAACGACCATGTTCGTATTCCTGATAGCGATTCTATCAGTGTTGGAAATCAAAGCTACACAATCAGTGCCTGGATTTGTCCCGATTCGGTTACAGGCGCACAAACGATAGTATCAAAACTCAAAGACGGTGCCGATAAGGAATACGTGTTCAGGGCTGATGATGGAACATTACGGTTTGATGTGGAAACAAATTCAAATAACCAATATGCGCAAACTACAACGACGCCTGTAACAACAGGTTCATGGCAGCATGTTGCTGTTACCTTCAACAGTTCCACTACAACCCCAACCTT
>JAGLSU010000079.1 GCA_023135935.1 Planctomycetota bacterium
TTCTTTATCTTGCTGTTTATCATTGCGGCCCGTTTGTCTCTCGCCTTTTTGAGCAAACCCTCAATCCTTTTTTCATCACCATTATCTATAGCTTTCTGCAACTTCGAAAGCTCTTTAATAACTTTATCAATACCACGAACAGTATTCTTCGGATTCGTCATCATTATGTCCGCCCAGATATTGGACGGTCCCGAAGCTATCCTCGTCGTGTCTATAAAACCCTTACCCGCAAATTTAAGCTCTTCTGTCTTACTTGCGTTTATCAATGCCGCTGCGGTAACATGCGGCAAGTGACTTACATTCGCAAAAACTCTGTCATGCTCCGCTGGACTCATCACTTTCACGCAACAGCCAAGGGCAGACCAAAATTCCTTAAGAACTTTAACCGCATGTCGATTAGTATTCTTTGTCGTAGTTAAAATGCAAAGTGCCTGCTCGAACAAATCATCACGAGCAAACTCAACACCCCTCTGTTCCGAACCTGCAATCGGATGGGACCCGACATAGTGAACGCCCTTCGGCAATCGCTTCGCTGCCAAGCGATGCGGAAAGACTTTCGTCGAACCAACATCAGTAACTATACAACCCTTTGGTAATGCATCCGCAATCTGACGGAAGGTCCCGTCGAAAATAGATATGGGCGTAGCCAAGATAACTATGTCCGCATCAGCAACACTTGCCTTTATATCATCAACAATTTCCGTTGCCACTGCCAGTTGTTTTGCCTTGCGACGAGTAACATCACGATGTGTATAACCTACCGCTTTTACACCGGTTAAAGAACGTAAAACTCCTAAAGTTATCGAACCGCCCAAAAGACCTAAACCTATCACACTTATCTGTCTTAAGTCTCTCAAAACAAACACCTTATAAAAATATGCCTGAAAACTAATTACAGTAAAAAGTATAGTATCCCTCCTTGAATGTCAATTTTTTTCTTTGATTTTATACCACTAAAATGTTAACATTCGCACTTTGAGGTGAAAGAGCCAACGGATATGGCATAATAAAAGCATACCTGAGCCTACTGCTTGTGGCCGGGTCTTTTTTTTGTAACCGTTTTTATTGTGTTTCTGTGGCAGTACCTTATAAGTCGTAGAACTCAGAAAATTATTTTGAAACTAAAATGGTTGAAACTAACAATAAAACTAGTGCTGGCGACTATCCAGACTTCGAAGCTAATATAGCCGATACCGACCGGCAGATGAAAGAACTGCGCCGGCTCAGCTCCATCAAAGGTATCGACTATTCTGACGAGATTCGACGCCTACAGCAAGAGCAGGTCACAGAATTAAAACAAATCTATTCGAATTTGTCCGCATGGCAAACCGTTCAGGTCGCACGCCACCCCAAAAGACCCCTGCTTACCGAGTATCTCAACCTGATGGTAAAAGATTTCCGAGAACTACACGGCGACAGATGCTTCGGTGACGATAAAGCAATGATAACCGGATTGGGTCAAATCGGCAGAGAAAGAGTACTGATTGTCGGACAAAGCAAGGGCAGAAACATTAAGCAAAAAATCGCCTGCAACTTCGGATGCCCTAACCCCGAAGGCTATCGCAAGGCAATTGCCAAGATGAAATTCGCCGAAAAGTATAATATTCCAATAGTCACTCTAATCGATACACCCGGAGCATATCCCGGTATCGGTGCCGAAGAAAGAGGACAAGCCCAGGCGATAGCCGTCAATCTCTTGGAAATGTCACGCCTTAAAGTGCCCATCATCTGCATTTGTATCGGTGAAGGCGGCTCAGGTGGTGCTCTTGGTATCGGTGTGGGCGACCGTCTCGCAATGCTTGAGTTTGCATACTATTCAGTGATATCGCCCGAGGGCTGTGCCGCAATATTATGGCGCGACGGCTCACAGGCCCCCAATGCCGCGGAAGCACTAAAACTGACAAGTAAGGATTTGCATAAATTAAAACTTATCGATGCGGTCATCCCCGAACCACTCGGCGGAGCACATCGAAATGTTCACGACACAGTCTACAACGTCGAAAAATATATCACCAAAACTCTCCAACAACTCAAACGAGTAAATATAGAAAAACTGCTTGAGGATAGATACAAAAAGCTGCGTTCGATAGGTACCGACCCGACAAGTATACTTCGCCAGAAAACCCAAGCCGGAAGAGACAAAATAAAAGCTGCCCTGGAAGCTATACAAACCAAATCAAGGCATTCTCATGCCGAAACTTAAAAACACCAACCGTTGATACTACCTGCGCCACCCCAATCTTGTCTCAATCAGATGCCTTAAATCTCGCTCGGGTTTTTGCCTTCTTCGATAACCCCTATCTTTTCTACCCTTCTTTTATGTCTGCCGCCGCTGAATTTGGTAGTAAGCCAGGATTCCACTATCTTTCGAAGCAGTACTTCCCCAATCAAGTCACCCGATATACAAAGAACGTTTGAATCATTGTGACCACGTGAAATCTGAGCACTTAACTCATCATGACACAATGCAGCTCTTATACCTTTTATCTTATTAGCCGCTATACACATACCTATTCCGGTACCGCATGTCAGAATAGCTCTGTCGGCTTCTTTTTTCGATACTGCTGTCGCCGCTACATAAGCCAGGTCAGGATAGTCAACCGGTTCATTGCTGGTCGTACCGGCATCAATACATTCATGGCCCAACTCACTGACTATGGCCTTAATCTGCTTTTTGGCTTCAAATCCACGATGGTCACTTCCAACGACTACTTTCATATCTCAAACTCGCTAATTCTTTTTTTCACTGCTGTTTCTATTAATTTCGCACAATTGTTATAAACTTCCTGAGACTGACCTATCGGGTCAGGAACATCTCTGTCATCCGCTAATAATACGCACTTGTTCGCAGCCTCACTGCTAAGAGCAATAACTCGACTCTGATGAGACCTGCTCATAACAAATATAAAGTCACTTCCTCTGATAAGTTCCTCAGACAAAGCACTGCTCTTGTGAGACGTTATATCAATACCCTTCGCCGCACAAGCTGCTACGGCCTCTGGGGTAGCCGGAAAACCCGCCAATCC
>JAGLSU010000008.1 GCA_023135935.1 Planctomycetota bacterium
CCGCCATAAGCCTTAACACCGTGGTATATCAGAAGCCAGCCGTGTTCAGTTAGAATTGGAGGTGGCCCTGCGCCTACCTTGGCACCATCCCATGCAGCGCCACCAAGCTCAGGCAGCACACAGTGCGGTTCACCCCAGTGTACAAGATCGGGAGAGTAAGCCGACCAAATGTGTTCCATACCGCCGGCATCTGGACGATGGAGTACTCCCCACCGGTTACCAAATTTTTGTGGAAACAATACCGCATCTTTGTTATTTGGAGAAAACAGCAAACCAACTCTTTTGATACTGACAAAATCTTCGGTATGTGCCAATGCCACAGCAGCGCCGTTAGGTGAGTAGGCAGTGTAGGTAATATACCAGCGTTTTTCTTCTGCCAAGTATGTGACTCGAGGGTCCTCGCAGCCCCATTGTTCATACCGCAAGTTTTGCTCACCGTAGCGGATTATTGGCTTTGGCTCAATCTTCCAATCAGTCACTCCATTTTTGCTGCGGGCTGTATGGATATTTGAATGTCCCGTGTGGTCTTCCACTCGAAGTAACAGGACAACCTCATCACTATATTCGGCGGCACCGGGATTAAGAACAGCGGCAGCTTGGAATGGCAAATCCAAGGGTGAAATGATTGGATTATGTTGCGATCGGGTAAAAACTCTTGTCTTCATAAACGCTTCCTCAAATATTGAAAAATACCATTTTCTATCATCACTACATGAGAATGAATAAAGTATACCACCAAGTTCAACTATTTGCTATATGGAGTGAAAAAGTTATCCAAAAACCGCCTGCAAAAATTGCAGGCGAGCTTAAAGCATTCGTTAACGGACAGTTAATCCGCTATGCAGCCAAGCCATCCTAAACAGACCCGCACTACGAGTTTATAAGTTTTTTTGGGGATATGTTTGCCAATAAGAAGCCAATTACGCGGCGATACGGGAGTTTATTCTTTTATACTTCTCACTACACGGACACCCGTGCGTTCAGAGTATAAAACTGAAAGAAAATGGTGAACGTATTGAACATACTATTGCCACCGTGACATCCGGATTCAATATCCTATTGCCATTACTATACTCTTCCGGCTCGCCAAACCCCTAAAAACAGCGGATTGAATATCTAAATGGCGCATATGGCACAGAACAAATTTCTGATTTTCGTAATAAAAAACTTACCGACAGACCATTTTGTTCTTTTTTTGTATCTTACATTTTTAAAATTCCAAAAAACTCGACAAAACAAGCTTGGCGCTTTTTTTGCTTCAAATTCTTCTTTTTTGCAAACAAATTGCAGAAGAGATGTATAGTAAGTACTTTTTTTTAAAAAAATGTGCATTTTTCGTTACAAATTTTTACTTTTCTCAAAAAAATACGCAAAAGGAAATAGTAAATACTTTTAAATTTTTCTTGACACACTTTTTTGTTTTAAATTTTCCCATTTTGTGAAAAAAATACACAAAAGAGTGAAGTAAGTACGTTAAAAAAATTCATGTAATTATCAAAAAAAAATGTTAGGCTATTTTTAGCAGTGATTTTTAAAGTTTTTTACGGGAAAAACTCACTGCTGACATCAAGTAGCATTTCTCCTGACCGTAAGGATTACTGTAAGGATTTTAGTGGTATTCTTACGCATTTTATTCACTTTTTTTAAGGAGCAATATCATGATTATTCGAAAAGTACCAATCAACAAAATCAATCCTGCTTCATACAACCCGCGCAAGGACCTTAAGCCTGACAACTCTGAATATCAAAAGCTATTACGAAGCATCGATGAGTTCGGATACGTCGATCCGCTCATCTGGAACAAACGAACAGGTAATCTGGTAGGAGGACACCAACGATTCAAGATTCTTCTGGCAAAAGGTATCGCCGAGATCGAGGTCAGCGTTGTCGATCTGCCTCTCGAAAAGGAAAAAACTCTAAATGTTGCTTTGAATAAGATATCAGGCCAATGGGATAAAGACAAGCTTGCCTCACTGCTGGATGAACTATGTCAAATGCCCGACTTCGATATTGAGCTTACCGGTTTTGATATGCCTGAGATCGAAAATCTTGTAGCTGACACACTGAACGGACTTGAATCCGAAGAAGATTTCGATGTAGATGCAGAGCTCAGCAAAGACCTGCCGACAATAACTAAATCCGGAGATATTATTGAACTTGGGCTTCATGGTGAACATCGCCTGATCTGCGGCGATGTAACAAAACCTGCTGATGTTGCCGCCCTGCTCGGTAAGTTCAGGTGCCAACTTTGTCATACTGATCCACCTTACGGCGTTGGCTATGACAGGCGCAACCGCCCTACTTCTAAAACGCAAAAAGAAAAGATCGATCCAGCTCAGGCACGGTCGATGAAACTCCAAAACGACGACCTTACTCCACAGCGGTATCGGCGGTGGTTTTCAAAAGTTGCAGATGCTATCAACGAAGCGATTGTTCCCGGTGCTGCGTATTATATTTGGAACAGCCACAAGAATTTCGGATTAATGCACGATTTGCTCTCTGAACTGAATTTCAAGATATCTTGTGTCATTACCTGGGCGAAGGAGAGTTTCAGCCCGAATTTCAGTGACTATAACCAGCAGGTTGAGTTTTGTCTATACGGCTGGAAAGGTGGTGCCAGGCACAACTGGTATGGTCCTAAGAATGAAAGTACTCTATGGGATATTCACCGTGATAGAACCAGCTTGTATCGCCACCCTACCCAAAAAGCCCTTGAGCTTGCCGAACGTGCCATTCGCAATTCTTCAAAATATGGTGATATAGTGTTCGATCCCTTCCTCGGCAGTGGAACCAGTCTCATCGCTGCTGCACGACTTGGCAGACGTTGTTTTGGAATTGAAATTGAGCCCAAATACTGCGACTGCATCGTTCGCAGGTACATTGCACTGGCCGGTAAAGATTCTGTTCCAAAAGAAGTGGCCCAGCGTTATTGTGCCGAGGGGGTGGTGATATGAGCACCCCCAAATCAAAAGAACTGCGTTGTTTTGATATTCTGCAGGGCATAAAAAAAGGCACCACTGACCCGGCATCACTTCTGCCAAATCAAAGGAAACTGTTGGTATCCTTTCTTGTAGCTGAGGGCCAGTCAACCACCGAGATTGCCCACCTTCTAAAAGTTTCCGACAGAACGATAGAACGCGACAAGAAAAACATCCGCGAAGAAAACGCCCTCTCACGGGACCCCAAACTTGCAAATATTATTGCCGGCAGACTGGTTGATGAAGCTCAGGTTTGTATTCAGCGAATACGCAAATTCCAGAGGGATAGCAACTGCCCCCCTGCCGCCAAAATCGAAGGCGAAAAAGGGTGTTTTCATATTGTCGACAGTTTAGCTGAGAGGCTCCAGAGTATGGGATACCTACCTACAGCCGCCAAAAAACTCGAAGCTGACCTTACACATCATATGGAAAATACACTCTCACTCGATGAAATTGAATCCGAGGCCCAGCGCCTGCAGGACATCAAAACGTCACTGCCGGCCAATAAAACCAAAAGGGTTGAAAGCAAAACGATCAAACAGAAAAGGGGGAAATCATGAATGAACAAGATACAAACGCAAATACTTTATCTTCAAATCTGCGCCAACAAAGACGCCAGCTGGGTGCAAAATCACCACAGGCCTTTGCAGAGGTATATTTAAAAAATAACTGCAGTGCACCCTACTCGAAAATGCACCTTGAAATGTTCAAAAAGCTGCTGGATATAACCGAAAGCAGAAGGGCAAAGGTTGCGATAGCCGCTCCACGCGGTCACGCTAAGAGTACCATCGTAAGCCTTGTGTACGTGCTCTGGTGCATACTGTATTCCAAGGAAAAGCTCATAATACTGGCTTCAAACACCACGGAACAGGCAAATACCCTTTTGAAAGATATAAAACACCAACTGAAGAACAATCCCCTACTGCTGTCGGATTTTCCGGAGATTTGTCGAGCCAAAAGACCAAAGCCCTGGCGGGATAATAAGATTCAGCTTCCCAATGGAGCTATGATCTGCGCCTATGGTGCAAGCCAAAGTCCCAGGGGCATCAAAAATGACAAGCATAGGCCCGGCCTCATCATAGCAGATGACCTTGAAAATGAAGAACAGGTTGAATCCGAAGAACAGCGTGAGAAACTGCGCTCCTGGTTCAGTGGAACACTGCTGAATACCGGCCATCCCGATACAAATGTCATTGTTGTTGGAACCATACTTAATCACGATTCATTGTTGGCTAAACTGGTTGATTCTCAAAGAAAGCCGGGATGGGATGGCAGAGTATATAAAGCTTTACTTAAAGACAGTGACTATCCACAGCTTTGGGAAAAGTGGATCGCGATTTTTCGATCAAATGAGGAATATGAAGGCAAAACAGGTCCTGATGCCGCCAAGATGTTTTTCGACGCATACGAGGAACACATGCTGGAAGGCACTGAGGTATTATGGCCCGAATGGGAGAGTTTTTATGATTTAATGGTTTTGCGACAAACCGAAGGTGAGATATTCTTTCAGCGTGAAAAGCAGAACTGCCCACTTGATCCAAAGCAATGCATTTTCAAAAAAGAGAACCTGACTTTCTGGGATGAGCAATACAGAGATACCCAGCACCTGATAGAGTCTGTTGGCAGGTATGGCATTTATTATGGAGCTTGCGATCCCAGTCTTGGACGTTCTGCCAGGAGTGATTATACAGCGATCATTGTTTTATTAAAAGACAACCGAACTAATATCATGTATGTTATCGCAGCTGATCTGATACAGTGCGCTCCGGATGCTAGCATCCAAAGGATAATTCAGTATGCAGATATATACCACTTTTCACAATTTACAGTTGAAAGCAATAATTTCCAACAGTTATTGGTCGACGATCTTAAACGTCGTCTTCTACAAAAAGGCCATAAGACCAGAATCAGGCCCGTACATCATACATCTCAGAAGCAGGCTCGCATTTGTGCCCTTGAACCATATGTAAGCCAGGGGCTATTGAGATTCAACAGTAATCACCAAATACTCTTGCAGCAACTGACGCAGTTTCCAATGGCAAAAAATGATGATGGTCCCGATGCCCTGGAAATGGTAGTTGATACTGCAAGAAAACCAGGAACTATTGTGGGAGCATTAGGATGCAATGATGAAGACAGATTTAGAACGAGGAAGTATTATTACGATGAAAGCGGAAGGATGGTTTATTTAGATTAACTTTATACCGGAATAACGGCATAAATTAGAGATATGATCAGCGACAATCATTCTCAATGAAAAGCATCTTTATAATATTTTGCATGAATACATCTTTGAGTATTACAATGTCAACAGAACCCATATGTCACTTGAGAAGGATTCGCCGGTTAACCGCCCTGCTACGACAACTGGCAAAATTATCAGCAAACCAATTCTTGGCGGACTGCATCACGTATATAGTCGAGTCGCTTAAGCTGAAAATCTAAGGAAAAGAATTGGGTTGATTGCAAAGCTATACGGAAAAGGTCTATACAGAATTCAAAAGATTTACCAAAGTTAATATTTTGACAGAAATTATCAGTCGCTAAATTCTCAATATTCAGTTTTCAATAAGCAAAATCCCAAAAACGATTGGTGAAATTTACAATTTTCAGCTTCAGATTAGTTTTTGCGTAAGACAAGGACAGCTAAGACGTCGTCGCCGATTATGTAGGCGGTTTTTTTTATGACATTTTCAAAGAGCTATGAAACAAAAAATTAACTAGTCGACTAGCTTATCATTTTCTATCTTTTCAACTAGGTCATCTATATTACCCTTATCATCTATAGAGTTCTTTCCCATTGAATATACAATTACAGTCTCATTACCAGAATCATCAACTGTAATTTTGTATTTTATTGGATTGTTCCAACCATCGTAGAAAACACTTTCATCTTCTAATCCCATAAAATATTTTTTAGAAAACTTTAATAGCTCTTCTCTCGGAGGTACATAATCCGGCCAGTTACCTTCTTCGAGTTTGTAAGCAAGGATAGCACGTCTCACCAGCCTCAAATTAGAACGAGTCGTAAGTAAAGGACTTTTTCCCTCTGAACGATTCGTGCTATTATAATAAATTACTATAAACCCAGGTAACAAAATAATAATAATGTATAATAATACAAAACGGAGTTTCACTAATTCCATCCTTTCTTTCTGATCTTTTCCCTAGCTGCATCAATTTGTCCTTGAGTCAAGGAAAGCCCATCTAAACCAATACCACTACTTTCACGAGCGGATCCACTTGCCATCAAATTTGTAGGATTACCAAATACATGTACCGACCACAAAGAATGCGATGCCATTCTTGGTATAAATACATGCCCAAATTCATGTGCATAAGTCTCGGCACCTGCAACTCCCATAACAGCACAAAATCCATGACGATCAGAAGAAGTCTCACCACTTACTGAATTATTTTCTAATTGATTAACGGTTATTACAACTGGCCCATTATTATAATAGTGCCCAACCAATGAAGCAAGCAGGTGATCGGGCAGACGCTCTTTATTGGTCCATTGAGCATCACCAAAAACCCCATATAAGCGGGTATTGTTCTTTTCGATGCTTCGCAGAGCTTTCTGAATAAAAGCACCGATATTGGTCGCAGTTTCCCTCAGTTTTTCCCATCTGGCAGATTCAGGTATGATAAAACGGTGCTGCTCAGGCAACTGGGCATAATCTTGATCACCATCAGAGAATTTCAGTGCTTCTTCATATTCATCCTGATAGACATCTGACAGCCGTTTATAAAAAAGTAGCGGGAAAATATACTGTTTGTAATCAGAAGCATCAATCTGGCCGCGAAGATGCTCAGCGGCTCCCCATAGCATGCTTTCCAGTTGTTGCTGTGTCAGACTCATAATAAATTATCCTATGAATTGTCGCCAAAAACCAAGGTCAGTAAGATCAAATGTTACTCCATATTTATCCTCAATATATTTATGCATGTTGTCTTCGTGCTCTCTCATAAATGTCTGAAGGTCACTGATGGCATCATAAGCATTGTTGACTTTAGGATGTTCATAATTCACTTCTATTGGTTCGTCATCATCAGGAAGCTCAAGCATTTTCAAGTCTATTGCATTGCTAATATCAGCCCATGCTTCTTTTTCAATAGCTCTAGGCTTTGGAAGATTCCTGCCAGCATTTTCGTGGTAAAGCGCCTCCCCAACAACATATGGAAGTGTTGCGACTGCGAGCCTCGCATTTTGACATAATGCTTCAAATTGTTTAAGCTCATCCATATGAGCGATTTCTAACTCATTCACCTCGTCCTTGTCTTTGAGCTTTTTAAGATTTTCGATTAAAACTTGTTTTTTCTGTAGTTCGCCTCCAAGTTCTTCGATTTTAACAGCACAATATTCAAGTTGTTTTTTGCACTTTTCATATTCGTCTGGAGATATAAAAACTGGAGGTATCTGATCATTGATAAGGGAGTCAATCTTTTTTATAAAAGCTTTTTTTTCTACTCCCCACTGTGCGTGATCAGCATCTAATTTAAGCGGTTTACGAATGTCATCTGCAATTGAGTTTAGTCCATCATCATCATTTATTTTCCATGCTTGAGTAATTGAGAGGGTGGCTTTTAGCCTTTCATATTCGACTGGTGGCACGAGAATTGGAATAACATTTTCTTTAGATACCCAACAAGCACCTATTTCAGCTAAGCAGAATTGGCTGGCTAAATAGTTTTCAGTAAGTAGTAGTAAGACTACTTTTGAACTATGTAGGGCATCTTTGATATGCTCAACAAAATTAAATCCTCCAGGAATTGTTCGTCCAGGCAGACTGGAACAAAAAACAGAACCTCCAGTTATATTTAGACCCGATGCAAGTAATCGTGTAAATTCTTCGGCAATATCCTTATCAGTTACAGCATGACTTATAAAAACGTCTGGTTTCACAGTTCAAATCCTTCCCGTTCTAACAATAACTCCAGTTCGTCCTCTGCTTTTTCGAGTTCAGCAAGTTTCTTTTTAAAATCCCCCAGAGCCTCCTCGACCGTAACGGTTTCTTCTTCGAGTGGCTTTTGTACATAGCGGGCTATATTCAGGTTGAAGTCATTCTCCTTAAGTTCGCTGTACTCAACCCAACGACTAACACCTTCCTGCTCAAAGGCTTTTTTGTGCTGATTGATGTAGATCGAGTAAATCTCATCAGCCTGTTCGCTAGTCATGGTATTCTGGGCACGGCCTTTTGTGTATATCTCTTCGGTATTGATAAAGAGTACCGGAGCATTCTTTCGTACCTTTTTGCGAAGGATAAGGATGGATGCTGGAATGCCAGTTCCATAGAACAGATTTCCTGCGAGCCCGACTACTGCCTCAATGGCTCCGATATCCAAAAGTTTTTGACGTATCTTTGCCTCTGTCCCAGACCTAAAAAGAACACCGTGAGGAAGAACAACAGCCATCCTACCAACCTTGTCTTTCATGGAAGTGTACATATGCATTACCCATGCGAAGTCGCCGTTTTTCTTAGGGGCAAGTCCAAATGCATGTCTTTTGTGTGGATCCGAGCTCCACTTGTCATGTCCCCATTCTTTGAGGCTAAATGGCGGATTAGCTATCACGCAGTCGAATTGTTCCAACCGATCATATATGAGGAATTTGGGGTCACGGAGAGTGTCCCCGCGACGTATTTCAAAATCCTCCATGCCATGAAGGTAAAGATTCATCCGAGCAATGGCTTCCGTTGTCAGATTCTTTTCCTGCCCTTTGAGTTTGAGCAGACGCGGGTCTCCGCCATTTTCTTTTACATGATGAAGTGTTTCAAGCAACATGCCGCCAGTGCCACAGGCAGGGTCATAGATGGTTTCGCCGGCCTGGGGATCGAGAACATTGACCATAAGCCTAACAACAGAACGTGGTGTATAAAATTCACCAGCCTTCTTATTGGCTTTATCAGCAAAACGCTTGATGAGATACTCATAAGCACGGCCCATATCATCATCACGAACATTCTGCACACCCAGATTGATCTTGTTAAAATGATTGAGCAATTGCAGTAATAAATGGTCAGGCAGACGTTCCTTATTCGTCCATGAAGCATCACCGAAAATGCCGTAAAGACGGTCAGTAGCTTTTTCAATTCCGAGGAAGGCTGCTTTGAGAACTTTCCCAACATCCTTCGTAGCGGCAATCACGTCTGTCCAATGACAACCTTTCGGAACTTCAATTCGATGCTGCTCAGGAGCCAAGGCTATTTCTTTATCACTGTAAAATTCCATGGCTTCTGCAAATTCTTCATCGTAAACATCACATACACGTTTAAAAAATAGAATCGGAAAGATGTATGTTTTATAATCTGATGCATCAATCGGCCCTGTAATAATATGAGCCGCCTCCCATAGGTGGCGTTCCAAGATACTAAGCGATAGTTTACTCTTTATTTCACTCATATTTATTTATCCATCTTTCATTCCTTGTTATCATCCAACGCTGCACCACCAGCCTTGACCCATTCATCAACTTCTTCCTTTTTGAATTTCCAGAGACGTCCCATACGGTGAGAAGGCATGCCATATTTGTCAATCCATTTGTAAACAGTATCGTTGCTGACCCCGAGATATTTACAAATCTCATCAACAGATAGCCAACGATTTTCAATAACCATTTTCGAACTCCTAATTTCTGAGGTATGCTGTGATTTCTTCGAGAAACTTCTGGCATACGGTAATGCCAGAATAGAACACTGTAAAAATATCCGGTATAGGACGACATGTCAACCGTTGATTGCCGATTTAACCCGAATATATACGGCAACAGCAGATTTAACCACCCTCTCAAGTATATGCTTGTGCAGCACTAGTTGCGAGATATGACCCGATATGAACCCTGTCGTTTTTAGGCGCATAAAAAAGACCTAAAGTTATCTTTAGGTCTTAATAGCGGGGACAGGATTCGAACCTGCGACCTCCGGGTTATAGGCCCCGGTGGCAGTTTCAGCATAATTGTTTATTGTAATTACAGTTATAAAGATAAAGCATTTTTGCAAAGTGGCAAAATGCGGCAAATCGCGGCAAATAAGTGACATACCGGCAAGCGTAGGACAAGCGTGAAACTCTCATAAGATATGTACAGTTCGTGTTCAGCTCAGTCGTAGATTAACGATAAGATGGAATGGGCTGGGCTGGTTAGTTGTGCGATATCTGTATTTACTTTCAGGTCAAAGTCGATATTGTCATCAGTACGGTTCATTACAACTACCACAGTGCGACCATCGGAATTACGGAACGCCGTAGCCTCAAGAGATTTATGAGTTGCTACACAGCCTATTCTCACCGCACCAGGGCGGATAAACTTGCTAAAATGTCCAAGATAATAATAGGAACTTTGATAGTGTAGTTTGTTGGTGACAGAGTCGGCGATGATAGGTGCGTCACAGAAATTGCCTACGTGATTAGGACCGCCCTTCTCGTTCAATACCATGTTCCAGTCCACCCATCCGACCGTCCAATTATTCAGGTCGCCAATAATGTCGTGGCCATATCGTTCGCCAGTGTCCCACGAACCCAGATGAACACCACCCTCCTGACATCCCTCGGTAAAAAGCAATTTCTTATCGGGGAACATGTTGTGTATCTTTTCGAGATTTTCGAACTGGTCACCGCTGTACCAATGAAATGCAATACCCCAAACATATTTAGCTGCTTGGGGGTCGGATAATATTGGTGTGGCACGTTCAACAATAATATCTTTATTATGGTCCCAAATCATAATTTTTATGTCACCGAGCCCTTCGGCCTGCAACTTCGGTCCGAGGTGGTCTCTGACAAAATCGCGTTCCTCTTCGGCTGACCAGAGACATGAATCCCATACCTGTTTTGCAGCTGGTTCATTCTGAACTGTTATCCCCCAAACAGGTATATCTTCTGCGGCATAGGCATTGATATATTTCGCAAAGTATAATGCCCACGTGTCGGCATATTCCGGTTTTAGTTTGCCTCCGTTATTCATTTGTCCATTAGTTTTCATCCATGCAGGTGGACTCCAGGGTGAGGCTAAGATTTTAAATTTTGCGCCTGGAACTGCCATAGCATCTTTTATAAAAGGAATTAGCCATTTTTTGTCGCGTCCTATGTTGAAATCTTCGAGATTAGTGTCACCATCTGTTTCGTTGTAGGCATAATTACTAAGAGAAAAGTCGCAACTATTAATGTGGGTACGACAGAGGGTATACCCTAATCCTGTGTTTGGGTCAAAATATGCCCGAATCGCTTCTGTTCTCTTGTCGGGTGACATCTTCGAAAGAGCGAACGCAGCGGCCTCGGTAGGGGAAACACTGTTAATATACCACAATGAATCCAGAGCTAACACTTTTGGCAAATCCTCAGTAAAGCCGGTGCGATATCTATTTGACGGTCAGATAAAAATCAAAGATTCTGATATCGGTCCCGCCATAGCAAACCGCATCCGCCAGCAAGAGTTTCACCATATCGAGGTCTGGTTAGGATAAGCCAATAGTTAAAGCTATGAAAAACACTTTACTTTCCTTATTATAAAAGCTGCTGAACGTAATCTTAGAAGGAAACTAAATGACTTACAAACCAGTCGAAAACCGATACAACCAGATAAAGTATAACCGTTGCGGCGAAAGCGGCCTGCTGCTTCCTGCTATTTCTCTTGGACTCTGGCACAATTTTGGCGAGGTAGATTCTTTCGATACCGCTCGAGATATGATTCTGAAAGCATTTGATTTAGGAATAACCCACTTCGACCTTGCCAATAATTACGGGCCGCCTCCAGGTTCTGCTGAAAAAACTTTCGGTAAAATCTTAAAAGCTGATTTGTCAGCATATCGCGATGAAATTATCGTTTCCACTAAGGCCGGGTACCTGATGTGGCCGGGACCTTATGGCGATTGGGGTTCGAAAAAACATCTTATCGCAAGCCTTGACCAATCTCTAAAACGTATGGGACTTGACTATGTGGACATATTTTATTCTCACCGTCCCGACGGCGAAACACCACTTGAAGAAACAATGGGGGCATTGGACCAGGCAGTTCGCCAAGGCAAGGCACTATATGCCGGAATTTCTTCTTATACTCCCGAGCAAACCGCTGATGCCGCTAAGATTTTAAAACGACTGGGAACACCTTGCCTTATTCATCAGCAAAAGTATTCAATGCTTTACCGCAATTGCGAAAATGGGCTACTGGAAACATTGGGCAAGGAAGGTATCGGATGTATAGTTTTTTGTCCCCTTGCACAGGGACTGTTAACAGACAGATACTTAAATGGTATCCCTGAGAACTCACGAGCCGCCAAACCTCAAAGTTTTCTCAAACGTGAACAGATTACTGAAGAATTACTCAAAAAAATTCGAGCTTTGAATACAATCGCAGCCAAAAGAGAACAGTCACTCGCTCAAATGGCTTTGGCATGGGTACTAAGAGACTCGCGAGTAACCACAGCTCTCATCGGTGCCAGCAAGATAGAGCAACTCGAGCAAAATATAGCAACTCTTAAAAACACCAAATTCACTACCGATGAACTAAAACAAATAGACAAAATATTAGAGCAAGGTTAAACATAAACCTTAATACAGATGCGTTTTAGCCTACTTTGGTGGGACAATCTTGAAATCACCTTGCAGACCCCGTACTGAATCAGGGCCAACCCAAATTTTAAAGTCTCCCGGCTCTGTGACGAACTTCATCTCCTGATTACAGAACGACAGTTGCTCGCTGGTAATAGTAAATGAGACTTTCTTTTTCTGTTTCGGCTTTAGAGATATTTTTCTGAAACCTTTTAGTTCCTTAACCGGCCTGGTGACAGAAGCAACTAAATCACGAATATAGAGTTGGACCACTTCTTCACCAGCCCTTTCGCCGGTATTTTGGACATCAATAGTTACTGTGATTGGCTGACCAAGAACAATTTTATTGGGATTTACCTTAAGGTTTTTGTATTCGAAGGTAGTATAGCTCAGGCCATAGCCGAACGGAAATAAAGGCGTCCAGGAGATATCGATATACCTGGAGGTATAGCGGTCCTTTTCCCTGGGGGGTCTGCCTGTATTTTTGTGGTTATAATATATAGGTACCTGTCCAACAGTTCGCGGAAAGGTGGTGGTTAGTTTTCCAGAGGGATTGTAGTCACCGAACAAAATATCCGCTACAGCATTGCCGCCCTGAACACCCGGGTGCCAGGCAAGCAAAATAGCTGGTATGTTTTCTTTGAGCCAGCTGATAGATAAAGGCCTGCCGCTAAACAATACGACTATCACGGGTTTTCCGGTTGCGTGTATTTTCTTTACGAGCTTTTTCTGAACTTCAGGTAAATCAAGGTAAGCTCTGCTGTGGCCTTCGCCACTCATTTTTTCCGATTCACCGACTGCTAATATGACCATATCGGATTGATTCGCGATTTTGACAGCTTCGTTAAAACCTTCTGTTGAGTCGTCCTGGATGCCACAACCTTTCGCGTAAAGCAACCTGGATTGGGGCAGAAGTTTTTCCCTAATTGCTTTGCGAACGGTAACAACATCTCCGCTCCGCCCTGCCCCTGCCCAGGTTCCCAGTAGGTCTTTCTGGTTGTCTGCCAATGGACCGATTAGGGCAAGTGTTTTTATGTCTTTTCTAAGCGGAAGCAGTGATGAATCATTTTTTAGCAATACCATCGATTTTTTCGCTACCTCGCGAGCTGTCTGCAGATGTTCTTTGCTTAGTATTACGGACTCAGACAAATTAGGGTCGACGTATGGGTGGTCGAACAGACCTGCTCGGAACTTTATTCTCAGGATTCTTCGAACTGCCTGGTCTATTACCTTTTCCGACACCTTTCCGGTTTTGACTAGCCGCTGTAGTTCTTTTAAACATTTTTCACTTTCCATAACCATATCAACACCGGCGGTTGCGGCCTTTTGGGCAGCGTCACCGTAATCTTCAGCAAAGCCATGCGTAATTAATTGTGCAACTGAGTTATAGTCACTAACAACGAATCCATCAAATTTCCATTCGTCCCTCAAGATATCTGTTAAGATATGACGGTTACCCGAAGTCGGTATTCCGCTTATTTCATTGAAGCCGCTCATGAGTGTTGCGGCACCGGCATCTACGCCAGCTTTAAACGGCGGCAGGTATACCTCTCTGAGAGTTCTTTCTGAAACTTCACAGGTATTATAGTCTTTGCCTGCCTCAGCTGCACCATAGGCAGCATAGTGCTTCAGACATGCTACTAATGTACGTGGGTCAGCAAGATTCCTGCCTTGAAAACCCCTAACTTTTGCTGCTGCAAATACCGAAGCCAAATACGGGTCTTCTCCGAAACTCTCGGCGATTCTGCCCCATCGGGGGTCACGAGCAATATCAACCATTGGCGCAAAGGTCCAGTCATAGCCGTCCGAACTTGCCTCAGCAGCTGCGACAGAAGCAGCCTTGGCAGCTAAATCCAGGTCCCACATACAGGACTGTGCTAAAGGGATAGGAAAAACGGTTCGGTATCCATGTATTACATCAAAGCCAAAGATTAAGGGTATGCCTGAAGGTGACTGTTCGGTGGCAATTTTTTGTAGTTCGTTACGCTCTTTTACACAAATACCGGGAGTAAGGTTTAAAAAAGAACCGACTTTGCCCTCTCCAGCTAACCGCCTCAGATGTTTGTGGTAGTCTTCGGAACCTGACCGCCAGCTGTATTGGGTCATCTGGCCAATTTTTTCCTCGATGGTCATTTTTCTAAGCAACTTTTCAATCTTGTCTTCGATGCTTAGTTTTTTGAGCCCCTGGGGTCTTTGGCCGGCGCCAGCTGAGACGTAAGCAGCGCATAGGATGATAACACAAATAAGTAGGAGAATTGATAGCGTTCTGATTTTCATTGCAGCCCCCTTTCTAATTTCTGATTTAACAGCTGTCTTAATACGATTCAGGGAACCAATTTTTTTGCTTTTGCCGTTAAGAACGGGTACACCGCTAATATCCAGTCTATATGATATTAATAAAACAAAGCTTCTGCGGCAACCATTTTTACGAGAACTTACCAGATTATGGTAAACGCCCTATTATTGCCTACATCTTGGAGGAGCGGTTTAAATATCCTTATCCATTAAACGACAACGAGGAAGCGGTTGAGGAGTAGAACAACCAGCTTCCTCACTATCTTACAATGCAACACGCTGAAAACGAGTGCGGCCGGACTTCGTTCAGTTTCTTAAACCGATTTTCGGCAAAGATTGCGAAATCGATTACGCCACCCACATAGAAGTCCGTTGGGTGTGACTCAGCAAATTGCATTCCATAAAATACCAATCCTTTGTCAGCTTTGATTTAAGGTTTTACTAAGTACTTTCCAAAAAATTTTCTCAGGCTGCTTTTACTTTTTCCATCCTTCAAACATATGCCCCCCAATCATCCCTAATTATCAAAGACCTCGATAAGCCAAAGAAAATTCCTCTTTCCTCTCTCTCTCGTTGTTAACTTTCAAATTTATTTTAATCTTTGATAGCGGGTTTTGAAATTGTGGAAAACCACGGATTTTGGGGTTTTTTTCAACTTTTTTTGGGGCAAAGGTGGATTTTAGGGTAAAAAACAGGGGCAATTCCCGGTAAAACCCGGCGTTTTTTATGTAATTTAGAGCAAAAAAGGGAAGATTTAGGGGCAATTAGGGGTGTTTTGCGGGCGCTTTTTGCCCTTATTCTGTATCACTGAAGTCTAACTTTGCAGCTTTTTTAACAAGGTCAACAATGCTATCGGCGTTAAATTTACGCATAATATGGCTCCGATGTTCTTCAACAGTACGTACTGCACGGTCAAGTTTGTATGCTATTTCCTTGTTGCTATTGCCATCGAGAATCATCTTGAGTATTTTTTTCTCGGCTTTTGTCAAAGTATGGCCAGCAGAAGAGTCGGCAAAGCTACTTTGCTGTAGAACAGATTCGACTATTTTTAATAAGGCAGGTCTTTTTAGTGGTTTCTCAATAAAATTCACTGCACCGGCTTTCATCGCCCTGACCGCCATAGGAACATCACCATATGCAGTAACGACTATAACGGGAATCCATGGAGCAATATGTTTAACTTTATCCAGCAAAGTTAACCCATCCATGCCGGGCATATTCACATCGGCAATCAGTAGGCTGCAGTCATATTGTGGTAATTTTTCGAGGCACTCGGCGGCATTAGCAAAACAGACAATGTCATATTCTAAATATTTGAGCGCGCCAGCTACTGCCATCCGCACAGCAGGTTCATCGTCAACAAAAAAGATGCATTGTTTTTTCTTAGGTCTCATCGTTTTTTTACAAACATTTATTTTATCATGTGACAACAGGTATAACTATATAAAATGTTGAACCTTTTGCAGGTTCACTTTCTACACGTATTTCGCCACCGTGACCTATTAGTATTCGCTTTACAATTTCCAAGCCAAGTCCCATTCCATGGGTACCTCCCTTGGTAGTAAAGAACGGTTCGAAGATTTTTTCGAGGTTCTCAGGTGCAATACCACAGCAGTCGTCTGAAAATTGCAGTTCTATTTTTCCGTCCAGAGTTTTAGCAGTTATAGTTAAATTATGCTGTTTTTGGTCATCGGCTGCATCGATAGCATTTTGCATGATAATAAAGAATATCTGTTCAACAGCAGCTTCATTGCTCTGAATTTGCGGTAAGGAATCAATATCTTTTATAAGTATCTCAAGTTTGGCTTGCTCAGCTTTTTCTGATAAGGCAGAAGCAATCCTTTTAGCGATGTTACCAATATTAACCTGTTGGGTCACATTGAATAGTGGGTCCTTGCTATATTTGCGGAATCTGTTTATTGCCTCCGTAGCTTTCTCGGCTTCAACGAGGCTTGTCTTCAGATTCTTCAAGATATCCTGGCTATGAGAATCCTGTTCATAGTCAGCTATGACCTGGTCAAGCAGTATGTTTATCACACTGAGGGGCTGATTAAGCTGATGAGCAACGATAGCTCCCATCGAATTAATATAGACCGATTTTTGCGCATCGTAAACTCTCTCTTTATATCTTTCTACTTCACTCTCCAGTTGTTTTTGGTCGGTGATATCTCGGCCGATACCAACAAGACCGATTACTTTGCCATCGTTGTCCTTTAAAGGTACCTTGTTGGTTAAGTTCCATATCACCTCACCAGTTGTCTGGTTTACAAGTTGATTTTCCAAGTTAATCAGTGGTTGTCCTGAGTCCAGTACTATCTGCTCATTAGCATGATATTTGGCTGCGTCTTCTGACGAATAAAAGTCGAAGTCAGATTTTCCAATGAGTTTATCCGGCGTTTCCACACCCGTTCGACGTGCAACTTCAGTATTGGCAACAACAAACTTACATTCGGAGTCTTTAACATAAATGGAGTCCGGCAAATTATCTATTAGGGTGCGCAATAAATTATGCTGCGCCTGCAGGTTTTCCTCTGCCTGTTTTCGAGCGGTAATATCACGTACGAATGCATAGTGGAGTTCCTTTCCTTCAAATTCAAGGTAGTTAACACTAATTTCCACAGGGAATATGGTTCCATCTTTTTTACGATGCGTGGATTCTACGGTGAAAGACTTCAGGTCTCGAATTTTTTTCCAGTGTCCCGGCCAGACTTCCTCAGGGAAATTCGGGTCGATATCATGCACCGTCATAGAAAGAAGTTCGTCACGAGAGTATCCCAATATTTGAATAGTCGCATCGTTGACATAAAGGAATTTTGCATCGGAGCCAATCCAGAACACAGCATCAGATGCCTTGTCAACAGAGAACTGTGTTAACCTCAGGGCATCCTGTGCCAATTTGTGCTCGGCAATTTCACGTTCTAAATTTTCGTTGGCTTCTGCAAGGTCCTCGGTTCGCCGCTTAACACGCATTTCCAATGTATCGTGTGCAATTCTCAGCGACTGTTCGGCAATTTTACGTTCAGTAATATCCCGACCTATACCCAGAATCCCCGTTATCTGTCCTTTACTATCCCTCAAAGGCACTTTGGTAGTCAAACCCCATCTTTTTTCGCCTCCCCGCTCCATGAATGGCTCTTCCCTATCAAGCATGGGCTGACCGGATTTGATAACCTGCTGTTCGTCGGCATAATATTTTTCTGCCATTTCCTTCGGGAAGAAGTCAAAATCAGTTTTACCAAGCACATCATCGAATGTTTTCGCTTGCAATGCCTTCAGAAGCGCTTTGTTACAAGTAACAAAGCGGCTGTTGGTATCTTTGACATAAATGTAATGTGGCAGGTTATCCATTAACTTAAACATTAAGTTGCGTTCTTCCGTCAAGGCTTCTTCTGAGCGTTCGTGCTCTTTTATTTCCGCTACGAGGTCACCACTGACTTTTTCAACTCTGCGTTCTATGCGACCAACATAAAAATGTATTAATATGAACAACAAAGCCCCAAAGATAATCCAAATCGCTATCAGAGGCATAAATAATATTCGCATTTGCGCCTTTACCTCTGTGACATCGTACATAACAAGGATTTCGCCGACTTCACGTCGTCCGGCATCAAACAATGGTACAAAGCCGCCTTGATATTGCCGGTCAGCAAGCAAGGTTTTAAACAGAAATTTTTCATGTTCAACATGATGCTGCTGCATAGTTTCACCCAATGCGGGTGGAAGTTGTTCTACTGTTTGCCCAACGATGACAAAATCAGAAAACTGATTCCAATCAGCTTTACGGTCTAACATCTTCATGCCTTGCTCCCACTGGGCACGATCCAGATACGCCTTATCAATTACAAACAACAATTCCGCTCCGGTAATTTCTCGCAATTTCGGTGTGATGTGTTCAATCTCCTCACCAAGTTCAATGTAACCAACCAAGTTGCCATTTATTCTCCATGGATGTACCGTACGAAGTGTAAATGTACCCAAGGGTCCCAACTCAATACCATAAGAAGGCTTTTTGTTCTGTACAGCCTCATCCATCGTAAAACGATATATATAATCCCCGTAACGCTGCGGCATATGAACACGAAGAAAACACACCCCCTCCACATCGTGGAAATAAAAATGCGTAACCCTGTGCTTTTGACGAATATTCTCAAAAATCCGCGAAGCGTCACGGAACAGCACATTTCTATCTTTAGCAAGCCATGCGGTTTGGAGAGCTTTATCGTCTTTTATAAAACCAATCAGGCCATTCAATAACTCGGTATCCCCCTTCAATTCTGTCTGGAACAATTTTTGCACCCCGGCGACACGCGAGCGAACTTCACTCTCGATATACCGCTGCTGGAGCTGGTATACGCCAACAACCATAGCTCCAGGTAATATTATAATGGCTATAAGAAATGGTATGAGGATATGTTTTCTCATCTTTTTCAGTACTATCTTCCAAGTAACAGCAAAAGTACCTATCTAAAAACAGATTCGACTGGTATTATCTTTGGCATATACCTTCATATTATATTATCACCTTTTTGTTAATACTTTAAGAGGAATTTATGGTCTAAATTTCCCTACTTTCCGCCCTGGCTACTAAGATTTGGCTACAAATTGAAGTTAGTGTCACTGCGTCGAACGCCAGGTATTAACCCCGGAGGTACTAGCTTTCCCTTCCAGCCACCGCCAGGACCAATCTACCGTCAAAACCGGCACGCCTAGACATGCCCCCCGCAAGCGTAGACCAAAAATCGAGCGAAATGCGCAACAAAAAAGCCAACCGTAAGTAGCTGGCTTTGCTAGAGTTAACGAAATAGCGGGGAAGGTCTTCGAACATACGACCGCCGGATTATAGGCTAGTGGCGGTTTTGGCATAACGTCTTATTGTAATTGCAGCTATAAAGATAAAGCGTTTCTACAAAGTGGCAAATGTTTCAATTCGACATTGCGGATACCGGTTGATATATTCAGTAAAGACGAGTGTAATTATCATCTGCGTGCGTTGATGGCAATAGCCCAGATTGCCCAGGAGAAGGGTTTTGAGCGGCGTTGGCTTGGTGCTCGTGATACTGAGGGGATAAGAAACCTGATTCTTCTTTCTGGCACGGAAGATGGATATAACTCCAAGACAAAGATGACATTAGAGATATTTTCGGTTGACATTTAGTCGGCTATGTGCTATATTGTGTTTTTGTGTAGGAGGCGGCATGTAGGTCCCCCATTTAGCCCAGTTATTATGGGGGAAATCTATATTTTGTTTGAATGCTAACAGTTACGGTCAAAACCAGAGGAGCGTGTTTTGTTTCTATGGTAAATTTACCAAGTGAACGAAAAAAGGAGGACGATATAATGCATACTATTGGAAGGAACAGCGCTTTTTGGAGAGTTTATACATCGTTACCTATTGTAATCTTACTTGCATTGGTATTAACTCCCGCCATTCTTCAAGCCGCCCACCCTTTTCTCATCGTAACTGAAGCAAATTATCCGGAGTTGCAGGCACGAGCATCAGGATCACCCTGGAGCGATATTAAGGCAAACGCGTTAAATGATGCTTCGAATCTCGTATACGACCCGGGTTTATATCCTTATAAAATTAAGACATCAAGACTTCGTGACGTGGTAAGCAGTTGCTCTTTGGCTTACATTCTCGACCCAACCAACCGAACACAGTACAAAAATAAAATAAGAGACCAATTAAATACAGGTTTGGATAACCTGGCGGCAACACGTAGCTCAGCAGGCACATGGGAAGCTAACACGGCATTGGAGTGTGCGTTGTTCGCAGCAACGCTCGCAATGGATATTGTTTACAACGACCTGACACCCGGTGAACGTACCACGATAGAAACAAAGATAGAAGACCTGATTAGGATAACGAGAGGTTCGACCCCAAGTTACGAAGGTACAACAGCTGTTTGGGCACTTTACAAGGGGGATATGGCTACCTTCGATGCGTTTCGGATATATTACAGGGATGCTATATATAATTTTTTAACATCAAGCGGGGTGTTCATGGAGGGTAGCGGCTACGCGAATGCGAGGTTTGGATTCGAAGACCGCATGCAAAAAAGTCTTGTTATGGATATTTTTGAATATCAGGGATATCACGACTTTTATTCCAATGTCCTGGTACAAAACTTTCATGAATGGATGTATGGTTATACGACAACAGCGTTCCGCAGGAATACGACATTCGGTGATTCATCTCCCGGCAGTACCATTCAATGGGATAGAAGCCCCCAGATATGGCGAGCATATCGCTTTGGCGAAAAAGCAGGTGATTATGCATCACGGTATACGTCGGGCAATATACCGTCAGGGCGACTGCTAACCTATATACTCATGGAGCAGGCACCACCATCACCGAAAGTAGCACCGAGTCGAATATTCCCTGATGGGGGTGCGTTTTTTAATGAGAACAGCCTATCAAGCAGAGCACTGTCAATAGGACTATGGAACCCGATGAGTATAATTGGCGGTGGTGGTCATGCTCACAAAGATATCAGTGCCATTCATATGGGTGCATATGGCGAACACGTAATTCGTAACTCCGGATACGCCGGTTGGCTTAGCGGCGACTGGACTTGGATACATGACCGGGCATATTCAAACAGCACCGCGTTCATCAGTAATGTTGACCATGCTACAAAATATGGAAATGGTATTATCGAAGGTCTTACTGCACCGGACCTGGGCCTTGATTATGCCTGCAGTGACTCCGGTCCCGCCATTTCAAACGGTTTGCACTATCGCAATCTTTTATTTATACATCCGAAAGATGGTGTTAACGGCTACAGCGTTCTTTTTGACGAGTTCGATGCCGACAGCGATGTACAATGGTCGAGTACCCGCTTGCATCCAAACGCAGACAATATGACAACCGTCTTACGTGATACAGAATATCAATCGCAGATTAATCAACTCACCTTCAGCGGACATACGGTTTATATATCCATGTTCCTCGGCACCGCTCCAACTGAAATAGCCATTGCCACCGGACAGTTAGCTCATCTGACGAACAACTGGTTTGGCGGCAAGTATCTATTTCCGGAATACGAAAGCGATGACGACGGGATGGTCAATGTTGTTACCGTTCTTTTTCCTCACGACAGCACTCACGCCAAAGCTGCTATGACAAGAATCTCCGGTACTGGTTACACCGGTGCAAGCATCGCACAGGGCGGAATTACCGATATTGCTCTCGAATCCGCCGGAACCAGCACTATTACCCATAGCGGCGTCTCTTTCAATGGTCTTGCAACCTGGTATCGCAATGATAGCGGCTTAGTGACTTCATACTTTGTCAGAAAAGGACAATCTTTTGACGATGGGATTTCCCCCAAAGTCGGATTCAGTTCCGTCAGCGATGTCAGTATTTATATTGGAAATAGAGAAGGAAGAATTATTTCCGAAGGTACAAATGTCACGTTCTACTATCCCGGAATTCTCGGCGTGTTGCTGAACGGTTCGGGTGTGCCGAATATCAGTTCCGGTACCGACTGGGTGGAAGTAAATATTCCATCGGGAACGCACAAAGTGCAGTTTACTACAGTTGCAGATACTACACCGCCGGAGCCAAACCCGATGACGTGGTCGGTCCAGCCGTATGCGACCGGCAGCAAGTCGATTGCAATGAAAGCAACGACAGCATCGGATTTAAGCGGAGTGGAGTATTACTTTGAGTGTACGTCAGGCGGCGGAAATGACAGTGGGTGGCAGAGTAGTAATCCTGTCTATGAAGATACCGGCCTTAACCCAGGTGCCGAGTACAGTTACTGTGTAAAAACACGGGACAAGAGCGCAAATCAGAACGAGACAGGGTTCTCTGCCGTAGTATCGGCGACAACAGAGGGAGGTCTTGTCGCTCACTGGAAACTCGACGAAACCACCGGAAACATTGCTTATGACGCAGCCGGTACTGGCAACGGAACACTAATGGGTGACCCAACTTGGACCACAGGACAAATCGATGGTGCTTTAGACTTTGACGGAATTGATGACTGTGTTGATGTTTCAGACGACACGTTGTTAAGGTTTAGTCAATCGGATAGTTTTTCCATAACCTGCTGGGTAAAACCGAACTCAGAAGAACCTACTATGCATGGTTATTTGGTTTCTAAAATGCGGGCATCTGCACAGTCGGGTGTTTTTGGTTACCAACTATATTGGGCTTCTTCGCAATCAAAGTTTATCTTCAATGTAGAAGCGTCCCGGCGAGGTAAGGTAGAAGCTAACACCTCAATTACATCTGCTGATGTTTGGCATCAGGTCACAGCTGTGTACGACAACAAGGATATGAAGATATATCTGGATGGTCAATTAGAGGGTACTCAAACCTTTACTTATAATACTGGAACCACCACTCCGGATAAGAATTTATCAATAGGTGCAAGGTCATATGACTCCGTACTCGAATACTACTTCAACGGCAAAATCGACGATGTCCGCATCTACAACAAAGCTTTATCTGGCGAAGAGATTGAGGAACTTCACCAGGAAGCTTTACCGATTTATGTAGATGATGACGCGACGGGCGACAATGATGGGACAAGCTGGAAGGATGCATTTAACTATATACAGAACGGTATTGACGCTGCAAGCGATGGCAAGACGGTACTTGTGGGAGAAGGGCAATATGTAGAAAATATCAATTTCAACGGTAAGTATATTACGGTCACAAGCACGAACCCGAAAGATGCCGGCATTGTTGCAAATACAATTATCGATGGCAGTTCCGTCAATTCTTCGACAGTGATTTTCGAAAACGTGGGCAACCCTGCGAGTAGCAGCGTGAGTGCCTTTAAGGCGGTGCTCAGTGGTTTTACGATTACCGGCGGATACGGGACAGTTAACCCGCAGTTCAGTTCTAGTCTTTACTGGGGCGGCGGAATTTATTGTTATCTGTCTTCGCCAACCATTATGGACAATGTGATTGTGGGCAATGATATACCGATGGGAAACAGCGGACCAGTTGGATACGGGGCAGGTATAAGTTGTTTGGAATCAAATGCAACTATCACTAATAATATATTCAGAGGCAACAGTGCTTTCGCCGGCGGTGGGATAATGACGTGGAGCAGCAACGATTTGATAATCAATAATCTGATATATGACAACCTGGCACACTATGGCGGCGGAGTTTGTTTGCTGGGAAATAGTCAGCTGATTAATAATACTTTGGTTGATAACGAGGCTATTAATGGGGGAGCTAATATTTACGGCTCTGGTAGGCCTGTAGTGACAAATAATATAATCTGCAGCGGCAAAGCGGGCGGAGGAATATATTGGGACGGCGGTTACCAGAATACCATTACGTTCAATGACGTCTGGGGTAATACCGGAGGTAATTATACAGGGCTAAGTAACCAGACAGGCATTAACGGCAATATTTCTGCGGACCCGCGATTGGTCGAGACACAAGAGCCAGTCAGGGACTATCATTTGCTTGATGATTCGCCTTGTGTGAACGCAGGTGCCAACTCCGCGATTCCGGCATCAGTGAAAACTGACTTCGATGGTAAATCACGTATAATCGATGGCTGTATCGATATGGGTGCCTATGAAACCATAACTAACACTGCTCCCGTAGCCAATGCCGGCCCTAATCAGATTGCCTACGCATGGG
>JAGLSU010000080.1 GCA_023135935.1 Planctomycetota bacterium
TCCCATAGTACCTGCAGAAGACACTTTATAACCTATTTCATTGAGATGGTCAACATCGCATCCTAATTTTTCAGCTAAATATTTACTGAATATCCCTTCACCCATAGGGCTGCGACATGTATTGCCCGTACATACAAAAAGAATTTTAACTTCTGATACTTTCTTTAATTCCTTCTCAGAATAAACACCCTCCCTTAAAATCTCCAGCACTGCCTTGCCCATCTTTACAACCGTGCTGCTCTTTTTATATTTGCATTCACCTCCATCAAGCAATAACTCAATTTGACCGGATAATTGGGCAATAACTGCCTCAGCATCCGTTGCCGGTTTCCGCCCGTTCACATTCGCACTCGGAGCGACTACACTACTTCTCGATTCTCGCAGTAACATCAAAGCAATAACATTATCCGGACAGCGGATCCCTATCGAATTATCTCTATATAAACTCTCAAAAACCTCCTTTGTAACTCTGCCACGCTGTTTTTCCATGTCCCGGTTATCTAATTCGAACACTATCGTCAAAGGACCGGGCCAAAACTTATCTATTAATTTTTTTGTTCTTAAACCAACAGAAGGCACATACTTTTCAATATCCTCCTTGCTGCCAACATGCAAAGTATAATATTTCTCAGGGTCTCGACCTTTGAGTTTGCCAAGCTTGTCCAACGAATCGCCCCCAACCCGGCAGGCAATCCCATAAACCGTCTCCGTGGGAAATGCCACCAACTTGCCGCCATCAATTAGGGCTGCCGCCTCTTTGATTTTAGATATATCAGGCCCAACTGCATCAAGTTTTACAATTCTCGTCTCCATGAACCCCACAAAGATACACTAAACCATAGCCTATCGCAAGGTACTTGGCTAATATCAACTCTTAATTAATACGTATTTCGCATCTTGCAGTTTTGAATTATCATCAACGGTTGCAAGGATTACCTATTTTAACTTTATACAGAAAATTTCCCCTATCATTCACACACAAAAATAACAAGTCCTATAAAAATAGCTAAGAACACCCTGATACGATATTAGGTCAACTTTTTTTTCAGAAAAATTACTATTTTACCTAAATATACTAATCTATCTAAATTAACATGGCCGATAACAGTTACCGATTGATGGAACAGTTATTTAAACGGAGATTTAGATTATGGAGACTTTAGTAGAACAACGTAAGGACACACGAACAGAACTCACTTGGCCCGTAAGTGTATGGCTGCCTGAAGCCAACAGATTTTTTCATGGCCGAAGTTCAAACATCAGCAAAACTGGCGCTTTTCTTAGCGTTCCTATGACTATGCCCGTCCGCGCAGGCCACACCGTGGAAATAAACTTCCCGCGTACACTTGAATTGGCTGAAGAAAAAGGTGGTTTCGCAAGAATCAAAAGCGGCAGAGTAGTCAGGGTCGAACGCAGAAACATGCTAAAGGATGCAAAAATAGGTGTAGCTATTCAATTCGATTATTAGTCGTTACACCTTTGCTTCCACTAACTCGCACCCTCCACGCCCTATCCATGTAGGTCCGCCCTGCCCTCTCGGCGCTGCCGGTTGGTTTACCAACTAAAAACATCTCTCAACTAACCTGATTTTGCGTAAAACAATCTTGACTTTGACGCAATTTTTCTTATTGTTGACTTTTTCTCGTTTCTGTGCAAGGAGGCGGATAATTGGAAACTAAATCCTCGGGCAAATTTCTCTTCGAACCACCTGATACTGCGCCGGTCGGAAGCGTTCTCTACACAGAACACCTGAAATTAATTGACCAATCACGCTTGGCCCCATTCGCCGGCTTTCTAATGCCATTATGGTATTCATCCATCAGCGAAGAACACTCAGCCGTTAGAAATGCCGCGGGCCTTTTCGACTGTACTCATATGGGAGTTTTAGAAGTCGCTGGCCCACAAGCTGCTGAATTCTTAAATACTATCACCACCAACGATATTAACAAACTCAATCCCGGCTCTGCACAATACTCCTACATATTGGACCCCGCTGGCAATGTTCTCGACGATATCATCGTTTACGCCCGCCAGGAAGACAAATTCATGGTCGTCGTCAATGCCGCTAACGAGCCAAAAATCAAAGCATACCTCGACGCCCTGCAATCGGAAAACAAACCACCTATCCGTGATATGCGGGATACGAATACCACCTCCGACTGCAAAGTTGATATCGCCCTTCAGGGCCCTGCTTCTATCGATATTTTATCCACACTAACCAAAGACAGCGAAATCGAAAATCTCAAACCTTTCAAACTTATCGAAACCACCATCGACAACATCGATTGCATAATTTCCCGCACCGGCTACACAGGAGCAAAGCTTGGATTCGAATTATTCGTTCACCCGCAACAGGCCCCGCTACTCTGGAGCAAATTATTACAAAACGGAAAACCTTTAGGTCTATTACCCTGCGGCCTCGGTGCTCGTGACAGCCTGAGGATAGAAGCGGGCCTACCGCTCTATGGCCATGAACTCGCCGGAGAATTTAACATCTCCCCTTTCGAAGCCGGTTACAGCTGGGCAGTAAAACTCGAAAAACCTTTCTTCATCGGCAAAGCTGTTATGCAGCAAACAGCCGCGACCTACGACATGAAAGTAACCAGAATCGAATTGCCCGGCCAAAAAGGCATTCGGCCCATCCGCCAAAATGACGGCATATTAAATAATTCCGGTCAGTGTATCGGCTGGGTTTTAAGTAGCGCCAAAGCCGGCGAAAAACAATTTGCTCTCGCATACATAATGAAAGATACTGTAAAAGAAAACGACCCCGTGGGCCTCTATTACCTGGCAAGAAACCAAAGCCAAATCGATAAGGGTAAAAAACAAAGCGTCCAAAAACAACAAACACTACAACCAGATATAACCGGCACCATCATAAGCCGGTTTGAAAAATTCTAACTAAAAAACAATATGCAGCTTCAAGGATATCCAAGAGAAAACGGAACAGTAGGATTCAGAAATCATATTCTAATCCTACCCACCGTCTACTGCGCAACGAAAACCGCTAAACGGATAGCTGACCAGACCGATTCGGCCATCGCGTATAACATTCACGGCTGCGGACATCTCGGCGAAGACTACGAAATCGCAAAAAGAACCCTCGCAGGTATCGGCCAAAACCCGAACGTCGCCGCCGTACTCGTTGTCGAACTTGGATGCGAGAAAATAGACGCCACGGAACTCGCCCACGAAATCGCAAAAACAAAAAAACCCGTAGAAATCGTAAGCATCCAAAAAGACGGCGGCACCACAGCCACCATCGAAAAAGGCATTGAAATTGTCAACGGCTGGAACAAAAAATACAAAAATACCGAACGTGTCCCGGTAGATATAAATAATGTCACTATCGGTGTAAAATGCGGCGCCTCCGACCCATTCTCGGGACTTATCGCAAATCCGGTCACAGGAATCGTAGCCGACAAAATCGTCCAGCAAGGCGGAACCATTCTGCTGCCGGAGGTAACGGAATTCATCGGCGCCGAACACTGCCTTATTGAAAGAGCCGCGACACCAGAAGTAGCGAAGCAAATTCAGCAGATTGTCACAAACTACGAAAATATTCTTCTGGATTACAAGGTCGATATCAGAGGAACCCAACCATCACCCGGCAATATCAAAGCTGGCCTGACCACCATCGAAGAAAAGTCACTCGGCGCAATCCACAAAGGCGGTCACCATCGGATCCAGGAAGTTGTCGATTACAGCCAACCGCCTTCGAAAAAAGGGTTGGTAATTATGGACGGCCCCGCAGTCGATGTCGTCTGCAATACGGGCCTGACCGCTGCTGGCGCACAACTTATCATCTTCACCACAGGATTAGGCACTCCTATCGGCAGTCCAATCGCACCCGTTATCAAAGTGACAGGAACACCCGAAACCGCAAAGAAAATGGCCTGCAATATGGATTTCGCAGCCGATGGCATCATTGAAGGAACCGAAACAATCGAAAATGTCGGCGAACAACTTTACCAATATACTCTCGAAGTATTAAACGGAAAACTTTGCAAAGCCGAACAACTCGGTTTCGACGAATTTGATTTTTATAGAGCCGCTGTTAACACATAAAAATGGAAAAAGTAAAATTCATAACAATCGACCCGAAAGACAATGTCGCCACGGCATTGGCGAACGCTGAAAAAGACCAAATCGCGCAAATAACAGACGAACTGAAGATAAAACTGCTCGAGCCCATCGCCGCAGGCCACAAAATCGCCATCAAACCAATCGAAAAAGGCCAGCCAATAATAAAATATGGATACAATATTGGAAAAGCTACAAAAGATATATTGACGGGACAGCACGTTCACGTACAAAATGTAGAAAGTAATCGAGGACGAGGAGACCTTTGAAAAAATTTTAGATAGGAGAAACTCTTAGTTCCTCCGAAGGAGAAATCATTATGGTTCCTGAAGCATTGTTTTACACAAAAGAACACGAATGGGTTAAAATCGAAAACAACACCATCACCATCGGCATAACAGATTATGCCCAGCAAATGCTCGGCGAAATCACTTTTGTCGAACCACCTGAAATCGGCAAAGAGGTCCAACCGCACGGAGAACTGGGCATCGTTGAAAGTTCTAAATCCGCCAGTGACATCTACTCACCCATGGCAGGCAAAGTCACAGAACTCAACTCGAAACTCGAAGCCACTCCTGAATTGATAAATCAGGACTGTTACGAAGCAGGATGGATTTGCAAACTTTCAATCACAGATGAATCCACTGAAGGTCTAATGAATGCAACACAGTATCAGGACTACTTAAAGGAATTATAGCCAATGCCGTTTATCTCGAACACCCCGCAACAACAAAAGCAGATGCTCTCCGATATCGGCCTGACCATGGACGAGCTCTTCGCCGATATTGGCAAAGACTTAATGCATGAAAATTTCAATTTACCCGTAGGCCAAACCGAACAGCAGGTTCGCAACACACTTGCTGAATTGGCGGCTAAAAATTCTATCAATTTAACCTGCTTTCTCGGCGGCGGTTTCTATGACCATTTCATACCAGCCGCCATATATTCTCTGGTATCACGCAGCGAATTCTACACCGCTTACACCCCATATCAACCCGAGCTGTCACAGGGAACTCTGCAGGCAATTTACGAATACCAATCCGCAATTTGTCGCCTGACCGACATGGAAGCTGCCAATGCCTCACTATACGACGGCGGAACTGCTATATACGAAGCCATGATGATGGCACTGCGCATCACACGCCGAAACAAAATCATCATCGACGACAGCGTAAATCCCATCTACCGCGTAATGATAGACTCATACACCCACAATCTAAAAATCCAACTCGAACAGACCCACTGCACTGACGGCCTTGCAAGCCGAGAGCAAATATTAGAAAAAATCGACAACGAAACTGCCGCCGTCATCCTACAAAACCCGAATTTCTTCGGCTGCATCGACGACTTCACTGACATCGCAGAAGCCGCACACAAAAAAGGTGCGCTACTCATAGTCTCCTGCTATCCAATATCTCTCGGAATCTTAAAAACTCCCGGCGCAATGGATGCTGATATCGTAATCGGCGAAGGCCAAAGCCTCGGCATGCCGATGTCGTTCGGCGGTCCATATCTCGGGTTTATGGCCACAAAAATGAAATACGTTCGCAAAATGCCGGGGCGTATCGTAGGACAAACAAAAGACAAGCTCGACCGGCAAAGCTTCGTACTAACACTGCAAGCCCGCGAACAACACATCCGAAGAGACAAAGCCACCTCGAACATCTGCTCGAACGAAGCACTTTGTGCCCTTACCGCTCTCGTATATCTTTCTCTGCTCGGAAAACAAGGCCTCAAAGAAACCGCACAACTCTGCGCCGATAAAGCAAGCTATGCCTATAAACGTCTCACCGCTATACCAAATGTAAAACCACACTTTAAAGCAAAGTGGTTCTTCAACGAGTTCGTTCTCGACCTGCCTTGCGACGCCGCTGACGTCATCGCCAAACTTATCGAAAAAGGCCTCGCAGCCGGATTCCCGCTAAGCAGATACTATAAAGGCATGGAAAACTCCATTCTTATATGTGTCACTGAAAAAAGAACAAAACAACAAATCGGAATACTCGCTGAAGCACTGGAGACTTGCATATGAAACTTATCTTCGATAAAAGCGTCCCACAACGAGAAGCTGTAAGAACATCTCCAAGCGATGTCCCAACGACGATAAATATAAAAGATAACTTGCTTCGCCAAACCCCTGCGGAACTACCTGAACTTAGCGAACTCGACGTCGTAAGGCATTTCACCGAACTGTCACGCAGAAACTTCGGCGTCGACACCAATTTCTATCCGCTCGGTTCCTGCACGATGAAATATAACCCCAAAGTCGCCGAACGAATCGCCGCTTATCCCGGTTTCGCCCACCTGCACCCACTGCTGCCGCAACTGAAAATCGGCGGCATGCTGACTCAAGGCGCTCTGCAGGTACTCTACGAAACCGATATTATGCTCCGCGAACTTACCGGCATGGCTGGATTTACTATGCAGCCCTTAGCTGGCGCTCATGGCGAATTGGCTGGCATGATGATTATGGCTGCATACCACGAAGACAAAGGCAACAAAAAAACCACTGTCCTGATTCCAGACAGCGGCCACGGAACAAACCCAGCCAGCGCTGCCATAGCCGGTTACAAAGTCGTCTCGATACCAACCGACAAAAACGGCGTTATGGATTTGAACGAATTTAAAAAAGCTCTAAACGATGACGTCGCCGGTGTCATGCTTACCTGCCCTAACACACTCGGCTTGTTCAATCCGCATATAAAAGAAATTTGCGACCTCATTCATGACATTGACGCCCTTGTCTATTACGACGGCGCCAATCTGAACGCAATCGTCGGAAAAGCAAGACCAGGTGACTTCGGATTTGACATCGTCCATTTGAACCTGCACAAAACTTTCGCTACACCACACGGCGGCGGCGGACCCGGTGCAGGACCAGTCGGAGTAAAAGAAAAACTATTGCCGTTCTTACCGATATCAATCGTGATTGAAAGAGACGACGGCACTTATGCCCTCGAATATAACCGCCCAAAATCCATCGGCTACATCGCGCCATTCTACGGCAACTTCGCCGTTATATTAAAGGCCTATGTCTATATGCTCATGCTCGGCAAAGAAGGCTTCAAACGCGTAGCCGAAAACGCCGTCCTGAATGCAAACTACATAAAAGAAAAACTAAAAGACCATTATGACCTCGCATTCGAAGGTCTCTGTAAACACGAATGTGTCTTCAGCGCAGAAAGACAAACCAAAGAAAATGGTGTCCATGCGTTAGATATTGCGAAAGCACTTATCGATAAGGGCTTCCATCCCCCTACCGTTTATTTCCCCATCGTTGTCAAAGAAGCACTGATGATTGAACCAACCGAAACCGAAAGCAAAGAAACTCTCGATTCTTTCATCGATGCAATGATAGAAATCGCACAGCTGGCCAAAACTGACCCCGAAAAGCTAAAAGCCGCTCCGATTACAACACCTGCCTGCCGACCAGACGAAACCAAAGCCGCAAAAAATCTCGATATCGCAAGTTTGTAAGGTTCCAATTGAGCCTATCTTTGTTATAATAAAATTATGGTACCGAAGATTTTGCTCGTAAATCCGCCAATATATGACTTCACTGCGTATGATTTTTGGCTGAAACCCTACGGCATGCTCACTGTCGCGGGGTATCTGCGCAAACAAGCCGACACCTGGCTATTTGACTATCTTGACCGTCTGCACCCCTTTATGGCTGATAATAAAGAACTTAAATCGGACCGCTGGGGCCGAGGCCAATACTACGAGCAAAAAATCCACGCACCTCAGCCCATAGCTAAAGTTCCAAGACATTTCCGACGATTTGGTCTTCCTCGAAAACTATTTACCGAATTTCTGCAGGACCAGCAGCCGTACGATTATGTCTTCATACAAACATCAATGACATACTGGTACCCCGGCGTTGCCGAAGTAGTAAAAAATATCCGCAGGTTCCGGCCAAAAGCAAAAATCATTCTCGGAGGCATTTATGCGACACTGTGCCCGAAGCATGCAAAAAGTCTCGGAGTCGATTTCCTCGTCTCTGATGCAGACCTGAAACCGCTCTGGAAATATCTAAACCTGAAACCAGATCTCAAGCAACCGCCGTTATGGGAGGCTTATGAAAAATTAGACACCGGCGTTCTGAAATTATCCGACGGCTGTCCCTTTAAATGTACATACTGTGCCGTACCTAAAGTATATGGCAAATTCAAAGCACGTGATTTGAAACATTCTTTTACCGAATTAGAATTCCTGACTACGCGCCGCGTCAAAAATATTGTCTTCTATGATGATGCGTTATTGTGTAAGGCGGAAAAAGTTTTGATACCGTTTTTGGATGAAGTTTCTCGACGCGATATAAGGATAAACTTACACTGTCCAAACGCACTAAATGCGCGCTATGTTACGAAGGATTTAGCGAAGCTTATGGTGCGGTCGAGGTTCCGTACTTTCTATCTTGGTTTCGAGAGTATTTCCAAGGCATGGCAGAAGCGTACGGGTTTTAAGGTCGTGCCTGATGAGCTTGCGAAAGCGGTTGAAAATCTCATCTCGGCGGGTGCAAAAGCGCATAATATCACGGTATATCAAATTCTCGGCCATCCCTATATCGAGATTCAGCAACTCGAAGACTCGATGAAATTCGTAAACAGTTTGGGTGTTCGTGGAATGTTGGCTGACTACTCGCCAGTACCGGGGACGCTCGACGGTGAGTACTGCCGCGAATGGGTCGATATGGATGAGCCGCTAATGCACAACAAAACCGCATTTCCGATTATTATGCTCGGCACGGAAGAAACGAATCGCTTGAAAACTCTTCAGAAAAAATTAAACAGCGCGCTCGTCTGATATTGTTAAAATAACAGGTTCTTTTGCAAAAAAACGGTCATACACTACCAAGCCAATATTCACACAGATAAGTACAACAAACCCTGCTAATCCCGTAATACCAACAGTTAAGCTATTGCCGCCCTTGATGACGACCAATGGCAATACCCCCACGGCATTGAGTGTTCCATGAATAACAGCAGCCGCAATGACAGAATTTGCCCTAAGTCGAACATAACTAAAAATGGGACTAAGCAAAACACACAAGATTATCATCATAAACAAACCCGCAACGGGATGCCCAGGATAGTTATGTCCCTGTAACATAATCGGAGCGTGCCATATGCCCCAGATTAATCCGATAACCACCGATGACTTCCAGAACCCCATATAACTAAATTCCTTCTGCAGAAATCCTCTCCATCCCAGTTCCTCTCCAAAACCCGCAACAGCATTGATTGTTATACCCGCAATCAGACCTTGCAATAAAACAAACCAAAACAGATGAAGCGGAAGAGAATCCATCTGGTTTTGCATCTTCTGTACATGCTCCGCTGGAACTGAGGAGCCGAGATGTTCAAATACTCTGGCTACTTCCGTATCGGTGGTAAACTCAACCCCCGGCAAGGTAATACTGACACCAATCGCAGCAATAACCATAATCACCGGAAGTAACCACGCAATAACAAACCATCTGTTTAATTTAAAGGAAATCCCCAAGGGCTGCTTTATTGGTTCTTTATAAATCACCTTCTGTATAATGACCGCTATAAGCATTGGAATGAACATATAGATGACGGCCATTACAAATGAAGCATTGGTCATCCACTTGCCACCGAAAGCAAAGAACAGAATCGCCATCGACCAGCTGACTAAAAGGGTCAAAGCAATAAATAACGCGGCTTTGTTCAATCTCTTCTTCATAAGGGCACTTCCGTACACTTTAAACTCGAAGCATAATCGTGGCAAGTTGATTTTGGCACGTCAAACTGATATACTCATTTCCTAATATGAATCGTAAAGCTATACATATCAAAAGCTTCGGGTGCCAGATGAATAAACTGGATACGGCGTTGGTTGCGGCTTCGCTGAAAGATAGCGGTTTTTCTATAGCCGAAAATGAAAATGACGCAATTGCCGTGTTGATAAATACCTGTTCGGTACGAGACCGGGCGGAGGGGAAGGTTTTTTCGCATCTTGGGAATTTGAAGCGGATTAAAAGAAGCAAGCCGGAACTGGTTGTGGCCGTGTTTGGGTGTATGGCACAGCGGTTGGGCAAAGAGCTTTTGGAACACGAAGCGGTTGATATCGTTTGCGGCCCGGGACAAATTCCACAGTTGACGAAGCTTGTGGCTGAGGCAATCGAGGGTAAAAAACAGATTTTGGCAGTGACGGAGAAGATTCGCACGGAATCGGCGGAGAATCCTGAGTTGGAGAAGTTCGAATCGGTTTATGACCGAAGCGACGCGCAAATTCCCGGCCAAGCGTATGTTAGGGTGATGCGCGGGTGTAACAATTTTTGCAGCTACTGCATAGTACCGTATGTTCGCGGGCCGGAAGTTTCGCGGGCGCCGGAATTGATAATCGAGCAGGTCAAGCGTCTGGCGGGCAAAGGAGTGAAGCTGGTGACGCTTTTGGGGCAGGCTGTAAACGCTTATCAATACACTGACGGCGGTAAGGAATATTGTCTGGCGGATTTGCTTTATTCGATTAGTGAAATTGACGGGATTGAGTGGATACGATTTGTCACGAGTTATCCCTATAGCAGGTATTATGATGAGATTCTTGCGGCTATGCGCGATTGCGAAAAGGTTTGCGGATATTTGCATATGCCGGCACAGAGCGGTTCGGATAGAATTTTGAAGGCGATGAATCGCAAGTACACAGCCGGTGAGTATTTGGAGATGCTGGATAAGGCGAAGGAAGTTGTTCCGAATCTGGCTGCGGTGGGAGATTTTATAGTTGGGTTCGCCGGTGAAACGGATGAGGAATTCGAAGCAACAGTTGAGTTGGTTGAGAAGGCAAAATACAGGAATTGCTTTGTTTTTCAATATTCACCACGGCCGGGAACGAAGGCAGAAGAGCGGCTGCAAGATACGGTGGCAGCGGAGGTTAAGCGGGCCAGGAACATTGAGTTATTGGCTGTGCAGGAGAGGGTAAGCGATGAGTTGGCTAAGGAGTTTTTGGGTAAAGAGATTAAGGTATTGGTTGAGGGGCCGAGTAAAAAGCCGTTTTTGAATTCCGGTGACGGGGTTCAGTTGGTTGGCAGGACGGCTGGTGATTGGATAGCTATATTTAATGGGGACGAGAAGTTGGCTGGGGAGTTTGTTACGGTGAAAGTAACGAGAGTAAGCCCGCTTACACTGTTTGGAGAGTTGTAATGTGGAACCAGGTCCTTCGACTTCGCTCAGGATAAACTCCAGGGGGTATGTTCTGAAAAAACGACCAAAATGCGCAAGGGTCATGTTGTTTTAAAGCAACAAATTTGTCAATATAGGTAAGACAATTCTGCTTCGCAGGATTAAACGAACATTTTGCGCAAGTTTTTTAGGAAGTGCGGTCAAAGTGGGTCAAAATGCGGGCGCTTTGGGGCGCTTTGGGGCGTTTTACGGTTAAATCCGGGTAAAATAGGGTCAATTTAATTTACCCCTTGCGCGAACTGTTCGAATTGCGTTTCCGCTGCGCGGGCAAATCTTTTAGAAGTGGAATTCTGCTTCGCAGGATTTCATAGATTTGTGGTGCGAAGTGGACAACACGGGGTGCTTATTTATTCTTCTTTTCTTTTTTCAGTTTTCGTTTTTCCTTTAGACTAAGCTGCGCCTTTTTCTGGTTTTGTCTTTTGCCTTTATCTTTTTTTCCACTATCGCCCATATCTGCTGCTCCTTTTTTAAAAACGAAATATTAGTGGACGATTCTAATTGCCCGAAGCAAAATTACAAAGACAAAAATTAAAAATAGTAAAAGTGAGTACTTTTGGGGTATTTTTTCATACCCCCCTGCGCGTTTTGTGCGAAAATTGATTATCGACTATTGAAAATTCGCCTATGGCGGTTCCAAGGGGTTTACCCACGGCGGAACTAATAACTGGAAGGAACTGATTAAAAAGTTTAAAAATCTTTACGGTGGGTCTGGAATGGTTATAATTTGAGGGTAAATTTAAAAGTTTCATTTGAATTTAGAGGGAAAATGAAATGGCAAAGAAAAAATCTCACAAGAGTATTGTTTTATGCGGAACTGGCTTTTTGGCGGGCATTTTTTTCACTGTTCTTTCAATTTTCGGAGTATGTTGGTACTTCACAACATATGGACCAGGATGTTTTAAAGAGGCTGGTATTGTCACTGCCAAGACCCATGACACCATGGTAAAGTATATGTTGGTTACCGCTGAATCTAAATTGGCCAGTGCTAAAGATGAATATGAACGTTGGATAGCTTTAGGTGATTTAGCGGTAATATTGGTAGATGTGGGTGAACTTGAAAGAGCTCGAGAATATGCAAATGAAGTCTTAGCGCTGGCTCCAAAGTATAAAGATGATTGGAATTATGGAAACGCTATTCATGGCGGCCATATAGCAATCGGACGTATAGAATTACGAAATGGCAATTTAGATAATTCAAAAAACCATCTTTTAGCGGCTGGCCGGACTCCCGGTTCTCCTCAGTTAGATTCTTTCGGGCCAAGTATGATATTAGCTAAGGAATTGCTTGAGAAAGGTGAGGATGATACTGTCATTAAATATTTAAACGATTGCGGAACTTTCTGGAAAAAAAGACAAATAAGAAGATGGATAAAAATCATTGAAGAAGGCGGCATTCCAAATTTCGGCGCTAACCTGCTTTACTAGCAGAGATGGCTGAATCGGGAAAAAATTAAAAATCTTTACGGTGTGGTTTGAGGTTTATTGAAATTAGATTTTGATGAACTCTTTTAAGAATCTGGGTCTTGCGTAAAAAGCTCTGGATGTTGAACCATGCCCAGAACCCTTAGTCCTTGGTTGAATGTAGTACCCCATCTTGCCTGTTAAGGCATTAAATCCTCTTTTGGGATCAAGCAGCGCTTCCCTGACAAGATCATAATCGGCTTTAACTGCGTCATACAATTTGCCTTGCAAGTTAAACTCGACAATAGAATGAATGTAACTCGGGTCATCTACTGTGTCGCCAACTATCCTTGCAACTACCACAGCCTTTTTAAGTTTTGCGAGCAAATGACTGTCTTCAAATTCCTTCTGGCATACGTTTACCGAATCAATCATGGTAATAGCCATTGTTTCTTTGAATGTAAGCTCGCCATTTTTTTTGTATTTCAAAGGTATTGATTTTAATTCCCACGAGCCAAAATTAGGAGATTGGGCCGAATTAATCTGTAGCCCCAAAAATCGCTCAAATACATGCCCCGCCCAGCCCTTATTTACTTTACCATTTCGGTATATAGTTATGTTGAATTCTTTCGCCAATTCATGGAGTTCTTTTCCAATAAGTTGTTGCAATTTTTCTATAGCTTCTTTTCTTTCCATTAGTTAACTTCCCCCCACTCTATGGCGAGGAAACACACTCGGCTTGTTCTTTTTTAACTTGGGCTTTACCATGAAGTGACGATCGTTTTTTTGACTTGATTTCATCATCGAGTCTAGGAATTGCAAATTTGTCCAAATATGACTGTTCTGAATCTATTCCAATAAATTTACGATTGTGTCTTAATGCAGCAACCCCTGTTGTTGCGCTTCCACAAAACGGATCAAGAACAATGTCGCCTTCATTACTACTTGCTATAATAATGCGATCTAAAAGAGCTTCGGGTTTTTGGGTGGGATGTTTACCGTATTTCTTTTCTCCATTTTTAGGAGTACTAATTGCCCAGATACTTCTCATTTGTTTGCCTGGTTTTTTTATAAAATCATTAGCCCAATCACCATTTTTTATTGCATCATAATTAAACGTATGCTTTGTCTTTTTATCTTTTCTCGCCCAGAGTAAAGTTTCATGGCTGGCAGTAAACATTCTACAGGAAAGATTAGGCGCAGCATTGGGTTTGTACCAACAGACATCATTAATCATATGCCAGCCCTGTTTTTGAAGAGCAAAACCGCAAACGTAAATCGAATGATAAGTGCCAGAAATCCATAAGGAACCATTTGGCTTTAGCACTCTACGACATGCTTCAATCCAGTTGTAATGAAATTTAAAGTTTTCTTCAATACCATTGCTTTTATCCCATTTGCCCTTGTTGACGCTCACCCGCTTGCCAGCATGACAGGTAAAGCCTCCGTTTGATAAATTATAAGGTGGGTCAGCAAATATTAAATCTACACTTTCTTCTGGTAATTGCCCTAAAACTTCAATGACATCACCAAGAAAGAGCCTCACTCCTGTTTTTCTATAATATGCTTCCATTTTTTATTCCGGTTCTCTTAATTGTTCTAACAAATCTTTCAGCCCAGTTCCGGTTTTATTCCATTCTTCCCCATCTTTTTCCCATCCTTCCCAAGACATAGCCCGCCCTTTCCCCGTAGGATAGTTTACATCTTCTTGTCCCCATATCCACTTATATGCTTTTATCAAAGCTTCTGGGTTTTCGCCTGATGGGATAGAAAGATTTGTCCCTTGTAATACACTATCAGGTTCTTCCCCATTATACACTCTTTCAAATACTTGAAGGATATTTATTGTTTCTTCTCTATCATTTTCTGCCTTTTCGACCAAGTCATCACGTATTTGCTTATGAGTAATTTGCCAAAGTGTTTGCTCATTAGGATTATATATAAAAACAAAAAAATCCTCTTTCCTCATTCTACCGAAGCTTTGTTTGCCCCCAGGTTTAACGATTACAATTTTTCTGCCATCTGAAATGTCTTCTACTTCATATCCTCTGTATTCGATTTTTTCCAATTCTTCAGCAAAACTTTCTCTATCCGAGTTTTTTATTCTTATCCTATTTAAATCTATTGAATGCTTATAAATGTTTCTCTTTGCCATATCGTTGCAACCCTACTGTATACTATTGCACATCTAACAACACCTATACTATCTGTATAACAAGTTCCCATTTCCTAGTCAATACTTATGCGATGATTAGGAGGACGAGGTATGGGATAAGATTGAAAGTGATGACCATGATTTTGTAGAATCCGACGAACGAGAATATGAGTGCGCTGTGAGTATCTCTCGGCATAGGGAAGAATCGGCTGTGAATTGAGTAGGCCCAGTCTTTAGCACAGAGACACATAAGCGACGAGAGAATCAGTATGCCGCCATTAATAATCGTACACCACATAAAAAATGCTGTTAGACATTTGATATCCATAATACAGCCCCTTTCTGAATGGTTATTAAATACGAGCTAATCGGTTTAATTCAGGCTGCTGTCATACAGATCCCAAATCTGGTTCGCCGATAAAGCTTTTTTATATATACGCACGTCATCAATAGTACCCTTAAAAAGTCTGCTCGCATTCTCATAGGCACCTATTATGATAGGTTGGTCATTTTCCGCGATAGAGCCGTGAACAGCTTGGCTGGTATCTAATTTACCATTAATATATATTTTTCTCTCACTTCCGTCATAGGTAGCTACTACATGATACCACTTGTTCGGGCTTACTATCGTAGTGCTGCCAAAATCACATTTGAAACCGTAAAGGTTTAGGCGGAAGTTAAATCTAGTACCCTCAAAATCAAGCGGATTGATTTCCAACAGCCAGCTGTCATGCCACTGAGCATTTTTGGCGACTATCATTTGCCTTGTGTCAATGTCTTTCGTTATTATCCATGCAGAAACAGTTAAGCGGTCAGTAATATCCAAACTATCATGGTTCTGAATCATGACCCCATCATCTATACCATCAAAACTTAAAGCACCGCCAATCCAACCTTTTGTCCAGGTCGGGTTATTGATTAGTTTGCCGTCGTTATTGCCAACTGAGTCTTTCACTGTTGCATCAATAACTTCATCAAATGTCCAATGTGCAACCGGAAGTCCGGCACTTGGGCTACAACCGGTTAATAACATACTAATCGCTGAAAACGCAACTGCTGCTAGAATCCAATGCTTGCTCGGTTTCATAAAGCCCCTTTCTGAATGGTTATTAAATACGAGCTAATTGTACGGGTATTGGATGTAGAGGCAAGAATAAAGTTGCGGTTGGTGCTACCATTCGATGGCCAGATCTCTCCACTCCGCTGCGCTTCGGTCGAGATGACGGAGGAGGGAAATAGCGATTCGATGGGGATTACAATTCGTTGGCCAGAGGGTGGAACAGCAACCCCCAGTGTAGAACTGGGGGCTAAACATGACGGATGGGGGTAAATAAACCTATGGTGTTGCGGTTGTGTTTGTGGCTCTTGGGTGGTTTGAGGGTCGGCTGTTATGGTAGACTTCATTGGGGCAGAGTTTCATTTTTTTATTGTTGTGTGTCCAGCTGCGAAAATCATCTGTTCTTTTTTTGTCGGGGAACTGGCGGTACATGATACCGGTTTGGCCCCGGGTCAGGGATTCGAGTGAGCCGTCGGGTCTTGCGATGCAGGTCGGCCAAGAGGAATATTGCCCGGTGGAATTGTTGGCTACAATCCACATGAGGTTATCGGAGGCCCTTACCCTGATTTGGGCGGGAATGATTTCGTCGAGTATTGTTTTTTGTTCGTGGCGGGCGTTGTAGAAGGATTGGAAGATTATTTTGACGCCCTTGTGTCTGAGAATGTTGTAGATTTCGGGGAAGCAGGAGTCTTTGCAGATTAGAAAGGCGATTTTGAAACCTTTTAGTTCGAGTGTGGTGATGTGGCTGCCGGGTGTGTAGTATTGGACGTCGCGTTTCGAGAGGAAGGATTTGTCGTATCGGTCGATGATTTTGCCTTGATTCGAGATTATGTACAGGCAGTTGAGGGGTTTTTCATTTTCGGAGATGTAGTGGGCCGAGCCGAGTATGACGTGAATATTATGTTTTTTCGCGAGGTCGAGTATTTTTTTTGTTTCGGCTCTGAGCAGTGTCCAATTGTAATTTTCGAATGTCGGGAAGTCGACGGGTATGTATCCGCTAAGTGCCGCTTCGGGGAAGTGGATGATGTCGGCGGAGTTCGCGTCGGCTTTGACGATGAAGTCTTTTATGTATGCGGCATTTGCTTTGATATCGCCTGAGACGGGGAACTGGCAGGTGGCGATTTTTAATTGTGGTTTGGCGAAGGCGCTGGAAGCCAGGGCGAGCAAGAGTATGGACAGCAGTAAGAATTTCGGGGAGTTTTGGTTTGTGTTCATTTTATTTACCTTTAAATATTGAGTTATTGTTGTTCTCAATGCGACAGATTGGCTGGTCGAAGTGCATGGTGATATTGTACCGATTGCATGTTTAAAATCAAGACTCGTGAAATTATCTTTCGGTCGCGATGCGCAGGGAAAAAAAGTTGTGGGGGTAAGGTGCGGGAAAGATGTTAAGCATTTAGTTTAAACGTGGGCCGGTTCTTTGTAGTGAACGCCCCAACGTTTCCATATGCTTTTTATGTTGACGATGTCATAAATGGCTGCGAATCCGACAAGAACGTAGAGCAGTCTTGTGATGGCTGAGATTTCCCCGAAGATTGCGGCAACGGGATTGAAATCGAACAGCCCAACAAGACCCCAGTTCAATGCACCTGCGAGCAGCAGCCCATAAATGAGCATATCCAACGCCTTCATGTTACACTTGCACTTTTTGATATCGAACCTTTCCATAATTATCCCTCCTGTTTTTAAAGTTTATTAACTCTCTACTAAATCATACGGAATAATCGGCTATGCGGGGTTTTATATTGAGAGGAGATAACGATTATTTTGGTATAGGGGAAAACACCGAGTTTTAGAACGAGCGCGATGCAATCCATACACCGGCTACCCATGTTCCGAGTATGCTGCCGAGATTTGCGAGTACGACGACGAGCAGGATTTTAGTAACAGGGTTTGTCCAGAAGCCCTTTACTGTCGAGGTTGCTTCGTGGAGGTTTTCGAAGTCGGCGACGGTTGGTTTTCTTAAGACAGCTTGTACGAGGCCGGCGACCCAACCGGCAGCGATGAGTGGGTTGAGGCTTGTAAGAGGCGCGGCAAGGAAGGAAGAGATTATTGTTATTGGGTGGGCGAGTGCGATGGCGGAACCGATGGCGGAGAGCAGGCCGTTGACGAATATCCAGATGTAGATGTTTTCGACGGAATGGGCGGCTCCGTTTTTGAAGAATCCGAGAACGAGAAAGGCGAGAATCGCGACGGGTATAGCCCATTTGAGAATTCTCGGCCAAAAGGATTTCGGGGGGATTACCATTAGCGGAGCAAGCGGCTGGTCCGTTTCGATTTGCGAGCAGATGCCTGGGACGTGGCCTGCGCCGATGACGGCGACGATTTTTTGGCCCGGGGTATGGCGGATTTTTTGAGCGAGGTAGATATCACGTTCGTCGATGAGACGCTTTTTTACTTCGGGGAATTTTTCGGTAAATTCTGCCATTAGCGATTCGAGCTGGTCGGTTTCTTTTATTTGTTCGATGAGTTCGGCATCGATTTTTTCTTCTATGAACAGGCCGGCAGTGATTTGAGAAAACATTTTAAGTTTGTTCCAGAAACTAAGGTAGCCCCAGACACGTTTGAGGGTGATTTCGATATCACGGTCGGCAAGGACAATGGGCGTATTGTTTTGCTGGGCGAGCTGTATGGCTTGGAGCATTTCGGCACCGGGAGTGACGCCGAGTTTTTCGCCGAGTTTCCGGTAGAAGGAACTCATAATCAGTTGAGCGAGGAAGAGGACTGATTTTTTTTCTTTTATGATTTTGAAGACGTTCATTTTTTTCCAGTCTTCTTTTTGTGTCATGGCTTTGTAGCGTGCCTGGCAAAGCTCGATGCAGATGTGGTCGGGATTGACGGTTTCGATGGTGGCTTTGACGTCTTCGACGCTTTGGGCCGAGACGTGGGCTGTGCCGACAAGGTAGATGTCTTTGCCGTCGAGTGTTAGTTTTGTTGTTCGTTCGGGTAAATTGTTAGAATCAGTCATAAGTAAGGTATGATAGCAGAAAAGTTGTATTACCAAAAGAGTAAAAAACCCCAACCGCAGGGGTCGGGGTTAATCATATAATGCCTTGATATAAACTTACATAGATTTCTATATCTTTAGTTTTGATCCTACTAGATGAAAATTAAATGTTCTTGGATTATCCTTTTCCACCAATCCAATATCTTTTCTGATTGCCAACAGAAGTTCTATCAGTAATTTATCGTGTTTTTCTAATGATGGATTCGGGTTTGTGAATTTTATATGGTCATGGAAGGCCATCAACGCACTGATGACATATTGTGGTGCAGCAAGAGCAATAGTATTCACGGCAAAAGAAAATTTCATATTTGCCTCTTCTTTGTCAGTTCCATCAACAGCAAGGTCAGAAATCGAGGACATCAACACTTTATAATGATCTAATTTTCGCTTTTGCCATTCGACCTTTATTTCATGTTTTTTTGTGAAATAGAAAGTCAGTGCAGCAATAATAATACTGCCAGAAACTGTAATCAGCGTCGCAATAATCATTGTATCTATTTCTACTCCTGACCAAGGGCTTCGAGGTCTGCCAAATCCTTTTTTCTCCCCAGCGCTTTTTTGTTGGCAACGAAATTGTCTTTGCTTATGAAATAAGTTGGTGTGTCCCCATAATTAGCCTGTACTTTGTCTGCCTGGGCTTTTTCCCAATCAACGGCAGTAATGGAAGTCATTATATCGACCCGCACAGGCGGAGTTCCAAGCTGGATTACATTATTAGGTGAGGTAAAATCGTTCTCAGACAATTTTAGCGAGCCAAAACCAAATTCTTTTAATGCAGCGAGAATATGTTTTGCATTTTCAGAATCAGCTTTGACCAGCAAGTCAATATCGCCTGTGAAGCGTGGCGCACCGTGGAAAGCCAGTGCATAACCACCCACGATTAAGTATTCAACTTTGTGCGTGTTGAACAACTCGAGCAGTTCTTTGAAGTCTTCCTGTATCTCCATAAATCTGCCGTCTCAATAAATCTACAGCCCCCAGTCGCTGCTGTGGTGTTTTGCTCAGCCAATACCGAAGGTTTTGCTTTATTTCAAAATTCGCATCCAAATGATGCTTTTGTACAATTCGCCGAATCATAACATATATTATATAGAATTAAGTACAAAAGGTAAATAAAAAAGCCCCGAGCGTAAGCCCGGGGCTTTTAAAATACAAGAAACAGTTAAGCTTTAGTAGCGAAAGGCCTGACTATCCACAGCTAAAATATTAGCTGCGTTCTAGTATATCCCTAGAAAGGA
>JAGLSU010000081.1 GCA_023135935.1 Planctomycetota bacterium
CAATCATATTCAAAGTCTGCTCATTTCTCGGCACATGAACACTAATATAATCGGCTTCTTTGAAAATTCTTTCGAGTTCTTCGGTTACTTCAACGCCAAGTTTTTCCGCATCAGGTGGTGCGGCAAGCGGGTCATAACCAAGTATCTTCATGCCGAAGCCCTTTGCCATTTGCGCCACAGCCATACCAATTCTTCCAAGACCTATTAAACCGAGCACTTTTCCGTTAAGCTGGTTTCCCATATATTTTTTTCTGTCCCAGGCACCGGATTTTAAGCTGTTACATGCGGGAACAACATTGCGGCTCATCGAAAGCATCAGTGCTACCGTGTGCTCGGCTGCACTTAGGGTATTTCCACCCGGCGTATTCATAACCAATACACCTTTTCTTGTAGCCGCCGGAATATCTATGTTATCTACGCCAACGCCTGCTCGGGCAATACCTTTCAGTTTACCTGGGTTTTCCAGAACCTTAGCGGTAACTTTGGTGGCACTGCGAATAATCAAACCATCGTGGTCACCGATAATTTTGATAAGTTCATCTTCACTTATACCGGTTTTCACAACGGCTTCGACGCCATCCATCGAATTTAGTAAATCAATTCCTTCCTGTGCAAGTTTGTCTGTAATTAAAATTTTAATCATGACGAATCTCCATAAAGTTTCTACTTCTTTTAATTTTCCCAGTTGATTCGGCTTCTATCCTCGGGGATTTTAAATTTATTTTTAGGACAATCATAAAAATGTCTTACAGCACAATGGGCTACAGCCGCCGCCAGCCTTTTAATAGCGATTTCCTTGCCCCGCTGCTCAACTTCAAAGCCAACTTTAATACTTTTGCTCTCTTCAGATTCTGGCCAAAGTTTTTCTTCTTTTGTTACGTCGAGAAGAACGGTTTTTACATTCAATAAACCTCTATAGTAATCAGTTTCGGGGACTTCGTTAAGCTGATAATCTTCAACTGCTACTAACAAAACCATATTTGCGTCAAAAGCTGCTCCCACCTCAAAAGTTGAGAGCAATGAAAAGTTACTGTTTCCCGAACGAAATTCGGATAATTTATCATAGCTGATAAGACTGTCAGTAGGAATTTCAATTTTTGCCGTAAGAGCTTTATTTATCGCTTCTGTCAGGTGATATCGCAAGTTTGCCTTGGCACCGAGCCAACCCGGTTGATTAACAAGAACCAATAACTTCTGGCCACCGTGCTTGGTAAGGTCATATTCCGCAGGTATTTCCCTCTCATGACGAGCAGGAGTCCCCAAAAGGCCTATGATTTTGAATCCACAGCCGGCACAGAAAAGAAACATAACCAATGTAATTATAATAGCTAATTTCTTCACTTTATATATTACGATTTTCTCCTTATCTTGCTCAGACCTGTCCTTTTTCCGCTAATGCTCGAGCCAATGTTACCATCCAACCGGCAGCAATTATGATTATTATTGCCAGAATGACGTATTTTATCTTAACTGCGGTAAAGAAGCGGCAGTATATACCAAAAACGGCTGTAAGAAAAGTGAAAAATGCCGAGAGTACGAGCACGCAGCACAATAACGCCGCTGTTGGCTGGATGTAAAATGCCTGAAAAATCCTGCCCTGAGCAAAAGCGACAGCAGAAGTAGTCATACCACAGGTTGGACAAGGCAAGTCATAGTCCTGTTTGAAACCGCAGGGATAAGGATAGATATTGATTTTGTTGTGTGCCGCCCATGCCAGAAAGGTGAAAAAGGCAGCCAATGCTAAGAAGACAAGTCCGGCTACAATTCGCTGACGCGATGATGCGCGATGGAAGAATTTCGGTTTATTTAGCTGTTGGATTGTCTGCATAACTCCGATAGAATAGAAAAATATGATAGTTATGTCAAGTTTAGAGAACAGGCGGTGAGATATGGCATTGGAGCACGGGGATTTGAGCAGACTGTTGGAAACAGCCATTGTGGCGGCAAGGTTAGCTGGTCAACACGCAATGGAACAGATGAATTTCGTCAAAGCTACGGTGAAAAACGGCTTGGAATTAGTGACTCAGGCTGACGCCGAATGTCAGCAAATAATCATCGATATAATCAAAGAAGCCTATCCCGACCATGGTTTTATTGCTGAGGAAGGTAACCAGGGTAAAATTTATAAACAGCTACCCCGAGGAGATGAGGCCATTTGGTGGGTGATTGACCCGATAGACGGAACGAACAATTTTGCGCATAAGATGCTGTTTTTTACCGTTAGTATTGCGGTAATGTACCAGGGCGAACCGATTGTGGGAGCTATTTTCGAACCGGCTACAGACTCGATGTTCGCAGCTGTCAAAGGCGAAGAAGCACAACTAAACGGCAGGCGGATAACCGCAAGCGATGATATTATGGATAAGTTTTCGAGCGTCGGGCTTGATAGCCATTTAACCGACGATGGGATGCCGAAATGGCTTTGTGAAATTATGCGTCGAACGAGATTTCGTAATATTGGTTCGACAGCGTTGCAATATGCTTATGTGGCGAAGGGAAGTCTTATTGGTACGATAGCTTCCTGTCCGAAATTGTGGGATATAGCAGCAGGTGTGGTAATAGCTGAAGCCGCTGGCGCTATCGTAAGCGATTGGCAAGGCAAGAAAATATTTCCTATAGAACTGGATAAATACGAAAGTGAGCCGTTTCATACAATAATGGCTAGCAAGAAAGTGCATGCCGAAATAATCGAACTTATGAAGTGATTTTCGATTATCTTGGGTCCGGGACGGGGTGCAAAGCAATAATTCTTACCTTACCGCCGCTGGGTTTGACATCACTTCTGTCAAGTATAGCTATGACTCTTTTCTGCGGGCCATCGGTACCGACGCGAACGAGTATATAAGCGGTAAAAACGTCACTACGTACAGTGACAAGATTGCTTATACGCGAGAAAATCAAATCCCGTTCTTCGAAATCATCGAGAGCGGTGTCGTCTGTGAAATCCGGCCCTTCGTTCGGGTCACTATTTAGATTATCACTTCCATCTGAACTAAGATTCCGCATCTCACCAACCCGTATCAACTCCCCAATACTTCCATAAAAACCATTAGCAATACGGGCATCAACGATTTCCTGTGCTCTTTGGTAGTTATCTCCTACTGCAGTATATTTCATCCATGGCAGTTGGGCGATTACATACCACGGAGCGGTATTGATATTTATCCTGCCCTTTATTCTGGTTTCGCACGGGTCGGAAACATATTGCGACGGAGGCCAGACGGTCAGGTACTTGAAAATTCCATTATAGTTTGTGTCAGTTAAGTCGATACGTATATCAGCTTCAGAAGCTGCCGATTCTAACTGCTTACCTATCATCATATCGTTCGGGTCAGCGCTCGGTCCAACTATTAAGGGTCTGGCAATATCACCGATAGTAACAAAGCCGGAGTTTGCCAAGCCAAGATTATAATTTTTTGCACCGGCTACAAAGGCGGAATTGTCCGCTCCGAGAGAGCCGCTTGCTCCCATATTGCCCATTATTTGATAAACTATATGCCAGTCATCGTCGTCGCGTTCGAGATATGTTTTCGTATCGGGGACAAACCAAATTTTCTGTGTGGGCTGCCTATCGAGATATATAGGCGTACCATTAACATTTCTTTTAAGTGTAATGTTATAGCTGTCCCAACTTGAAAAATCAGGTGGAGGTGTAGGGTTAGGGACATAACTACCGGAGAGTCTCAGACTTACCTCCGGTTGGTCCGGTGTGTTATTACTATCAAAAGGATTTGTATTGGCAATAACGAAAAAATCACCTGGGTTAATAGTTCCACTTAAAGGAAAATTATCACCATTGGAGACGGAAAGCGTAAAATCATCCAGTGGTATTGGGACATCAAAAGGATTATAAAGTTCGATGGCATATTCACTATCGGTTCCCGGATTGCATGGGTCGATTACTGCTCCGATTTCACTTATGAACGGCTGAGCCTCGATACCATAATAATCAGCTATTCCATCATTATCTACATCAAGAGTACTAACATCTGAATCGTTGTCACGGAAATCGATGATATTAATAGCTAATTGCGCAGCCATATTAGCATCTATCAAACCAGAGTCGGCAAAAGCCTCTGACAGCGCATAATACAGGGAGTTCGCATCAACTGTATTGATATTGGCCATCTCGTTGCCATCAGGTTTTATAGCCCTGTCCATATTGTAGGTAGTAGCAATGTGGCGATAGTCATAGTCACAAACATCAGGGGAGCTATTATTGGCATACCAGAACCAATCTTCTGGGGCATTTATAGAATGGTCACGTGTATTACGTGGAACGTAAGGATCCCCGTCCCAAGCATTTTCCCAAACTTCTTCTATTTGAGAGACCATCAAGTTGTAATTCAATATGTATCGATTGCGTAATTTCAATTCGTCTGATATATCGAACGGCGTATAAAGGCCATTCGGCTTACCGTACTGCCAAATAACATTCTGCTTGTACAGTTCTATATCTGTTGGCATAGAATCGCATCGCTGAAGTTGTAATTTGTCTGCTGCTGCGTCAAGAGTACCATTGGCACCTCGTACTGAAATCGCTGCAAGGTTTATATGCATTTGACTTGAGCCGTTGGCTGTAGTTGGGGCGAATTTATAAGCAGTGTTGACGTTCAGCATTGCGGCATTGTCGATGATTCTGACAGCGGCATAGATGGGTTTTCCTTTATTGGAGGTTATATCTGTCAGTTCCACCCATCTTGAATCGGCTACACCGTCACCATCGGCATCGGCGGCAGAACTTACCTGCACCGTTTCATTATAATCCGGAATAATTTTGGGTTTTAAATTATTCGCATCAAGATTGCTGTAAAGGTCGGTAATACGTACCCAGTAATAATTGTTCGGGTCGTTGGGGTCAGGTTTAGGTTCAAGGTCTGCAAGCCACGGGTCATTCTGGTCGGGATAGTCATAGTATTCACCGTTTGGGTCAATACCGGGGACATCTGCGACCAATTGCTGCGATATCTCTGCTACAACTAATTCAACTGCGGATATGAGGTCCTTATTTTCGGCTATAGCCGAGGTCGAGACTTTATCCACTCTCGCGGACATAACAAACATCGCGCCGACGATAGCTAAAAGACTTGTTAAAACCACAGCCAATATTAAAGCTGAGCCATTAGCCGCTAATTTTTTTGTGAATTTCCTGTTTTTCATTTTCATTTAATCACCCACATAAACTATATGAGTAAAGGTCTTTGGCTTCTCTATAACGCCTTTGGAATCGTAGATGGTAAAAGTAAACTTGAAAGCATCCGGGAAGAAATCAGAAGCAAATTTGTCCAAAGGGCCAGAGGCATATTCAACACTTCCATCCTTGATATTATCCCAGTCGGTTATTGCGCCGGAGATATTAAAATAAACACCGAACTGGTCATTGCCCTTTAAATCAAAATGCGAATCAAAAGTAGTCTCATCGCCATCCGGGTCATTACTTGGGAACCAGTAATATTTACCAGCGAAAGAATCCCAATACGCCCACTGGATTGCAAAGCTGCTGAGACCTTCACACATTAACTTGTGGTAGTCATTCGGGTCTCTAATATAAACCTGTGGACGATTATCCGCAGGATTAACAGTATCCTCGAAACATACGGCAACTATATCAGTCTCCCATGTATTAGCATTGACGTTTTTCCATTCAGCTAAGGAGATATTGTCATGTTCGTACCTATCGTTATTGTTAACGGTAAAAGGCGAAAAAGTACCTCCTGCATCCATTGGAAAATCAATAAGGTCCGCATCGGCAGTTAATATATGCCGGCGTCTGGAAAGAATACGGTTACGTTCAGGCAAATCATTCGGGTCCTTTAATGTGTCGTCACGGGAGTCAAGGCTAAAGGCTTGACCATAATAGATTCTCGCGACATTACCCACCACTACTTTACTGCCTGATTCGCTCGGCTCGCCGGTAACATTGTCATAAAGTTGTGTCGATTGGAAATCACCGTTGGCAAAGAAAAGAATCTGGTCGTAACGACTGGGGACACCGTTGTCAAAATATATGAAAACAGGTGCATCGGTCCGCAAGCCCGCGAAATCTCTGTTCAGCTGGCCTGTAATGGCGCGAAGTTTCCGCATAATATCAGAATTGGCCGTGGCGGTGCGATTGGCATTTATACTGACAGTGAAAATCGTGCTGGAGAAAGCCACAATCATAGCCAGAATCGCTACGGCAACGATAAGCTCAATTAATGTAAATGCTTTGTTAGTTCGTAGTTTATAGTTCATAGTTCGTAGCTCGTAGCTCGTAGAAAAATAATTAATTATTAATTTTGTACGGCTAAAATTCCATTACCTTTTGATATATCGCTACACAAGGATTTCGGCCGCTGCTAACAGCCGGAGGAACCACCCAAACTGAATCACCACCCTGCCAAGGTCCATCAAGCAAAATGGTGTTATCGCTTGGCGGTGGATAACGTTCCAGGACGCGATACAGCTGACCTGTTTCGTTATCAACAATAGTACAACCATCGTTTACGAATTCTTTTTTCGCAAAATTTATTGTAATCTCATTACCGACAACTGCGACAATTTCGACCTTAACCGGCGTCGGGTAATCGACCACATCCACAGTCGGAGCGTTGGGGTCGGGATATTGAGAGCTTGGGCTTATTTTTCTACTGACAAAAACCGTCACCTGAGTAAGAGAGCCGGAAGCCCGCCTACATAAAGCCGACCAGCGATACTGTCTGTTCGATGTGCCGGTATCAACCGAAGGATAAGCAAATTCGTTGGCATCCATATTTACCAACGACGTATCGAGAGCTTTATTGAAAAATTCGAGGTCATTCACATCAAATTGACTCGAATCAATATAATCACCATAAAGTTTTATTTTCGCGAAGGCTTCGTCGGCAACAACGGCGGCTGTGGTCCGCTCGGCGGCAACGGTTGTGAGATAAATACCAACGGGAAAGACGCCGGCTATAAAGACCATGCCGACTGAAAGTATGCCTACAGCCATTAAGACCTCAGTGAGAGAAAAACCGTTATTTCTAAGTTCGTAGTTCATAGTTCGTAGTTCGTAGTTTTAATTCAACGTACGTTTTAACCCACTTAACATCTTCGATATTTCCGTCAAATCACTTTCAAAGTCATCAAGTTCTGATTGCTTTACATAACTCTGTTTCACGGAAATTTTCAATATGGCCATGCATTCAAAAACCGAACCTCTTGCCATATCGATAAACCTACAAAAATCTTTTTTGGTTCGAGACGAACCTTCAGCAACATTTAATGCAATCGAAACAGCTGCCCTCCTCAATTGGCTCGTCAATCCAAATAACTCATCACGAGGATAGTCCATAGTCAACAAATAGACTTTGTTAACAAAATCCATTGCTTTTTGATAAACCATTAATTCTTCAAATTTAAAACTCATAATTTCACCTGCTGTTATCTATGAACTATCAACTAATAACTAACAACTTAATTATTTATTATTGTTCCGGTGTAAGGATTTATGTAAATCATCGAACCTGCTATACTTTTCAAATACTGCTCATATGGTGCGTTTCTGTCCCAAGCCTGTTTGAACTTAATTCTGTCATAAATAACGAATCTGTTTCGGCTTGATTCTGGGCCAATACCTAAATCAGGGTAAGGACTACTACTGTCTCCAAAATAATCATCCTGATAAAATATACCAACACCCGAATCCACTTGTGCTTTTTTATTAAAAACATCATCGTCGCTTTTATCAGTATTAGAATTAATGTCCGGATAACCGTCTTTGTTTCTGACACGCACAGGATGTATTACCAATTTGCCGGTTGGTGAAAAAACAATTGAAAAAGTAGTTGTATCATAAATTTCTTTGTCTTCGTCAATATCGCTATCCAAACCAATAGGAAAATCAGCTGCCCGTAAATCCATCACACCAACAGAATCAGGAAGTTTTATAGGCTCGAAACCCGGTACCGCCCGAAATGCCGTAGCTGATATATCCGGGTCATGAATAATAAAGACCATATATTGAGAGGCATGTAACGGCCCATCGCCGTGGAAAGCTTTTTGGAATCTGATACCGGCGTAATGCTGTTCTTTGGCGGCTATGGCACGGGCGGAACTAAGTGCGGCACTGACCATAGCTTTTGTCCCTCCGGTCGAAGCCAGCGAGTCAAATAAAGTACGAGCAGCAGGCAATCCAAAAACGGCAAGCAGAGCTATGGCCGCAATGACGACGGTCATCTCCATTAACGTAATGCCGGATTGTTTGGATTTCGTTTTCATTTTTATCTGCTGGAAATATCATCATCATTTTCAAAAATACCGTCCGGGCCAGCTGAGATGACTACAGGAAAATGCTTCGCATTATCAATGTTGGGATTCAATTCGTCGGTGTAATAGTCATACCGCAGTGTCTCGCCCCATGGGTCAATAACTCTTAACAAAGGATAATCTCTACCATCGATTGTCATCTGTCTGATATTGCCGCTGGAATCTTCGCTGGTTATCAGGGAACTGTCGATTCTATTTAAGATTTTGCGGCTGTCAGGAACTTTGCTTAGCAGAAAATACATCACTTCACATCCCGAATAATTGGGCTCGTCGATAACTGTAGGAAAAATACTGACAGTCACACCTAATGCATCTTTTAATGTTGTTTCAACATCAGCTATGGGTAAACCGTTGCAGTCTATCGGGAAATCGAAGTCGGAGTAGTTTGGGTCCTGATAGGTAAAATCGTAATCTCGAAACTGTTCGAGGGCAGCCGAGAGAATTACGAGGGTACTTTCTGTAAGCTGTTCATCGGCTTGGCTTCGAACACGGCCGACCACGCCAATTACGATTGTAGTTAAAATCGCAATTATGGCTATAACAATTAACACCTCAAGGAGTGTTAAGCCGTGTTTGTTTCCGCAGCTTTTCATAGTTCAAGCCCATTCAATCTATACGAGGGTGACAGCTCAAATCAGAAGTTGCAAATATCGTCTCTGGTTCCGTATTCACCATCCGCCCCCGCTGAAATTAATATGTAAGAGTTAGGCCTGTGCGGCCACTTTGTTATAGCTGGGTCTATCTTCGGGTCTACAACCTTGTATTCCGTGCTGTAAAAGTATGCACCCGGGTCACCACTGCCAACAGGATCCGCGTCTGGATTCGGTTCTACAAGCTTATGTTCCTCCGTATACTTCGGCAATTTACGCAGCTTTATAATCTCGAGATTATCCTCAGCATTATAAATCAGATTAGACCAGTTGGTAGTGTCATTCAAACTCTTGCTTAAAGTATTTGCTTTGTAATAAAGAATTGGAGTTCCCGCTTTGACAACTTTGCCATTAGTTAACACAACACGCTTTGTACTAAACACATCACAAATCACGAAGGTATCCAGTGCCAAGGGCGTAGTTGGAGCTCCATATAAATCTCTCAATTTAAAGGCATTAGTAGTTTCAAGTTCCAGATACAGTTCCCTTCTTTCACTTAAGGTGTCCGGAATACCATCACCATCATCGTCTCTCATAGGAGTTGGCTTATCCGGGTCGTATGTTTCGTCTCCATTGTTCTTGTCTTTTCCATCCGCCCTCCATGCAGAATCCGGATGAAATCCCATCAGGTCCCAGCCCAACAGTGCCTCGGCGAGTTTTTGCGCACCACAATAATCACTGATACTGTTAGCGTCTGATGGCGGATAATCTCCATAGTCAGTTTGGAATGCGGTCAAGGCCAGGTCAATCGCAGTCAGTTGACACTCCTGCTGCGTCTCTTTTGCGACTCTGCGTACCATTGCTAAAGATGGGACGAGAACCGCAACCAACAGGGCTATTATCGTAATAACCGTCAATAGCTCAACAATCGTAAAACCATATTTTTTACGTTTCATGGCCAACCTCTTTTTACAAAATTTCTTTCTGTTATAAAGGGCACAGTCAATGAAAGGTCGACTTCGGCCTTTCATGCGCCTATATCTATTATGGCAGCAGTACTAATCTTTAAAATTGTAGATGTCATCTCTCGTACCGTAAACACCGTCAAACCCTGCCGAAATGAGAATATATGAATCCGGCTTATGCGGTTTGCCAATTTTACCTATAGTCTCATCCCGAATATTGTCATAAAAGTTGTCCTCGTCAACGGGGTCTAAATCGGGCGTGGTACCGAGTCCGCTTGTGGCTATCAGATGGTATTTGCCAAGGTCCCACGGCAATTCCAGGTCAATGAGGGTCTGATTGTCAAGGTGATTATAGATATTTGTGTCTACGGTTGTTTTATCTTTAATAGTAAGTTTTGACACATCAGCCTTGTAATACAGGATAGGCATGCCAAGCCTTTTTCCGGTTATCGAACTTCTTATACGCGGGTACTCATCACACAAGACGATTCCTCCGTTCGGGTCACCACCACCAAGAACACCAAATTTACCCTCTCCATATAAGCCCATAAGTGTGCCTACATTAGCTCCATCAAGCGGCAGATAAAGACCTTCTCTTTCTCTCAAGTTATCCCTGTCCGCCGGAACAGTTGGGTCAAGCGTGAGAGGATATAAATCGTTATCATATGGTTTGAATGTTGAACGCGGGTGGAAACCCAATTTGTCCTGGCCTACCATAGCTTCGGCAAGCCTCATCGCGGCAGGGTAATCGTCACAAGGGTCAGATGGGGGATAGCCCTGAAAATCGTCGTGAAAAAGCTCTATCGCAGCGGAGATGCTGTGAAACTGAACATTTTGCTTCACTTCTTTGGCGTATTTCCTGGTCATGTTCAGGGACGGCACGAGCAAACTGAACAGTATCACGACGATACTCATAACAGTCAGCAATTCTACAATCGTAAACGCCGCTTTGTCCTTTGATTTTTTGATGGTTAACTTCATTTCATTCTCCTTCGAATTAAATTATTTTTTTTGGTTTATTTTGCTTAGTTTTTCTTACATGGAACCTAAGCCCGAAATAAGTTGTATCATTGGCATAAATATTGCCATAACAATAGTCATAACGACACCGCCGAGCACCAGAATCATGATAGGTTCAAGCAATGACATTAACGAGGCGACTAACACATCGACCTGTTCATCAAAGTTGTCAGCTATTTTTAGAAGCATCTTATCCAGGTCGCCTGTCTCCTCACCAACAGAAACCATATTGGAAATAATCAGGTCAACAGTCTTGGATTGCCTCAATGGTGCGGCGAAACTATCACCCTGCCGGATGGAATTATGAACGTTACTAAGCATTCTGGCAAAAACTTCGTTGCCCGCAGTTTCCCGTGTCACGTTAATCGCATCCAATATCGGCACACCGGCGCTAATTAGTGTTCCTAATGTTCTCGTCCATCGTGTAACTGATATCTTGTTGCCAAGAGGCCCAATTATCGGCAGTCTCAGGTTAATAGAGTCCATCACATATCTACAAATGCGAAACTGCTTCAATATTCTAACTAAGAAAATAAATCCAAATGGCACTCCCAGCAAAATAGCCCAACCGTAATCGTAGGCAACCCAAGCGCTTATGCCAAGTACCGTCTCGGTCACAGGGTTCATTTTCGCACCTTCCAACATTTCATTGAGCACATCGATAAACTTAGGTATTACGAATTTCATCAGTGCCAAAACGATACCGAACGCCGCTCCCAAAACAACGATAGGATAAATCATCGCACTTTTGACTCGAGCTTTGAGTTTCTGGCTTTTTTCCATAAAGTCGGCTACACGTGACAAAATCAAATCCAGCACACCACCAGTTTCGCCCGCTGCTACCATATTGACGAGCAACCGGTCAAAAGTCTTTGGAAACCTGCCCATCGCTTCCGAAAGTGTCGCGCCACCCTCGATTTCATCAGCAACATAGCCAATAACTTTCTTAAATGTTCCGGCCTTTTGTTGCTCTTCCAGGATACGCAGCGAACGCAATATGGGTAATCCGGCATCTTGCAGTGTAGAAAGCTGCCTCGCAAATTGAGTCACAAATTTGACTTTGACTTTACCACCGGCACCGCGTCTGGCCTTTGGTTTTCTAGTTCTTGATGTTTTTTTCCCGCCCCCACGTGTACGAACCTTCGTGGGAAAGTAGCCCAAATTCCGTATCTTGCTTATCGCCTCTTTTTGGCTTAGGGCCTCTACTTCGTCTTTTATCTCAACGCCTTGTGAATCCAGCGCTTCATATTGAAAAACAGGCATCGGTAAACACCTCCTTACATTAACGACTAATTGCTAAATCCCAATCTACTTGAGACCATTTTCAGTTACCCTTCCATGATTGTTTCTTTTACCACTTCTTCTATAGTCGTAATGCCATTGTAAATTGCGGTCAAACCATTATCGCGCAATAATTTCATGCCAATTTTTTGACTAGCTGTTCGCAAAACATTCGTCGATGCATTATTCATAATCAGTTCACGTATTTCGTCATTAAACATCATTATCTCGAAAAGTGCTGTTCGGCCTCTGTAGCCGGTATTGTTACATCTGTCACAGCCTTGACCGTAACAAAACTTTTTACCCTTGATGTCATTAGGCGTAAGTGACAACTCCAACAATTGTAATTCTGTTGGCTCAAACTCTATTTTGCAATTTTCACATATCCTTCGTACCAATCTTTGGGCAACAATACCTTCCAATGTGGCGGTAAGGAGGAAGGGCTCGACACCCAGGTCCAGAAGTCGTGCTATTGAACTTGGCGCATCATTTGTGTGCAATGTAGTAAATACTAAGTGTCCCGTCAGAGAAGCCTGTGCGGAAATTTGTGCTGTTTCGAGGTCACGAACTTCACCAACCATTACTATGTCAGGGTCCTGTCGTAAAATTGACCGCAAACATCTTGCGAATGTTAGGCCGATATCCGTTTTCATTTGTACCTGAACAATACCGTCAATGTCATACTCAACCGGGTCTTCAGTGGTAATTATTTTTGTTTCGATATCATTAAGTTCAGCTAATGCTGAATAAAGGGTAGTAGTCTTACCGCAACCGGTGGGACCCGTAACGATAATAATACCATTGGGCTTGCGAATGAGTTGCCGCACCAGGTCAAGGTCATCTGGTGTGAATCCCATTACCTCCAAATCCAGGTTGATTTGACTTCTATCAAGAACACGAAGCACAACGCTTTCCCCAAACATCGTAGGTAAAATACTAACACGCAAATCAACCGGTTTACCCTGGACGGTCAGCGAAATACGACCATCCTGAGGTAAACGCCTCTCTGCAATATCCAAATCCGCCATAACTTTTATACGTGAGCTAAGAGCTGCAGCGATATGTTTTGGCGGAGGAATCATTTCATAGAGTACACCATCAATACGATATCGCATTTTGTATTCGTTTTCGAACGGCTCAAAATGAATATCCGAGGCCTTATCGCGAATTGCCTGTAACAAAACCAGGTTCAATAGCTTTTTGACGGGATTTGATTCGGACAGTTCTTTTAATTCATCCAGGTCGATACTCTGACTTCGCCCCTCGAACTCCGCAAGTAAGCTGTCTTCCTGTATCTCACCTATTAACTCATTTATCCCTTCCTTTTCTTCCTGTCCCTCATAATACTTGGTTAACGCATTATCCAGTGCATCAGTGTCTGTTATCTTTGCACTGACTTTGAATCCCATTAATGTACTTAAATCATCAGTTGCCCTGAAATTATCGGAACTATCAATGGCAACAACCAACTCATTTCCTTTTTTATCGTATTCTATTGGTATAAGGCGATATGTCTTTGCCATCTGTGCCGGGATTTTTTGGACCAAATCAGGGGCAATATCCATGTCATTGAGGTTTATATATTCCATGCCTCGCTGGGCTGCTAATGCGATTTGCAACTGCTTGTCATCAATAAAGCCAAGCTCAAGAAATACCTGGCCTATTTGCACCTCCCCATTTCGCTGCTTCTGGATATTCAGGCATTCATGTACTTTGTCCCTGGTCAGAATTCCCATCTTTATGAGCACTCTGCCAAGAGTTCTGCTTCTCAATTGTTCTATTGGAGGGAGGGCCTTTGCCATTTTTGTTCTCTCCTTCAGGATTTCCTATTACCAATCTTCGTCCAAATCCATTTATATTATATACCATTAAAACCCTCATAGCAAACAAATTACGGATTAGACATTTAGTTATTAAGACTATAGGATGATGGTTGCTGTATACTTTATAGCCACATATTCACAGAAAAAGCTATTTTTGAGATGTTCCGATAAAAAAATGCCAGCCACAATTATTTTTGCGCTGACACTTTTTTTATTGTAAAACCCTATGTTTATTTGCTACTGACTACGTTCTGAAAATATCCCCCAATTCATCCATCTCTGCTTCCGCTTCTTTGCCTTTTGCCCTTCCTTTTCTTGTCCCTTTTGCAGCCCTTATTTTGGTCATGGCTTTATCTTGTAATGCACCCGGCTGACGTGCCTGAGCCATCATTTCTTCCAAAACAATCTTGCCTGAATCATAAAGCTGCCAAAGATGCTCATCAAGGAGCTGCATACCCAATTTTTTGCCCGTTTGTATGCTCGAATCAATTCGGTAGGCCTTATTTTCACGTATTAGGTTGGCAATAGCAGGTGTTACAACCATGAATTCATAGGCAGCAACTCTACCCTTACCAGTGGCTAAAGGACAAAGGGCCTGGCTAAGAACAGCCATTAAATTACTGCTTAATTGTGTGCGAATCTGCTCCTGCTGGTCAGGAGGAAACACATCTATTATTCGGGTAATAGTACCAGAAGCACTTGTCGTATGCAAAGTACTGAATACCAAGTGGCCCGTCTCAGCAGCCCTTACTGCTGCTTCAATTGTCTCCAAATCTCGCAATTCTCCGACCATAATCACATCCGGGTCCTGTCTCAAAACACGCCTTAGGGCCTCGGAGAAACTCGGGACATCAACGCCAACTTCGCGCTGGTTGATAACAGACATTTTATGATTATGGTAATATTCTATCGGCTCTTCGACGGTCACAATATGCCTGTCAAAGTTTTCGTTAATATAATTCACCATAGCCGCTAAAGTGGTCGTCTTGCCCGAACCGGTAGGCCCGGTAACCAGAAACATTCCTCTCGGCCTGCGGCATAAAGCCGCACATATCTTCGGCAAACCTATTTGATCAAAACTCAAAATTTTTGTTGGTATCAGACGAAGAACCAGCGAAACATTGCCCTTCTGCTTAAAGATAGCCACACGAAATCTCGCCTCGTCACCAAAAGCAAAACCAAAGTCTGTACCACCTTCTTCCTGAAGTTCCTGTTGATTTCTCTCAGGAGTAATGCTTTTCATTAAAGCCACTGTGTCATCTGGCCCAAGAATTTTCGTTTCCAAGGACCTAAGTTGACCATCTAACCGCAATACCGGCGCCCGATTTGTAACAAGATGTATATCCGAAGCTCCCTGGGTAATACAGGCCTGCAATAACCTATCCATATTAACTGTTGCCATTTCGTAATCCTTAATAACCTAATACTTATTTTTGCAGCACCCCTTCTGCTTGTGAAAGTTTAGCAACCTCTTGCGGCGTAGTTATTCCTTTGAATATCTTAAGTTTGCCATCTTCCATCAAAGTTCTCATTCCACTTGCACGAGCTGCTTTCCTCAGTTCAGTAGTTGGTGCTTTTACAAAGGCTAACTCTCTTATCTCGTTGTTGAGTTCTACCATTTCAAATGCAGCAATTCGGCCTTTGAAACCCGTATTTTGACACTGAGTGCATCCGGCTCCTTTGTGAATGGTTTTACCCTTCAAATCGTCGGGGGTAATATCAAGCAGTCTTAAAGAGTGAGGGTCAGGATTCTCATCAACTACTTTGCAATTCTTACAAATAACTCTTAAGAGTCTCTGGGCCATAATAGCTTGTATCGAACTGGCCACGAGAAACGGCTTAACGCCCATATCTATCAGACGCGTAATCGCACTGGGAGCATCATTGGTATGCAGAGTGCTAAAAACTAAATGTCCCGTAAGGGCCGCCTGAATTGCGATATCCGCAACGATACCATCTCGAATTTCACCAACAAGAATGATATTAGGGGCCTGTCGAAGCATTGCCCTTAGAATCTTATCGAATGTCAATTCGATTTCATCTCTAATCTGACACTGATTCATCCCATCAAAGTTATATTCTACCGGGTCCTCAGCCGTAATGATTTTCTTATCCGGCGTATTAAGTTCCTGTAAGGCCGCATATAACGTTGTGGTTTTACCGCTACCCGTCGGGCCCGTCACCAAAAATATTCCATTGGGCCTTTTGATTATCTTCTGAAACCGCTCATAGTCATCAGATTCGAACCCCAATGACTGGATACCGATATTGACTGCGTCGGGGCGTAAAATTCGCAATACCACGCTTTCTCCATGATAGCCCGGCAAAGCCGAAACACGGAAATCAATATCCTGGCCTGCAATATTACGCTTGATACGTCCGTCCTGCGGCAATCTCCTTTCGGCAATATCCATACCGGAAAGAATTTTCAAACGAGTCATTAATCGGGACTGCATGTTTTTCGGGATATTATCTTTTTCCAAACAAACACCGTCAACACGATATCTTATGCGTACCCTGTCAGCCATTGGCTCTATATGAATATCACTGGCACGAACATGATAGGCATTGTCAATTATGAGATTTACCAGTTTAACAATAGGACCATCATCCGAATCGCCCGCAGCTTCAGCGCGAATGACTTCTGCTTGTAGCTCGTGACCGGCTTCGGTAAGTTCAGCAGCCGTCGCATCAATACTATGCTTTAGTTTGTCATCTTCTTCCTTTTCCACCTTGCTGTAGACGTCCTGGATGTAGGAGTGAATTTTTGAAGGACTTGCCAGACAACATTCCAACTCGGTATTCAAACGAAACCGAATCGCATCCATTGTATCTAAATCTGCCGGGTCACTAATAATCAACTTTAATTTGCCGTCACTCTTGCCAAGCGGCAGAATATTATGCCTTTTTACGAGGTCCTCAGAAATAAGGTCCGCTGCTTCCGATGGAATGTTAGTCTTATCTAAATCTATATACTCCAAGCCAAATTGCTTAGCAATTGCCTTAGTTAGAGTCTCTTCATCAATTAGCCCCGATTCGACCAATATTTGGCCGACCCGTTTGTTGCTGGTCTTCGAAGTCTTTATCGCCTTGATAATCGCTTCCTTCTCTACCAGTCCGGCTTTGTAGAGTATCTCACCTAAATGTTTTCGCTTCTTAGCCATATCAAATTACCCATATTGCCACCTTCGGCAACACCCATTATAACATTATTAACATTGTTAGTCAAATTTACACCTCAACCGGAGCATGTTTAGCGCTGTTTTTGCTGCGCGGCATCGCATGGAATTTCTACCATGAGAAAAAATGAATCGTTCGGTATCACATTTATTATCGGAACATACGCTGATGTATACTAAGCCAACAGGTTTTTGTTCACTACCTCCGGTTGGTCCTGCTATACCGGTTATGCTAACGGCAAAATCCGTTCTCGCCCTTTTAAGAGCACCTCGCGCCATAGCCTCTGCCACCTGACTACTAACTGCTCCATGTTCTACAATCAAATCGGATGGGACACCAACTTCGTCCGTCTTAGCACTGTTACTATAAGTCACCCAACCATGCGAAAAATATTGGCTCGCTCCGGGGACATCTGTAAGCAGTTTTGACAAATTACCACCCGTGCACGATTCAACTATTGCGATAGTTTTTTTCTGCTGAATCAATTTCTTACCCACTACTTCTGCTAAAGTTTGTTCGCCGGTACCATATACCAGCTTTCCAAGTTTGTTTCGCAACAACTTTTCGCTGTTTTCAACCATTTGTTGTGCTTTATCCTTATCTTTTGCTGTCGCAATGATATGCAGGGTAATCGTACCGTTTTCGGCTGTACAGTTAATTAGCGGGTTCCTGCCGCGTTCCAGGAGATTCCCGAGCAACTCAGCAATATTCGATTCACCCGTCCCAAAACATTTTAGTTTCTGTATCACCACAGCTTGTCCAGCGGTGAGTTTCTTTAGCTCCGGCAGTACCGACTCTTCAAACATTTGTTTCATTTCCGACGGCACGCCGGGCATAGCAACGAAAACAGTTTCATCTTTCCAAGTTATAATACCCGGTGCCGTACCAAGGTTGTTTGCAAGGACTTTTGCCCCTGCTGGCATATGTGCTTGAATCTTACACTTGTCTGGCATCTTTGAATTTCGGCTGGCAAAAAAATCCTGTATCTTTTGTAGAAGGTCATCCTGCAATTGCAACTGGACACCGAGTAATTTCGCAAATGCCTGCCGAGTCAAATCATCATCTGTCGGCCCAAGCCCCCCTGTCGCCAATACTACATCTGCTTCATCGCCGGCCAACTTCAATGACCGTACAATTAAATCTATATCGTCCGCAACCGTATAAGAACTGGCAACAGGCATACAGATTGTAAGCAATCTGTCACTTAGATATGCAGCATTAGTGTCTACTGTTTGACCGCTGAGAATTTCATTGCCGATACTGACGATACTTGCTTTTATCACAATTTCAAAATCCAATTTCAAACATTAAATCGGTAATCAATTATATCACCATCTTGAACGATATAGCCCTTACCTTCGAGTCGAACCTTGCCGGCAGCTTTAACTGCTTTTTCATCGCCAAGTTCTTTTAAATCCTCATAACTGATAGTCTCAGCTTTTATGAAACCCCGCTTTATATCAGTATGCACTTTGCCCGCTGCATCAAGTGCAACAGTATCACGCTTGATAGGCCAAGCCCGTACCTCATCGGAACCAACTGTTAAAAAACTTATCAGCCCCAAAGCCGAATAACAACTGTTGGTAAATTGGCTCGCAGCGGACTGTTTAAGGCCAAAATCCGCCATGAATTCGGTTCTACTGTCGGAATCTAACTTCGAAAGCTCATACTCCAGTTCAGCACAAATTTTAATGACAGGCACAGAATCATCAACCACACCGGCAAAATCAAATTCCTCGTCCAACTGGTTCTCGCCAATGTTCAACGCTACTACCATCGGCCTTAAAGTCAAAAAGCCAAGCGATTTTATTAACTCAAGTTCAATGTCATTATCGATAACCGAACTAATCGGTTTTTCTGATTCTATTGCCTCCTGCAGCTTCTTTTGTAATGCCAACTCTGCCTTATCATGTGACTGTGTTTTGGTTGGTTTATTGATTTGCTTTTCGAGTCTTTCTATTCGGGTAGTTACAAGTTCCAAATCAGCAAGCAGTAATTCTGTTTTCAACTCTTCCAGGTCTCTGGCTGGATTAACGCTATTTTTATAAGGCGGTATCGCCGAGTTTTCAAAAGCCCGCACCACCAGGACAAGTAATTCAACTGTTCTTATCTGATTAATCAGCCGCCTCGCCGCTGCTCGACCATGCTCATCGGTGAAACTAAAACCCGGCAAATCAAGGCAATCAATGGTAGCGTGGACAGTCTTTTTGGGCTTGTAATACTGCGTTAACCAATCAAGTCTTTCGTCAATGACCGCTACAGTCGCCTCTTCAATAGCAACTGAGCCAATCGGCGGAATCGCCTTGCCGCTTAAACTCGACAGAATAGTACTCTTGCCAGATTGTAATAAACCAAGTAAAGCAACTTTCAATTGCGTAGCTCCTTATTTATAAATACTATCTCCATAAGAATCATACGCAACAACAGCAGGAAAATCAACAACCTCCAGTTTTCTTATAGCTTCTGTCCCCAGGTCATCATAGGCAACTATCTCCGCTGATACAATATGTTTACTTAAAAATGCCCCCGCTCCGCCAATAGTAACCAGATGAACCGCCCCATAGTTTTTAAGGGCTTGCCTGACCTCATCACCTCGATATCCCTTTCCAATCATCGCTTTAAGACCACCAGCTATAAGTCGAGGGCTAAAAGCATCCATTCTTGATGATGTGGTAGGTCCAGCGGCCCCGATTACCTGTCCAGGTCGGGCAGGACTCGGACCAAGAAAATAAATAACTGCCCCTTCGAGTTCTATGGGTAGTTGCGTTCCTGACTCCATCGCTTCGCACAACCTCTTATGAGCCATATCACGAGCAGTATAGACCACACCACTCAAAGAGACTTCATCGCCAACCTTCAGCCCATGTATAGCTTCTTCGGTAAGTGGGGATATCAGTTTTTTTATTTCATCCATATTCTTTTATATACTACAAAAACAGCCCCAAAGCCAGTATTACTTGCTGCCGTTTCCGACTTTTAGACTCAAACAATCGTGCTATTTTTCATTTAAACATTGCTATCGATAGAGCTGTGATATAATAATGTTGTCATGGCCAAATACCCTATATTTGTCGAACTGGCTGGTCGCCGAGTTGTTGTTGTAGGTGCCGGAGTCGTAGCGATACGAAAAGCTCAATCTCTGCTGGATGCGGGAGCTCGGCTGATAGTCGTAGCTGACACAATCGATGATATATTAACAAACATCTGCCGTGGCACCGACGCCAAGCTAATAAAATCCAAGTATTCTAAAGAATATATCACCGGCGCAGTACTCGTCATCGCTGCGACAAATAAATCCGAACTCAATAACAGGATATACAAAGATTGTCAGGAGTTGGAGATTTTATGCAACGTAGTTGACCATCCGGAGCTTTGTGACTTTTTTGTCCCCGCCGTAGTAAAACGCGGCCACTTGCAAATAGCTATTGGCACCGAAGGCAACTGCCCTGCCTATGCTGGCCACTTGAGAAAAAAATTAGAGAAAATCTTCGGCGATAAACACGGGGAATTTTTGGCTGAACTGGAGATACTTCGCGAAAGAATCATCAAGGAACTACCCGACCCCAGCAATCGTAAAGCCCTTTTGGGACAGTTGGTCGATGACAATTCGTTCGATTACTTTATTAAAAACGGCTCGACCGCGTGGCGCGACCGAGCCGAAAAAATCATTCACGAATAACTTATCTCTGTTTTTACGCTTCTATCTTGTCAATCATTACCTGTAGATATTTCTGGCGATGCCCAATACGTCTCCTGCTGTCTTTACGTCTGCGAAAATGCATTGGATAAAGCTTTTTGCCCTTAATGACCGCGTCTTCGGCAGTAGTCTTAAACGAAGCTATGACCTTGGCTCCCTCGAGATACGGCGTGCCAACTTTGACCTTTTCGCCATCACTTATGAACAAAACCTTGTCCAATTCGATAGTCTTAGCATCAGGCGAAACCTCGGTTAACTCGATATCTATAGTGTCACCGTCCGCTACCTTATACTGCTTGCCGCCTTGTTCAATAACTGCATACATTTAAAAAACTCCCTGTTCTATACCTGAATTTCGAATAAGTGCGGTATTTTAAGGGCTAAATTCTTCTTTGTAAAGCAAATTATCAGATATTTTTCTATCCTATTATCGAATATGAAGTTAAAATCCCACCATCGATACTTTTCGGGGCGAATTTATGCAGATAGCAATAATACAAGACAAAATCGTACCGCTCGATGAACTCGAGCCGGCTTATCTCGACCGCGGCACCTTTTTCGGCGATGGTGTCTATGAAGTGGCGCGAAGTTACAACGGTAAAATTTTCGCCCTCGATGAGCACCTCCAAAGATTCAGCAACAGTCTATCTGCGATTGAAATAACTCATGTAGACATTGATATAATTCGTTCTCGCATTCAAAAAGCCTTTGAGGCAGCAAACATCCCCAATGCCAAAATATACTTTCATATTACCAGGGGTTCAGCACCGCGAAATCATATTGCCCAAACCGACCTGGAGCCTAATTTTTTTCTGACTGTCACGGAACTTCCTAATGACACTCAAGCAAAACCCAAAGGCATCGCAGTATCAACCCATCCTGACTGGCGATGGAAAAGATGTGATATAAAGTCTCTGAATTTACTGCCCAATGTTCTCGCTCGACTCGATGCTGAAAAGAAAGGCTGTGATGAAGCGATATTTGTAGATGATGCCGGCTTGATAACCGAAGGTGCGGGCTCGGCGTTTTTTGCGATTCTCGACAAAACATTACAGACCACCCCGCTCACATCTAATATCCTGCCCTCGATTACACGTAAATACGTACTCAAAGCAGCTGAAGCAATCGGCTTAAAAATAGCCGAAAAATCACTTACCCCGCAGCAGGCCAAAACCGCAGATGAACTTTTCATAGCTGTAACTACTAAAGATATTGTGCCGGTAATGAAATTTGACGGCCAACAAATCAGCGATGGCACCGTCGGCAAATACACGAAATCACTTATCGAACAATTCCATTGCTTTACAAAGTAAAAAGCCACCAGTTAAAACCTGTTGTTCTTTATTGGCTGTTACCGCGATTGGAGTGATGGCATCGATTAATGCATAGGCCGGTCGGGAGGGCATGCTGCAACCGAATTGTATAGACGTAAATGTGTCAGTTTCGGACTAATTTGAGATTATGTACTTCGATGAGTGAATCGAGCATGTTCGTGTTTGTCAGGTTCTTTTTGATGTAGAGGCTTTTGGTTCTTGCCAAGACCTTTGATGACTCCACCTTCCAGAGAAAATTAACAAGCTGGCTGAGTGTCAGATTCTGCAGTTCTATTTCCACGATTGTCTCACTGTGGTTTGGCTCAAGTCGCGACACCTGCTGTTTCATTGTGGCAACCTTTTTTGCAAGGCCGCTTTCCCGTATTAATGATTCTAAAAATGGCAACAGTTCAAATGTTTTTTTCTGTGAGGCGATTTTTGTATTTAAAGTTTCGAGACCATCACGCAAAGCAATATATTCGCTGGCCTTTGCATGAAGTACCTCAAGTTCGCTCTGCCTTTCAGGGATTACCCGAGTAAGAGTCCCGACTCTGTCAATAGCAGGTCTGACCGCAAATACAACCAACCCACAGACTGCTACAAAGATAACTAAAACAACAGTCAGCAATTTTTCTCTTCGCATTAAACGCATCAATTTTGCTCCGATATTACCACAGGTTGTACTGAAGATATCAGCATAGTAAAGTATACGTCACCACTTTCGGGCTCTCTTTGCGCATCCTGCACGTCAACAACGGCAAACTCAGGAACTTTTTGTAAAAACCGCTGCCATTCATACACTGATTCGAATGAATTGCAGGACCCGCTTAAGCGAATAGCCTCAGCAGCTATGAAAAGATTGTCAATTTTAGCATTTTTCTGCTGAGGAGTGTTTACAGTTATACAATGAAGCACTTCAAGCAGCGACAAGCTGGTCGGACAGAAAGAAGTGAAAAGCCGGTAATCCTTTCGCAAAGCTTTTAGCTTTTGTTCCAATTGAGCAACCGGACTTACCATATTTGTCTCTTCGGGTAACGTGTGCTGAAAAACTTCTCTGATTTCATTTTTTACCCGGGCATATTTTGCCTCTAAGTGTGACAACCGCATAAACAGACCGCTTAATGATACGGCGGCAATGGCAGCAGCAAGCATCACACAAATTACAAGCTCTTTTTTCAAGTCTAATGCGGGCTTTATATTGCAGTTATCTGCGTCAAGAAAATTAATACCTGTAGTTTCCCCAGGTGCCAACAGCCTCAAGGCAAGACCTTCAGCAACACATATGGCAGGGTCATTGTTGTATTCCGAAGGATTTTTTATCTCAGCATATGGATTAACAATAACCATTTGGCTGTTCAGATTTTTTTTAAGAATTGCTTTAAGACCATCGAAGTTCCCGCCTGCCGCTGCTACGTAAATTTTACAGCCTTGCTCAATTTCAGCTCCGAACACTTTTCTCCGGGTAATTTCTGCTTCGCGTGATAATAACTTGGCAAGCTGCTCATCAACATTGTTCTTGGAAGCAAAAGCAATCGGAATATTTCTGACGATTAGAATGTTGTTGTCCTGGGTAACTGCCAAAGTAAGATGAGATTCATCTATATACGCAATAATGGCAACACCAACCCTGACTTCGGGGTGATTGACCGCAATTGTAGAATGAACAGCAAAAATCGCTGCCTCTGCCAATTTAGGATGTATCCTGGCACTGGTAAAAAGGTTTAATCTTTCACGCAGCGATGTTCTCGTAGCTGCTGCAATAAGAACGGAGCATTTTTCGTCCGGCAGTTGGCGGCGTGAACATTCCTGAGCGACGATTTCATCCGCTGGTACCGGGAAGTTATGTTCTAATGTAAATTTATTGAGCCCTTGCGTTTGTTCAGCTTCGGCAGAATCACTTTCAAAACTGCGAAAGAAAACCGCATCATTCGGCATTGAAATCGCTACATCTGCATGTCCATCAAAGTCCTGTTGCTTAATCAGTGTTTTAAGTATTTCCGGCGGCGAATCTGTATTTCTGCGCATCTGCACGCTGAAGACTCTTTCAAGCTGCAACTGCCCATCTGTTTGCGAAAGCTGCACCGCTCGCAAATGCGAAGGACCAATATCTATACCAATACACCGCTTAATCATTATTTTGTCTTTGAACTTTTTATGAAAATATTGTATTTGCACGTCATTAACATTCTTTGTATAAAACTATCTCAATTTTTTTATCTTTCACATTTTTTCTAAGTACTGCAATTATTGTACGGCCGAGGTGGTCAACATTTCCACGTGATGTAACATAATAGTATTGGCCTGCTGTACCGACAGTAGCGACACTTTTAATCGCGTAATAGATACTATCCGTCATTCCCGGCACATCACGCAGTTCTGTGATACTGCCAAACGGTTTGAATTTTCGCCGGTCGATAATCGTCTGAGCCAGAGCAGGATATATTTTTTCCGATACACTCTCAAGCACAAGCTTTGGCGCGTAATTAATGTTAATCTTTCCATCACCGTAAACTGTTACATAATCACATATAGACTCAAAGACTTGCGGCGTTACTGCTTTGACAAGAAGAAGCTCTTCGATTGTACGCAGCGGCTTGTTCTCGCATTTGTAAGGTGGGGCTAACCTGCTATAGTAACTTGACTCCGCTCCCGAATTTTGGTGTTTTATAAAGGACAGATATGTAACCTGAGTATCATTATCTATCCAATCAATAATTGATGGTACCAGGCCATAGCTAATACGAGAACGAGCAGGATGCTGCCGATTGAGCAGGTCAATAAGCCGAAGCAGTTGATCGGTTCTGGTGCGATTTAGCTTGCCATTTTTGTCTTTGAGAAGATTGATATTCAATTTGCCGCTTTCTTCGATAACAGTTATCGAACAGGTCCCATTAGCAACATCAAAAGTCTTTTCTTCTAAAAGGGAACTCTGTAATGTTTTGTTTGTGTGAATATCAGGAGTGCTCCCGATAGCTGCTATTGCGATATTGAGCCCTGCTCTTGCACAATTAAGTGCCTGTTCGGATTTTTTATAATCATCGACAGCTCGCAGGTTCATACGGGATTCAGTATTAAAGCCAAACAGTATAATGGCCAACATAATGACCATACACAGGACAACAACAAGTACAAATCCATTTTGCTGCGTTTTTTCTCGTTTTGACGTCATCTGTTTTTAGTTACCATTAATTTGCTCAATTGTGTTTGACGACCATAATCTGTACGGCAATATATATACGCAACAGTGCTGCATCCGTATATACGACCGGTTTGGTCCCTAAAGGTAATATCAATTTTTACTGCATTCGGCAGTTTTTTCCTGTCCTTAAAAGTCCATTTGTTTAACCATTGCTTCCCATCAAAAAATTCCAACTCAAATGATTGGATGTTTTCTGCAATTGGCTGCCACAGTTTTTTTTCGGCCGTATTTTTAGTTGTGCCAACAAATCTTTTTTGGCTTAAATAAAGTTGACCTTCGCTTTTATCAAATCTGTAGGTAACGTCAAACAGACCACCTGTCGAGTTCTGCGACATGTCAAACCTGTTGGTGGTTATCAAATGCAAAATTTCTTCACTTGGATTATCCGTACAACCGGAAAAAAAGTCGGGATTATTCTGAGTTCTTCTCTCTTTTCGTTCAGAAACTGATTTGGTTGCGTACGCAGAATCACTAACTGCATAGGCATACGAACAGCGTATTTGCCGAGCGAGTTGGCTCAGCACTTTTTGCGTCTGTTGCGATAGTGTCAGTTTAGCTCTGGTAGCTCGAGTAGATTTTGATATTGCAAAATACGTACCGTAAACAAAAGAGAGAATACTCAGGATTATTGTTGCAGCCACAAGAATCTCAATCAGTGTGAAGCCATTTTTCCGGTATCTGGTCTTCATTGTAGTTTCCTGTCCGCAATATAAGTTGACATCCGCAGATGTTTTTGGTGGATACCCTGTTTCCAGTTGATATCTACTGAGATTTTTCTTAATCCGCAGATTCGCGTCTCATCCAATTGCGGCAAGTGCAGGTCTGTCACTTCAGTTTGCCAGTTAAAGCACAAGGCGTCATTTTGGACGATACCACGATTACTTTTCTGGTTTGGATAGCCGGCGGCAAATGTTTCTGCTATTTTCTCCTGTGCTAAAAGAGTAGCTTGAGAAGTTATTCCCGCCGATTCAGTCATATTAATATTGATAATATGCAGCCTTATCAAACCCAGTAGAGAAATTGAGACAATCGCAAGAGCAATAATCACTTCCACGAAAGTAAACGCTCCTATCGATGCTCCTCTGAAGGAGATGTTCCCACTTTCTGGTTTGATATGGTTGTTACTCATCAAGATTCCAGCTTTCAATGTCAGCGTTATATTCCGTACCACCATCCTCACCATCTTTACCGTAAGATTCCAATTCGTAATCTTTTCTATGAGTCCCCGGAGAAAGGTAGATGTATTTATTATCCCAGGGGTCCAAAGGTATCTTGTCGAGATAAGCATCAGGGTTATATCCTTTTATGCCAGGGTCTGAGACAAGAATCTGAAGGCCTTCAGAAGTGGTAGGAAAGCGACCGGTATCGGTTTTGAATAAGGCCAGCGATGACTCGATATTACGTATATCAACTTTGGCTTTCATTCTTCGCGCCTGTTCCGGCCTGCTTAATATCCTTGGCATAATTATGGTAGACAAGAGCCCCAGGATTACAATTACAATCATAAGTTCAATCAAGGTGAAACCTTTTAATAGCGTAAGGAACCGTCTGTTTTTTCTCATCTTACAGAACTCCACTAAAAAGCCTGATTTATTTCAAATATCGGCAGCAAAACCGCCATCACTATAAAACCAATAATAGCACCCATAATAATAAGTATGGCAGGCTCAAGCAGTGAAACAAGCGTCTTAGCGTCTTTGTCAACCTCGCCGTCATACATATCGGCAATATCAATAAGAGCGGCTTCTATACTGCCGCTGATTTGACCTGTAGCTATGATGTGAAATACAATAGGAGGAAACAATCCGGTTTTCCTTATTGCGATAGCGATATTATCCCCCCTGCTGACCAAATCTTTTACAGAATCCAGGGCATCTGCAATGAAGCTGTTTTTAACCACTTCTTTTGCACTTCCCAATGCTCTAAGTACAGGAATACCGCTGGTAAGAAGTACCCCTAATGTTCTGGTCAGACGTGCTATTTCTAATTTGAGAAAAAGCCTGCCAAAAACAGGCAGCTTTAATTTCCAGCGGTCCACGAATAATCTACCTTCTTTGGTTCGCAGCCAAAATCTGATTCCGCAAAAACCTGCACAAACGATAATAGCAATCAGCAACAAATATGTTTTCATAAAGGCGCTTGTTGAGATAAGCAGTCTCGTTGGCCAAGGGAGAGCGCGATTCATTTCAAGGAATATTTCCGTTATGCTTGGAACCACAAAAGACAAGAGGAAAATCACAACTCCAATCGCAACAACAACCATCATTGCGGGATATGCAATAGCAGATTTAACCTTTCCCGTAAGGTTAATACGTTTTTCCAGCATTTCCGCCAGTCGCAGGAGGACATCTTCCAGGGTCCCGCTCATTTCCCCTGCCGCCACCATATTGACAAACAGGCTCGAAAAAACGCTCGGATGTTTTTTAAGTGCATCGGCAAGCGTGCTTCCCGCATTAACGCTGTCAGCAACTTGCTGCATAATCTCCGGTTTGGTGACCCCTTGTAATTGTTCGACTAAAGCCGACAGAGCAGGCACAAGCGGCATACCGGCTC
>JAGLSU010000082.1 GCA_023135935.1 Planctomycetota bacterium
AAAAAATGATACGCTTTTAGGTGTGGTTATTGCAGAGATGAAGGATGGCAAAATAAAAAAGATTACTACGGCCGACAGCGCAAACGTCAACTTCAATCCGCATGAAAGATTTAATGAAGTAAGAATAGTTGCCTATAACACATATCAAATGAGTACCGAAGATGAAGGCGGGTTCTTTGCGAAGTGGATGCCGGTGACAGCACCATTTCCTTCTCTAATGGGTGACAGTATAAAATTTAAAAAGATTGATGAAATCAAGAAAATTAAAGTTGACCCGATGAGGTTCTATCCGATTGAGGGACTGGCTCGCGAAATTTATGCGCAATTTACGGCTGAACTGTTGGCTCAGGATATCGCTGCGAAAATAGCCGAAATCCCTAAGCATGATATTGCACAAAAAATACCTGTCGATGTTAATGGTTTCTATAAATTACATAGCGGTCAAAATTTTATCGAATTTACCGCTAATAGTTGTGAGGCGCAAGATGAAAAGAAAGTGCTTCTGTCCGGTGGAATTGTGATTGTTGAATCCGACCAAGAGGACAAGCAACCTTTGCGAACGTTTCGTGCCGCAAAGGCTATGTTGCACGTCGAAGGTGATGAACTTGCGCCGACATTGACAATGGAAATTTACAGTCCTGAGTGGCAAAAGTTCGATGGTTCGCAAGGTCTGGCAGTGCGAGAGGTTATTCGTGGCTTGATTTTGCCGCAAACCGTTACAAACAAATTTACAACTGAAAATGTTTTGGAAAGCATTAGCCCGACTTCAACTGCAGCAGGGCTGGAAAATGAACCGAGTCAAAGGTTGGTAGCGTTGCAAAATGAGCTGCGAAAGAAAATACAAAAAACATTGGTTGGAATAAAGGCTGAAGTACATTCCAGGCTTGTATTTGGAATAGGTTGCGTGCCGCTGATAATGATTGGTATCGGTTTGGGAATTATTAAAAAAGGCGGGCATTTGCTTAGTGCTTTCGGCGTAAGTGCAATGCCTGCTACAATTCTAATAGTGTGCATAATGATGGGCAAAAACATCACCAAGAATCTCGGTTCGCAAGCCGTTTCTGGCATAATGTTAATGTGGATGGGTCTTGTCATTCTGACTTTTTTAGCTGTGATAATATATCGTAAATTGTTGGCGAACTAAAGCATGAAGATATTAGACAGATATGTTGTAAAGAATTTCTTAATAGGCTATGCCATCGCTTTTTGCGTGCTCATAGGTTTGACGATAGTTATCGATTTATTCGTTAATCTTGACGAATTTACTGAACATGCCGAGCTTAGTACCTGGGCTGTCATTGGGAACATCTTTAGCTTTTATGGTTTGCGCACCACACTTTACTTTCGCGATTTTGCAGGGATGATAACTGTGGTTGCAGCTGCCTTTTCACTTGGTAAAATGATTCGTTCAAACGAACTCGTAGCGATAATGGCTTCTGGAGTTAGTTTGAAACGGGTCATTGCACCAATAATATTTTTGGCGCTGCTATTAACAGGTGTATTGATAATTGACCAGGAGTTTTTAATACCTCCAATAAGCGACAAACTTGTTCGTAGCCACGATGTCGTTCCGGGACAGGAAACTTATGATGTAAGGTTCATTAGCGATGGAAATGGTTCGCTGATTTGCTCTCAGAAATTTGATGTGGAAGAATCGACAATGTATGACCCGACCATACTCGTACGCCGCAGGACGGATATCGCCGGTGTTTGGGAAGTGGTAGGCCGAATATCAGCTGAAAAGGCGGTTTACAATCCCGAAACCAGCGGCTGGGATTTGATTAACGGCCGATTGATTAAAAAGGACTCTATTGAATTCGCTGGATTGATTACTTATTATTCCAGCGACCTTACTCCAAAAGATATACCGGTAAGGAGTAAGGCAAGGTACAAAACACTGCTTAGCTCCAGACAGTTGGCGGCGCTTGCTGTGCAAAAAACAAAAGTCAAAGACCTGGCGCAGCTTTATAGCCAGAAGCACTTTCGTATTACCGAACCAATTATCAATTTGGTAATGCTTATGGTATCTCTTCCGATTTTGGTTTGCCGTGACCCGAAGGCGATGAAGTCGGCAATCATAATTAGCTTTGCTACTACAGCGACATGCTTTATTACAATCTTTATATGCAAAATGTTAGCTACGGAAGTTATTTTTGACAGAGTGATGCCGGAATTTTGGGCCTGGTTGCCGATATTTATTTTTCTTCCGGTGGCTTTTATCCAATTGGATTCGATGAAAACATAATTTTTACCTGCATCTGTCAGCTGGATGTCGGCTGCTGTTGATGCTTTGTCATTTCTCGAATTTCTTTGTTTGTTCTAATGCTGCACCACGCCTTTCCGCACATAGAGCAATAATCTGCGGATGGTGATTCGTCGCTTCCCATTTCTTTGCAAGCCTCGCGATGCATTCTTTCCGCTGTTTGCGGGTCGAGTGATTTGGATAGATGTGTTTCCCAGTCTAAATTTGTCCGGGCGATACTCAGTTGTCTATCTCTATCGGAGACACCTTTCAAGCCGAGAGCGATATCCGCTGCGTGTCCCGCAATTTTTGCTGCAATAACGCCGTCCCGAACATCATCGATTGTGGGCAGACCCAGATGTTCTCTCGGTGTGACATAACACAAAAACGATGCGCCGTAAAAAGCAGCAGCGGTTCCACCAATTGCTGATGTTATGTGGTCATAACCGGCAGCTATATCGGTTACGATCGGGCCCAGTACATAGAATGGGGCACCGTGACAAATTTCCTGCTGGATTTCCATGTTATGCTGTATCTGATTAAACGGAACGTGGCCCGGACCTTCTACCATGACCTGACAGCCTTTTTCCCATGCCCTTTGGGTCAGTTCCCCCAGTGTTCTTAATTCCGCAATTTGAGCTTCGTCGGTGGCGTCTGCGATTGCGCCTGGCCGAAGTCCATCACCGAGAGAAAAGCAAACATCGTATTCGACCATTATGTCACATAAATCGTCGAACATCTCATACATCAGATTTTGCTTATTGTGATAAAGCATCCATTTGGCCAACAGCGCGCCGCCTCTACTGACAATACCTGCGACTCTTTTTTCGAGTAACGGTAGATGCTCCTTTAACAGACCTGCGTGAATGGTGAAAAAGTCTACGCCTTGTTTCGCTTGTTTTTCAACGACGTCGAGAATCGTTTTTCTGTCTATGTCCTCGACCTCTCTGCCTATTATGACCTGATAAATGGGTACGGTTCCGAAAGGTACCGGGCATCTATTCAGTAACTTCTGACGTGTATCATCAAGGTTAATGCCTGTGCTTAAATCCATAATTGCGTCGGCACCGGCAGCCAATGCTACGTTCATTTTATCAATTTCGTTTTCCACTGAAGAACTGGCACTGCTTGTGCCGATATTCGCGTTTACTTTTGTAGTGAGCGCCCGACCTATACCAGCCGGTACTAAGTTGGTTTTTATGTGCAGCTTGTTAGCGGGTATTACTAATCGACCTGCAGCAAGCTGGGACCTTACAAACTCCGCATCAAGATTTTCAATTTTAGCAACAGCTCTGATTTGGTCGGTAATTGTTCCAGTTTGGGCGGTTTGTAATTGTGTTGCCATTCGTTCGTAGTTCCTTATTTAGAATAAAAAAATCGCTTCATAGGAAGCGATTCGGTTTCCGTCTTTCGGATTTTAGCAAATTCAAATCACTTTCCTACGCAGGTACATCCGCGGGCTTCAGCGGTTGTCCTGATCAGGTTCAGAGGGTTTTTTCTCAGATTCGCCTTTTGGCAAACCACCCCTAGTGAACCTCCGCATTATAGCTTACTGTCCTTTCCCGTCAAACAAATATTCGAATCTATCAAACGTGTAACAAGAGCCAGTCAGGTATCGTCTTTGACCCTTTTGTATTGACATTGTGGTACTGGACAAGTAGATTTCACTCATGGTTGATTCTGAGCAAGGTTCAATGCAAAAATTTTGTGGTATTCCACTTCGTCCTCTGGTTGTGGTGATTTTGCTTTCCATCCTATTGCTTGCAGCGTTTCTTCGGTTGGTTAATTTTGGCTTATCGCCGCCTGGATTGAATCAGGATGAAGCGGGAAATGCCTGGAATGCATACTGCCTGCTTAAAACCGGTAAGGACCAGGTCGGCCAATCTTGGCCTGTTTTCTATACACATGGTCTTGGCGGTAATCGCACAACATTATACATTTATTTATTATTACCATTTCAAGCTATCGGCGGACTGAATATATTTACCACGCGACTGCCGTCAATAGTTGGTGGTGTGTTCACTGTCCTGTTGATTTTTCTTGTAGGCAAAAGATTATTTGGTACCAGTGTCGGCTTGTTTGCTGCGGGTCTTTTAGCGTTAAACCCTTGGCATATTCAACAAAGTCGCTGGGGCCATGAAGGTGCTTTGTGCGCTCTGTACGGCATAGTCCCTTTAGCGATGTTGCTCTGGGCAAATATGCCCGTAAGTGACGATAAGACACGACCTCCACGTCCCTTTTTAGCAGTATTGGCTGGTGCTGCATCTGGAATCGTTTGCTATGGCTACCATGCGGTTCGTATATTTGTACCCGTCTTTTTGCTGGCAACTGTTTTGGTGACATTTACTGGTTGGTGGCGCTGTCTCAAAACTCGTAAGGGTGCCTTGGCGATTGCTGCTTTTGTGGTTGGTTTTGTGGTTACTTTTGGCCCATTGGTTTGGCATCATATCTTTGACCCTGATGGTATCGCACGCCATGTCCAACATCAGGAAATGTTATGGGTGAATGGCAAACCGCTTATTTCGCTTGCAAATATTGCTCTTCGTTACATCTACCATTTTAATGTTGGTTTCCTTTTCCTCCATGGCGATAATTCAGTAATACAATCTCCGCCCGGAATGGGCATGTTTCATTGGTATATGATGCCGTTGATGATTGCAGGTCTTGTGAGCCTGATTCGACGATTTAGATTTTCGCGTGCTGCCCGCATCCTGTTTGTATTGATACTTATATATCCTATTGGTGATAGTTTCTTCGGAATAACCTATGGCCTACATGCTTTGCGCAGCTTGCCGGGATTGTGTGGACTGGTTCTGATGGCTGCCATAGGTGCTGCGAGCATTGCAACATGGTTATGGAAAAAGAACCGCGCAACGACCATAGCGATTGCTGTAACTTTCCTTGCTGTGGTAATCATTCTTAATGTGCGATATCTTCGCCGGTTCTATGGCGAGTATAATCGACAGTCAACAGTCTATCATTCTTATCAAACCGATTTTGTAGAAGCCTGCCAGTGGCTTCGCCCTCGCTTCGATGAAGTGGACGCCGTTCTTTGGACTACCAAAGTTGCGAATCAGCCATACATCATTACATTGGTAACTCTTGGATATGAACCGCAGCGTTGGTTCAGCCAGCCGCGCAGGTTTGTTACGCCTGACGAGTTCGACCTTTATACTCGTTATGGCAAGATGTTCTTTGTGTACGAAGGTTTCTTTGAGCCGGAACTGGCAGAACTGCAAAAACTTACTCGTCAACATCGCATAGTTTATATTGTTCGACCAGGCGAGCTCGACTTTGGAATTCCTGCTCATAAAATATTTAATCCTGATGGCCGAGAAGTGTTATGGATATATGACCGGTAAGAAGTGTCGGATGAGTATGGTTAATAGTTGCTTAATATTTTGTATCCGGTTTCAGTGACTACGATATCATCTTCCAGACGGATGCCGAGTTTGCCTGGAATATATACGCCGGGCTCGATAGTAAAAACCATTCCGCTTTTTAGCTTCCCTTTGTTTTTGTCTGAGATGACCGGCTGTTCGTGGACTTCTAAACCAAGACCATGACCTGTGCCGTGACCATATTGGGGTAAATCGTATTTACGAATAACTTCTCTTGCAGCGGCGTCGATTTTACTGATTTTGACTCCAGCTTTTACTGCCTTTATCGCAGCAGTATGTGCTTCCTGCACAGCTTTGTAGACCTTGTTATAAAATGTGTTTGGTTTTCCAACAGTAAAACATCTGGTTAAATCGCAACAATAGCCTTTGTGTTTGACTCCAAAATCTATAAGTACGGTATCGTTTTTCTTTAGCTTCTTATTGCCAACTTGATGATGTGGCTGCGAAGCGTTGGCACCGAAAGCGACAATGGTTTCAAAGCTGATTGTTGCTCCCAACTTGCGGATTTGAAAATCTAACCTGCCAGCCAGTTCGTTTTCAGTTATTCCTGGCTTCATGTATCGTTTTGTCTGAGCCAGGGCTTTTGCCGCGATTCGACTGGCAGAACGGATAGCCGTAATCTCGCCTTTGTCTTTGATGCTGCGGACAGATTCGATAGTGTCAGCAGCTGTTTTGATTCGGCCTTTGAAATGCTTTCCGAGTGCCTCAACGACGGCAATCGAGGAAGATTTTTCGATAGTCACTGATTTTCTTATTTTGGACTTTTTAATAAATTCGGCACATGCTTGTGATATCGAGCCGGTGTACTGGGCTATCTTACAGCCGTGACATTGATTCTTTGCCTGCTCTGTATATCTACTGTCAGTCAAAAGGTAAACGTTTTTGCGTGTAATTAATGCCCAACTGTCACTGCCTAAAAAACCGGTCATATAAGTTACGTTAGCTGGCTTTGTTATTATCAGGCAGTTTATTGCCTTTTTACCCAACAGGCGACGAACCGCTTTAATACGAGTTTTTATGGTTTTGTTATCCATTGGTCTTGTTTATGGTCCCAATATATCTTCGGCTACTGGCAGATATAACTTATTAACATTACATGCATAAAAAATAAAGTTTTTTTCGCTCAAATGTTTGGCATTGTCCCTTTTAATTTTTATATTTTTATTAGACTTGGCTGGGGGGAAAACCGGCGGTGACAGTGTTTGCTGCTGATGTTTTTCGCAGGGGAGGAAAGAAAGTTATTTCTTAAATGGGACGGCATTGCCGTCCCATCCTTTTTTATGTCTTGTCGCAATCCTTTTTTACTATTACAATATGCCGGTTTTAGAACTCGATTTTGAAAGTGGTATTTTAATATGTTATTACCTATTCGTACAAGTATTCGGCCATGGCGAACTCCATATGCTAATTACGCCTTAATAATTGCCAATGTAATCATCTTCTTTCTGCAATATCATGTTGACCCCTCTACGCATACCGTGGGTCATCGCCCCTGGGTACCCTATTTTATGCTTGTACCTAATAACCTGCATCTGTGGCAGTTTGTAAGTTATGCCTTCCTGCACGG
>JAGLSU010000083.1 GCA_023135935.1 Planctomycetota bacterium
GAAAAATGTATCGGGTGCGGGGTTTGTGAACACGAGTGCCCGGTGAGTGGTAAGAAGGCTATTCGGGTTTCCGCGGAAGGCGAAACGAGGAGTAGCGATAGAGGGTTATTACTTAAAGGTTAACGATATTTGGAGTTTAAAGTGATGAGCGAGAAAAGAAATAAAATTGACAGAAGGAATTTTCTGAAGACGGTAGGGGCTGCGGGTTTAGGTTCAGTTTATATCTGCGGTTCGGCTAGCGGTGCAGGTGAGCCATCGAAAGCCGGCGATGTTAAAAAGAAGGCAAAGAAGGAAGAGTCGAAGCTGCCCCAGGTACCAACGCGGCCTATAAGTTCGAAGATTTCAGAACGTGTTCCGATTTTGTCTTTAGGGGCGATGTTTAATGTTTCGCAGAATCAGGTTATTTTACGAAAGTGTCTTGATTGGGGCGTTAATTACTGGGACACAGCAAACAGTTACGCAGGAGGTACAAGCGAGACGGGCATAGGTAACTTTTTGGAAGCGAATCCTGATGTTCGCAAAGATGTTTTTATTGTGAGCAAGGCATCCAGGGCTGAGAGTATGGAAGACGTTGAGGCACGTTTGCAAACTTCTCTGAAGCGGATGAAGACAAGTTATATTGATTTGTATTACGGTGTTCACGCAATGAATAATCCCGCTGATTTGACGGACGAATTGAGGAAGTGGGCAGAGAGCGCGAAGAAACGTAAGTTGATACGTTATTTCGGATTCAGCACGCACAAGAACATGGCGGAATGTTTGCTGGCAGCATCTAAGCTTGACTGGATAGACGCGATAATGACAACTTATAATTATCGGGTGATGCAGGATGAAAAATTGGAGTCGGCGGTGGAGCAATGTTTTTCAAAGGGCATTGGTCTTATAGCTATGAAGGTTCAGGCTCGCGGTCAGAAGATAGAGGCCAAAGGCGACAGGGCAATAGCAGCGAAGTTTTTGCAAAGCGATTACAGCGAAGGTCAGGCGAAGCTAAAGTCAGTGTTGCAGGATGAAAGGTTTTGCTCGGCATGTACGAAGATGCAGAACATAGCTATGCTGACGTCGAATGTGGCTGCGAGTTTGGATAGGACGACGCTTAGTCGGTCGGATATGGATGTTCTGAAGGGATACGCGGCGGGCAGTTGCGGTGGGTATTGCGCGGGGTGTGCGAACATTTGCGATTCTGTGCTGCCTGATGCCGGTTACGTCAGTGACGTTATGCGTTATTTGATGTACTACAATAGTTATGGTGAGCAAGAACGGGCTAGGGCATCTTTCGCTCGGATACCGAGAGCTGTACGCAGTAGACTATTGGGTGTCGATTATAAGGCTGCAGAGGCGAAATGTCCGCAGGGTCTTGCTATAGGTAAGTTAGTTGCTGAGGCAGTTAGTAAGCTGGCTTGAATGGTTGGTTAGGTATTTCGCGGCTATTTCAGCGGATTTTTGGGCGGAAAAATCTGCCGACCGCAGGTGTTGTAAGTTCTTTTTTTAGAGGTACTTACGTTTTTTAGGGGGTGATTTTTCTTGCTATTGGGTATTGCTTTGGGGTATAATGCTTCTTAGTATGAGGGTCAGCATTGAAGGGGATTTTCGGAGGTGATTTTTTGATGAAGAAACTTTATTACGAATTTTGGATTCCATTTACTGATACGAAAAGACGGATTCTTATTCTGGCTATCGCTACTTATCTTGCGATGTGCTAAGAATCCTTATTAATATTTTCGCTTTCTGTCCGGCCGTCTGATTCAGGCGGCCTTCTTTATGCGCATAGAAATCGTTAAACATTTGACAGGTCAGGTGCGGCAAATTAAGCTTAGTGCAAATAAGGTATTTTATTAGGGAATTTTCAGATGATAGTAGTTACGGGTGGAGCTGGCTTTATAGGTTCGGCATTGATTGCGGCATTGAACGTGCGCGGGGTCAAAGATATTGTCGTCGTAGATGAGTTGACGCGCGAGGAAGTTAAAAGCAAGTCGGGTGAGAAGTATAAGAACCTGGCGGGTTTGAGTTTTGCCGGTTATTTAGAGAAGGGTGAATTTTTAGAGGCGGTATTGGAAGGTAAATTGGAGTGGGACGTTGAAGCGGTTTTGCATATGGGGGCATGTTCCGATACGACGGAGACGGACGAGGCATATCTTACGAAGAACAATTACGAATATACGAAGGTGTTGGCTCGGTGGGCGAGTGACGGTGGTATTCGTTTTATTTACGCATCGAGCGCGGCAACATACGGTGACGGTTCGAAGGGATTCAGTGACAATGAAGAAGAAATAGTTAAGCTTAGCCCTTTGAATTTGTATGGTTGTTCGAAGCAGTTGTTTGATTTGTGGGCGCATGATGAGGAGTTGTTGGGGCAGATAGTGGGTTTGAAATATTTCAATGTTTTTGGTCCTAACGAATATCATAAGGGCGGGATGCGCAGTTTTATTTTGAAGGCGTTCGAGCAGATACGGGCGAATGGTAAGGTCGGGTTGTTTAGGTCTTACGAGAGCGAATATAAGGATGGCGAGCAGGTTCGTGATTTTATTTATGTAAAGGATGCTGTGGATATGACGTTATGGTTTTTGGATAATCCGCAGAAAAACGGTTTGTTCAATATCGGGACGGGTGAGGCACGGACGTGGAACGATTTGGTGAGTGCGGTTTTTTCGGCTATGGGCAAAGAGGTGAAGATAGAGTATGTCGAGATGCCGGAGGAGATACGGAACCAGTATCAATATTTTACGAAGGCGGAAATGGGTAAGCTTCATGATGCCAGTTACGATAAGAAGACGATGTCGCTGGAGGAGGCGATAAAGGATTACGTTCAAAATTATCTGCAGGGCGGCGGGTATTTGACCGGTAGTTAGTTGTTTTTATTTTTTTGACGAGGATTAGGTGCCACATCCATTATATCATGCAGGTCCGAGTATTTTTCTGGGGTTAGCGTTTCGCAAGTGGATAGATTTGCCGGTATTTTTATTAGCGAACGTGGTAGTAGATATCGAGTTGTTTTTATTCAAGGGTTGGCCTTCACACGGATACTTTCATACGTTATTGGTTGGGGGTGCTGTTGGTGCGGTTTGGGGGTTGGCTGCGTATCCATTTCGCGGATTTTTCGGTAAGGTGATGCGGCTGATAGGTTTGCCTTACGAAACCGGATTCTGGAAGATGGTTCTCTCGGGGATACTTGGCTTATGGCTTCACGTATTTATTGATAGTATTTATCATTGGGACGTTCGTCTATTCTGGCCTAATATGAGAGATAGATTATATAGACACCATTGGCTGACTAAAGGAGAGGTAAAAATCGCGGGCATTGTTTTTCTTATCGCGGCAATTATTTTGTATATTAGTGACGTAAAAGCTCACATGAAAGAAGGCAGGGGCAATAGGGGAGAGTGAAATTAACTATTGTTGCCTATTTTTCGTTTATGTTTTATAATCTGTTTTAGTTATGAAATCTGAAATTAAGAAACAAATTGATTTATTGAAGCGTGGTACGGTCGAGATTCTCAGCGAGTCGGAGTTGGCTGAAAAGCTGACGGAGGCGTCTAAATCGGGCAGGCAGTTGCGTATTAAGCTTGGTTTGGACCCGACGAGCCCTGATATACATTTGGGTCATACGGTTGTTTTGCGTAAGATGCGGCAGTTTCAGGATATGGGGCACAAGGCAGTGTTGATAATCGGGGATTACACCGCAAAGATTGGTGACCCATCGGGGCAGAATACGACTCGGCCTATGCTTACGGACGGACAGATAGAGGAGAACGCGAAGACATATTTTCAGCAGGCGGGTAAGATTCTGGATACGTCGGAGGGCAAGCTTGAGGTTCGATATAACAGCGAGTGGCTGGCGGAATTTCGGTTGAGCGATACAATTAAGCTGGCGAGCAGTATGACGGTGGCTCGCATGCTTGAGAGGGATACGTTCGAGTTGCGACACAAGAAGGGTGAGCCGATAGGGATTCATGAATTTTTGTATCCTTTGATGCAGGGTTATGATTCTGTGATGGTTAAAAGTGATGTTGAGTTGGGCGGGACCGACCAGACGTTTAATAATCTTGTGGGCAGAGACCTTCAGCGATTGGATGAGCAGAAGCCGCAGGTTGTGATTACGATGCCGATACTTGTCGGGTTGGACGGTACGGAGAAGATGAGCAAGTCGAAGGACAATTATATCGGCGTGACTGATGAGCCGAGTGATATGTTCGGCAAGGTGATGAG
>JAGLSU010000084.1 GCA_023135935.1 Planctomycetota bacterium
TGGGAGCATCTCGGTGGGCCGGAAAAAGATTACCTGCTCGGTCATTTGGAGGAAGCGAAGGGTGAGGCCGACGGGGAGAAGTTGTAGGATTTTAAATTTCTGGTTTTTTCATTCCTGAGGGCAGGTCAATTCCGACGCGGCCTTGCGCTTTTCTGAAATCTGTCAGGATTTTGGTCGCGACTTTAGGTTCGTCTACAACGGTGAAGACATCCAAATCTTCAGGTGAGATGTAGTTGTGCTCATTGAGCATTTTTTCTTTCATCCAATCGATTAGTCCGCCCCAGTAGTCACTACACATTAAGATGACGGGGAAGGAGGCCTGTTTTAATGTTTGGATAAGAACCAGTGATTCGAAAAATTCGTCCATGGTTCCGTATCCGCCGGGGAAAACTATGAAGCCGTGGGCGTATTTTAAGAACATTACTTTTCGACAGAAGAAATATTTGAAGTGCAGTGACAGATTCTGGAATTCGTTTGGAATTTGTTCCATGGGTAATTCGATGTTGAGGCCTATGCTTTTGCCTTTTGCTTCGGCAGCGCCTTTGTTGGCGGCTTCCATGATTCCGTTGCCGCCGCCGGTAATAACAGCAAAGCCAGCTTTGGCTACTTCGAAAGATGTTTTGCGGGCGAGTTCGTAGTATCGGTGTCCGGGTTCTTCGCGTGCAGAGCCGAAGATAGAGACAGCGGGGCCGATAGAACCGAGTTCATCGAACCCTTCGACGAATTCAGCCATAACTCTAAATATTCTCCAGAGGTCCTTTACTGGTTTTTCTGAAATATTCAACATAGTATAAGGTTTCCTTCCAAACAGATTCTACCACAAATCCGGTTTGTTTGCAGCAGGACAATATTGAGCAATTTGACAATTTTCGCAATCCGGTTTTCGTGCTTTGCAAATATTTCGGCCATGAAAAATCAGCAGGTGGCTGAAAACTGTCCAATTGTTCTTAGGTACTATTTCGGCCAAATCGAATTCGAGCTTAACGGCATCGGCGTTTTTCGACAGTGCCAAACGGCGTGAAAGCCGGATAACGTGGGTGTCACAGGCTATAGCGGGTTTTCCGAAGGCGTTGCCAAGTACGACATTTGCTGTTTTTCTGCCGACGCCGTGGAGCGTGATAAGCTGAGCCATCTTATCGGGCACTTTTGAGTTGAATTGTTCGATTATATCTTTTGAGGAGTTTTTGATGCTGACGGCTTTGTTTCGATAGAATCCGGTGCTTTTTATATCCTGTTCGATTTGCTTCAAGTCGGCTTTGACCCAATCGGCTGGCGACTTATATTTTTTGAATAAATCTTTTGTGACGATATTTACTCTGACATCGGTGCATTGCGCGGAGAGGATTGTCGCAACGAGTAACTGGAAGGGGGTTTTGTAGTTGAGGGCGGTTTTAGCATTCGGGTATGCTTTTTTTAATAGTGGGATGATTTTTTTGAGTCTTTTTTCAGCTTCGATTTTATCGACTTTTATTTTTTTCCGTTTAGCCATTGAGTGTATTTTTGTTATTGGGTTTTGTCGGGCAAATCTTCGAGGAGTTGTTTTAGTTTTTCGCCTATGATAAGGCCGTGGAGTCTTATCGGTTCGGTTTGTGTGGGGACAAATAATATTGTTACCGGCACGCCGGGTTCTTTATAGATTTCTTTTAAGTCAATCGTTGCGGGATTGCCGGGGGAGGTGGTGTCGGCTTTAACCGGCAAGACTGCTTTTTGTTTTATGAGGTCGGCGATATCTTTTCTGGAATAGACAGTTTTTTCGACAACTTTGCAAGTTAAGCACCAGTCGGCCATAAACTCTACCAGGACCGGTCGAGTTTTAGCAGCGGAGGCAATTTGTTTGGCGTCATATTTTTGCCAATCGATAGCTGCGGTTTTCGGGGTTGGCAGTAACCATAGTCCGGCAGCTACGGCAATAGCAAGGGCGATGACTCTTGTGGTGATTTTTCGTGAGGCGGACGTGGTCGGAGTTACCCAGCTAACCCACATCCAGATAGAGAATGCGAATATGACGGTGAAATACAAGATGTTTTCTTTTTGGAGTTGCAGTAGTACGGATAGCAACCAGACGGCAACGATTAAGAGGACGAAGCCCATAGATTGTTTGAACAGTTCCGTCCATCTTCCGGATTTGGGTAGATATTTCAGTGAGCCGGGCATTGAAGTAAGGATTGCGTATGGTGCGGCCATCCCAAGACCGATGAGCATTATCGCAAGAGTTGACAGTGCAAGCTGCTGGGTTTGTGCCCATGCGAAGACCGCGGTTAAAATCGCGAAACTGCACGGGGTGCTCAAGATGGCTGCCAAAAATCCCATGCCTATGGAGCTTGGAATTCCCTTGGCTGGCCCACTTTTTTGTGATATCGCGGATGGGACGATGAATGTAAAGGTGCCGAACATAAACAGGGCTAAGACTACCATCAGAATTGTCATGGCGACGAGGAAAATTGGGTTTCTGAAATGGTCACCCCATTGGAACACTGTTCCGTAACCGAGGCGGAGGACAATGTTGAGAATTGCGAGGGCTGCGAAGAACAGGAGTATGCCCAAGCAGAATGAAAGCCCCATGGCGATGCAGCGGGCTTTGCTTTCTTTGGCTTGTTCGAAAATGCTGAGGACTTTCAGCGGTATTACCGGCAGAACGCAGGGCATGATATTAAGGATGAGTCCGGCGAGAAAGGCCAAGCCCAGAGCGACTAAGGTCGAGTGGGCAGAGCGTTTGGTTTCTGATGTTGCCGGTGGTGTTGTATCGGGCAGGGTGAAGTTTGGTTTGGTCGTTGCGGCATCGGCGGCGATTTCAAGTTGTGCGGTTAAGAAGCCAAAGTTCGGTATTGAGCAGAGCATATCAGAGCAAACAGCTCCTTCGACGGCAACGACAATATCAATTTTTCCGGGCGGTGAAGACTGGTTTACCGTAAATGGCAGGAAGGCTGTGAACTTTCCACCGAAGACATCGAGAGTTTTGCCCGAGAATTTATCGAAGTATGATTGCGATTGCGGAAATATCGGTTGTGAAAAAGTTATGAGGTTTTTTTCCGCGGATGGTTTTATTTTAAGATTGACGCTACCGGGAGCGGTTTCGGCAGAAGCATAGAAGTGCCAATTTTTTTTAAGCTCGAAGTGAATTGCCAGTACCGATTCGGTGCCGGGAGAAACCACATCGTGTTGCTGTTGAGCGGAGATGGTAACCATGTCGGCATTGATTGTATTGGCGGGCTGGGCGGCGAGGGCGTTGCAGGCCAAGATTAAGATTAAAGATATAATGACAGGAACTTTTTTTTGCATATATACCCCGCCAGCAATTAGAGCCGAGAGTAGTTTATTGATTATCCGAAGGTTTCTGCTGGTCTTGTTGGTTTTTCTTTTCGGGTTTTGGTTTTTCTTTTTTGTTCTGCTCAACAGCCAACAGGTCCGCAACGGTAGGTTTGTCCAACGTGCCGCCGTCGAGAATTAATTGCACATCTTCCGCATCGAGCGTTTCATATTTGAGCAGTGCTTTTGCAACTTGCTCGAGTTCGTTTTTGTTTTTCTCTATCAGCTTTTTTGCCTTGCTGTAGGCTTCATCGGCAACTTTCTTTATTTCCCTATCGATTTGCTCGGCCGTATTTTCAGAATATTTTTTTTCTCCGGGCATCATGTACATCATATCTGCCTGGCCCGAATTAGCTTCGTAACTGATTAGCCCAAGCGTATCGCTCATGCCCCAGGTTAAAATCATTTGTCTGGCGATATTAGTGGCTTGCTGGATATCTGATTGTGCACCGCTTGAGACATCGTCACAGAATATTTCTTCTGCGATTCTTCCACCGAAGCAAACCTGCAAAAGCGCCATGCAATATCTTTTAGTAAATATTGTTCTATCCTTTTCCGGCAGGGAGAAAGTTGCTCCACCCATCGGTCCACGGGGTATAATGCTTACTTTGTGCAGCGGGTCGGCATCTTCCAAGAGTGACTGTACGAGTGTGTGTCCCGCTTCGTGATAGGCGGTGATTTCTTTTTCTTGCTGGTCGATGACCCTGCTTTTTTTGGCACGGCCCCATCGGACTTTGTCGCGAGCTTCTTCGAGGTCGGCTGTTTCGACATGGTCCTTGTTTGCCATAGTAGCGGCAAGTGCAGCTTCGTTAATGATAGCAGCGAGGTCAGCTCCGCTGAACATAGGCGTACCACGCGCAACTCTTTCGAGGTTGGCGTTGGGGTCCAATGTTATTTTTTTCGCGTGGACCTTCAGTATTTCGAGTCTGCCTTTCAAGTCGGGCAGAGGTACGAAGACTTGCCTGTCGAATCTTCCGGGTCGTATCAGGGCACTATCGAGGATGTCGGCTCTGTTTGTGGCAGCTATTACGATTACCTGGTCGTTCGTATCGAAGCCATCCATTTCGACAAGGATTGCGTTTAGGGTTTGTTCACGTTCATCGTGTCCTCCGCCGACGAAACCTGGTCCTCTTTTTCTTCCGATGGCATCGACTTCATCGAGGAAGATGATACATGGCGAATTATCTTTTGCCTGTTTGAAGAGGTCCCTTACTCTTGAGGCACCGACGCCAACAAACATTTCAACGAAGTCACTTCCTGAGATGCTGAAGAATGGGACGTCAGCTTGTCCGGCTATAGCTTTTGCGAGTAATGTTTTTCCGCAGCCCGGAGGGCCCACAAGCAGTACGCCGCGCGGGATTCGGCCGCCAAGTTTCTGGAATCTTTTCGGGTTTTTGAGAAATTCGATTATTTCGCTGAGTTCTTCTTTGGCTTCTTCTATTCCGGCAACGTCTTCAAATGTTACTTTGAGGCGGTCTTTTCCGTGCAGTCGATGTTTGCTTCTTCCGAATGACATGAGCATTCCGCCGGCTCCGCCTTTCATGTTACGCGCGAATATGAAGTAGAAGAAGGCAACGAACAGTAGAATCGGAAAGACCCACTGCATGAGCATAAGAAGCCAGATGTGTTGTTTTGCGAATTTTACTTTCGTTCCGCTTTGTTCGAGTATTTTGACAAGGTGTTCGCCAACCACCTGCTGTTTGTAGTCAACGGTAAATGAGGTGGGTTTTTTTGGTCCTCGTTCATCAATAACGGTTTGAGTGAACTTTCCTATGATTTCTGTTTCGCCGATTTCGACGCTTTCGATTTGGCCGCTTTCGAGATATTTTATGAAATCGTCCCAACCGATATCATCGAAATCCTGCCATTGCTGCAGAAACAGCATGGTGGTAAATATTATGATAGCAATAATGAGCCAGCTGAACGGTCCACGTTTATAGGACGGCAAAGGCGGTTTTTTTTTGCTTCCGGTAGGCCTAAAAGGAGGCTTGCCTGTTCTTTTATCTTGTTTTTTATCCATAATTTGCGATTTGTGACTCGTGCCCTTCGGGTCGAAAAGATGGGTTACGACTCATATTTGAAGGGTTACCATTGTTTTTCCATCAGTTCTACGATTCTCTCTGCCAATTTGTTTGCTGTAAGCGTCGCTGCATAGCTGAAACCCTGGTTTTGCCACTCGGAATAGCTTGCTGAGGCACTGAGCGAGGTGTTATCTATCAGCAGTTGTCCAGTCTTCAGGTTTTTCCAGCTAACTACCACTGTCAGCTCGGCTTGTTTTTCCATTGGTCTTCCCGTCTCTCGTTCGCTACTGAGCAGCGATTTTTGGGCAGAAATAATCCTTCCGCTTATTATCGTATCGGCACGATTTCTGCTTGAGATTACCTTGTATGGTGTTTCTGCTTCTATTCGTTTGGCGAGAGCGTCGGTGAGTTCATATTCTATGCCCCTTTTGAAGCTTTGGTTATCGAACATTTCGACATAAACGCTGCTGATGTCTTCTGTGAATAGTGATTCATTCGAGTAGCCATCTATTTTGACACATCCGCAAAAATTCAGGCAAGCGGCAGTAGTCAAGCAGAGGGCAATGACAGAAACAGCTTTTCGAATTTTTCCATGAACCTGGTTTTCCATGTTTTTTCCTCTTGTGTCTTTTGTTTGCTTTGCATTGCGGCTTTTGCCATTTTTGCAGCGGTGCTATTCGGCCAATTATCGATTACCATTTGATAATATAAATTCGCCGATTGTTCGCTTCCTGTTCTTTGGTAATACTGACCGATATCAAACTGTTTGTGTGCAATTTGTTCTTCTATTTGTTTCAGTTTATCATTAACTTGGATTTTTCCAGCATCTTTCGAGTAGCGTGCCTTGAAATTTTCGTAATATGTTCTCGCGGTTTTTAGATTCGAGGCGTCAAACTTCGGGCCCTTATAATCAGCGTGTTTGCATCTTGCCATACCGAGCAGAGATTGCTTTCCGATTGAGCCCGTTGCCCATCTTGCGGATATTGAGGACCACTGCTGATAGGCATCGTTGAATTTTTTTCTTTTTTCGTAGCTTTGTGCCACAGCAAGAGCTGCTTTTGTCGCTATTGGCGCTTTGCCAGCTCTTTCGGTGATATTTTCCATAATTCTTGCGCCTTCGGCATATCCTTTTATTCTGAAGACTTTGAGGACGGTTTTTTTCTCTCCAGCTAAAAAGGCGGTAGCGATGGCAAATTGTCTATCGAGCACAGCTTCGTATAATTCGCTTTCGGGGAAATCTTTGAGGAATTTTTTGTAGCTTCTGGCTGCTTTGGTGAATTTTCCTTTAGCGAATAGCAGTTCCGCTTTGATAAAGGCATCCATATCGGGGCCCGCGACTTCGGGGAAGTCTTTTTTGAATTCATCAAATGCTTTTTTGGCTTGGGTGGCTTTTCCCGCGTTTACCAGTTGTTTTATTTGGATTACCCTTTGTGAGTATGTGTCCTGGGCTTGTTCGGAGACTTTTCCCCACTTCTGGTTCTTTTGGAGCTGCCAGGTTTCCGCGGAAACTGCTGTGATAGTTATCACGGACACTGTTATTAATAGTACGGTGAGTCGTTTTTTGTATTTGAACATGGTCTAAGTTTCGCTAATAACTAATAGTAAATTCTTAAATTTCCATAGCCGGAGGATATTATACCCATTCCTGAAACCATTGCAAAGACACAACTTAAAAATAGTATTCGACGATTTTTTTGTTATCAGGGGCAATTTCAGGTGGTGGCAGCGGCGCTTTTTGGCTGGCTATGGCGATTGGCAGGGGGGCGGGTGTTTTTGTTCGTTTTTACCACGGTAAAGGGGGTTTTTGCATTTTCCCGGCTGTGAAAGATAATTTGTTATGTGTACAGGGTGAAATTTGTGAGGTTTGATAAAAATAATGTGAAATTACTTGACCGGATGAGGGGCTTGGAGATATAATCATTTAGCTTGTGAATGTGAACTCAAGCACCAGGTAATCGTATAAGATACTGTATGAGATACCATAAAATACCAGATGAAACTATTCGGCGTTTGCCAGTTTATTTGCGAGGTTTGCTGTTTTTGTTAGAAGAAGGGCGGCAGAGCATATCAAGCCGTGACTTCGCTGATTTTGTTAGCGTGAACCCCTGGCAGATAAGGAAGGATTTTTCGTATTTTGGCGAGTTTGGTACTCGTGGTGTCGGTTACGATATTAAAAAGCTCTCAAAACAAATTTATAAGATTTTAAAGCTCGACGTGGTTCACAAGGCAGCTTTAGTCGGAGTCGGGAATTTAGGTTTGGCAGTTTTGGCTTATCCCGGTTTCGGAACATATAATTTTGACATTGTTGCCGCTTTCGATACTGACCGCAAGAAGATAGGTAAGAAGATAAAGGATGTCACGGTCGAGGATATTTCGAAGATTCGGGCTTTGAAGAGGAAAAAGATAGACCTTGGGATTATCGCGGTACCTCGAAAGGCAGCTCAGGAGGCGACGGACGCATTAGTTACGGCAGGCGTAAAAGGGATTTTGAATTTTTCGTCGTGCCATATTGCGGTTCCCAAGAAGATTAAGGTAATCACGATAGATATTGCGATGGACCTTGCTCGTTTGCCTTATTATATGCCGGCAAGTTGAGCGAAGAGGTTATAAAAGAATAAGCATAACTGAATTCAGGTAAAGAGATGAAAACAGTTTTTACAAGTGAGTTAAAGCCGTTACTGGAAGCTTTCGCTGAGCAGACGGAGCTTTATGTTCCTAAGAAGTCCGGCGAATACTACACGTACACAAAGTATAAAGCCGGCAGTGACGAGCCGTTGGAGTTTAACAACATTCGCACATGCACAACGGTGAAGGAGTTTTTGTTTCCTGTTTGTGAGTTGGCTGCGACTTATCCGGAGCCGACGGAACCGAAGGAAATAAGGCAATTTGCCGTTTTCGGTCTTAAGGACTGCGATTTGCATTCGATGGCTGTTTTGGACAAGGTTTTCTTCGAGGAAGATTTTCGGGACGCGTTGTATATAAAGCGTCGCGAGAAGATGTTTACCATCTCGAGTGATTGCTTTGACCCGGCTGAGACGTGCTTCTGTACTCTTTTCGGTGGTAAAAGTTTTGCCGAGAAGGGATTTGATTTGAATGTTTCGAAGGTGCAGGATGGTTTTATTATCGAAGCGGGTTCGGAGAAAGGCGAGGAGTTTATAAGTAAGAACTCCGGGCTTTTTAGTGAAGTTCCGGCGGCGGCTTTGACACAACGAGACGAGGGTAGGGTCGAGACAGAAAAGCAACTCAAACAAAATAACGTCAAGTACAAGTTGGATGCTGATGTTAAGGAAATCGTAGAAAGCAGCCAGGATTCCGAGGCATACGATACTGATTCACAAAGCTGTGTCGAATGTCAGGCATGCACGAGAATATGTCCGACATGTCACTGTTTCTATCTTTACGATACCAAGCAGAGTGACTACTTCAGCAAGATGAAGATGTGGGACAGCTGTATAAGGTGCAGTTACGCAACGGTGGCAGGCGGAGAAAATCCTCGCAAGGTACTCGGTGACAGAATCAAGCATCGTTTCATGCACAAGTTTGTTTATTTTATGGATAGATACGGGACGAATATGTGCGTCGGTTGCGGCAGATGTTTAGAGACGTGTATCGGCGGAACAGATACCCGAGAATTGTTAAAGAAATTAAGCGACGAATTTAAAACCAAGAAGTAAGTGAAAGTTTCGAAATGGACAAGAACCTTTATCAACCTATAAACGGCGAGATTATTGAAGTTATCGACGAATCGCCAACGATTAAGAGCTTTGTTATTGTTCCGGAAGATAAGTTTAAATTCACAACGGGTCAGTTTGTGGAATTGACTTTGCCGGGCGAGGGCGAGGCACCGTTTACTCCCTCTTCGTCACCAGCTGATGACGAGAAGATGGAAATTACGATTATGAAGGCCGGCAGAGTGACCGGAATGCTGCACGACTGCAAGAAGGGTCAGAAAGTCGGGATTCGCGGGCCTTATGGTAATGGTTATCCGATTGATAAGTTTGCCGGCAAAGAGGTTTACATTATTGGCGGCGGCGTAGGTCTGGCTCCGATACGGTCGTTGTTTTTGACTCTGGTTGACAGGATAAAAGAGTTCAAGTCGGTAGTATGCCGTTTTGGGGCAAGAACACAGGAAGACTTTATATATAAGAATACATTATTCGGGCAGTGGCAAAAGATTAAGGGTGTGGATATAAAATTGACCGTCGATAACGGCAGCGCCGGCTGGGACGGCAATGTTGGGGTGGTAACGACGATATGCGATAAGAAGGACGTTAATATAAGCAATGCGGTGGCCATAGTTTGTGGTCCTCCGATTATGATGAAATTCGCCACGTTGAAGATGTTGGAATTTGGTTTTAAACCGAAAGATATTTATCTTTCGATGGAAA
>JAGLSU010000085.1 GCA_023135935.1 Planctomycetota bacterium
TTGAAGCAACAGGCAGAATTTTTGCAAAGCAGCCTTAGTCAGATAAGCGAACGTATAGAGCAGTTCGAAAAAGAAGACGTAAAATAAGCAAACAGCTTTGTTTTTCAGCAGGAGGATGCGAACGCGCCCTTGCTCTATGTACACTTTGTGAGAAAAAATAGTTATGAAAATAGCAATTGCAAGTGGTAAAGGCGGTACGGGAAAGACGACTATCGCGACAAATCTGGCTCATACCATTGCTCAAATGGACAAGCAGGTTCAATATCTCGATTGTGATGTCGAAGAGCCAAACGGCCATATCTTTCTAAAGCCGGAAATAAAAGAAACAAAGACTGTGACGGTTGATGTACCGGAAGTTGATTTGGAAAAGTGCATCGGCTGTGGCAAATGCGGCCAGCTTTGTCAGTACAGTGCCATCGTACATCTCAAGGACAATAACGTATTGACCTTCGAGCAGCTTTGCCATTCTTGTGGCGGTTGTTTGCATGTCTGTCCAGCTGACGCGATTAAACTAAAACAACTTAATATCGGAGAGATTGAACTCGGCAAGACCGGTGATATTGATTTCGTACATGGTAAATTGCGTATTGGTTATGTGCGAACAGTATCACTAATAAGGCAAGTTAAACAGCATATAGCACAAGACTCTTTGGCGATAATTGATGTTCCACCAGGAACGTCCTGCCCGGTAGTTGAAGCGGTAAAAGATGTTGATTTTGTTTTGCTTGTAACCGAGCCGACCCCGTTTGGTTTAAATGACCTGAAATTAGCTGTGGGTTTAGTCAGAGAAATGAATTTGCCTTTTGAGGTTATCATAAACCGCCATGGAATTGGCGACGACCAAGTGGAGAAATACTGCAAAACAGAAAATATAAAAATCGCCCTGAAGTTTCCGGACGATAGACGCGTTGCCGAAAGCTATTCAACTGGTCAAATGATAGTAGATGTACTGCCTGAATACAAAAAACTCTTTGATGATTTTGCACAAAAGGTTTTATAAATGAAAGAGATTGTAATTATAAGCGGTAAAGGCGGGACGGGTAAGACAAGTATTGTTGCCTCGTTTGCCGCACTTGCAAAAAATGCCGTACTGGCTGACTGTGATGTTGACGCAGCAGACCTACATTTGGTTTTGCGGCCGGACATAAAACGAACTTCTGATTTTTCCGGCGGCAAACAGGCATCAATCGTTGCCGAAAAATGTATCGGCTGCGGCAAATGTAAGGACCTGTGCAAATTCGATGCTATAAATCTTGATGGTGTGGCTAACGAACTTATTGCAAAGACCTATAGGGTTGACCCCATTTCATGTGAAGGCTGCAAGGTATGCGTTGAATTCTGTCCCGTTGATGCAATTAAGTTCGAAGATTCCATCAACGGCCAATGGTTTATATCGGATACACGGTTCGGGATGATGGTTCATGCTAAACTCGGAATTGCCGAAGAAAACAGCGGAAAACTGGTAAGTCTTATTCGCAGAGAAGCCAAAAGAATCGCTGAAGAGGAAAAAAAAGATTTAATTATCGTTGACGGTTCACCGGGAATTGGCTGTCCGGTGATTGCGTCAATCACCGGGGCAGATTTGGTTTTGATAATTACAGAACCCACACTTTCGGGCAAGCACGACTTAGAGAGAGTTGCTGAATTAGCTGCCGGCTTTAAAATCCCTACACTTATCGCAATTAACAAGTTCGATTTAAATCCTGACATGGCTGAGCAAATCGAAGAAGATGCTCGTAAGCGAAATATGAAAGTGGTTGGAAAAATACGTTACGATAGAGCTTTTACCGATGCCCAGATTATGAAATGCTCGGTAGTTGAGTATACCGGCGATGGCGTAACAGAAGATATAAAATCTTTATGGAGTAATGTTATATATGCGCTTTAACAAAAACAGCAAAAACCAATAATAAGGAGAATAGTAAAATGAGAATAGCAATTCCACTAATAGAGGGAAAATTATCACAACACTTCGGTCATTGCGAACAGTTTGCAATTATCGATGTTGACAAGGACAGTAAGGCTATTAGAAGCAAGGAATTAGTGAGCCCGCCGCCTCACGAACCGGGCGTATTGCCAAAATGGCTGTCAGGGCTACATGTCAGCGTGATTATCGCAGGCGGAATGGGACAGCGCGCACATCAATTGTTTACACAAAATCAAATTGAAGTAGTTGTCGGTGCGCCTGCAGATAGTCCGGAAGAATTGGCATCAGCCTATCTTGAAGGTAAACTGGAATGTGGAGAAAATGTTTGCGACCATTAAATAAGCAATTTGCTTATGGAATATACAGATAAAGTAATCGAGCATTTTTCTAATCCACGCAATGTCGGCGAAATTCCCGATGCTGATGGCGTGGGAACAATCGGTTCTGAAGAATGCGGGGACATGATTCGGGTATGGGTCAAAGTTAACGGTGAGCATCTGGCGGATATTAAGTATAAGGTATTTGGATGTCCGGCGGCTATAGCTTCCTGCAGTATGATGACCGAACTTGCGATTGGAAAACATGTTGACGAGGCCTGGAACCTAACAGATGACCAGGTTGCGGAGGCTCTCGGCGGACTGCCCGCTCGTAAATATCACTGTTCAAATCTTGCCGCTTCAGCACTTCACAAGGCAATTATGAACTATGTCTTTAAAAGTCCTGACCATTGAAATTGAAGCAGAATCAGAAAATCAGCAGCTTTACTGTAAAGCTGTGCTATAATCTATCATCATACCCAAAACTAAAGGGAAGATTGTAAAGGGGTAATAAACATGTATAAATGGTTTTCTTTGTTATCCACGAGGCAACGTTCGCAGATGGTTGCGATAATGCTAATAATGGCAATCATACTCAGCATAGGCGTTGTTACAAATTTGCCAAAAGAGAAAACGACCTCGGAAATATTCACTACCGATATGTCTATTAGTGATATTGCCCCCAAACTGGGGGTAACTGGTAAGGGCCTGGCACGTGAACTTGCCTTGCCACTGGACACGCCGAAGAAAAAACCACTCAACAAATTGGGGATATCTCAGGAACAACTGGAACATGCGGCTGAACATATCCTTTCGCATCGCTCGACAAGCCTGAAATATTATGTGTTTGGAACCATCGTATTGTTTGCCTTGATGTTCCTGACTCGCTTCGGCCGGCCGGATAATGCAAATATCTCCGAGCGTAAATTGTGGTATCCGCGAATCCCATATGTCACGTGCCTTCTCGCTGCCGTGCTTGTATGTGGTTTCGTTCTGGGGAAATCCCCCAACCCAATGGAAGGGACCGTTAAAGTCTTTAAGTCCATGGTGGGATTGTATCCATCTATAGTCAGCAAATTGATTGCTTTGAGTTTCTTTGTTGTATTGGCTATCATCGGAAACAAACTTATTTGTGGATGGGTCTGCCCATTCGGCGCACTGCAGGAATTGTTCTACAGCATTCCCGTACTACGCAAAATTAAGCAGTGGAAAATACCATTTTGGCTAACGAATACGATAAGGAGTGGACTGTTTTGTGTAGTGATGTTATTTCTCTTCGGTATTGTCGGTAGCAATAAGGGGTTTGTGATATACCATTATCTAAACCCGTTTAATCTGTTCGACCTGCATTTCGACCATTGGTTGATTCTGCTCACAGTCGTTGTGTTTCTCACTCTGGCGTTTTTTATATACCGGCCTTTTTGTCATCTTATCTGTCCTTTCGGCCTTATTTCGTGGATAGCCGAAAAATTTAGCCTCTATCGTGTAATCATTGACGAAGAAAAGTGTACGCAATGCGGTGCATGTATCAATGCTTGCCCATCACATGCAGCAAAAGGAACAATTGAGAGCAAAGCTTTTCCGGCCGATTGCTTCAGCTGCGCACGATGTCTAAATGTCTGTCCGGTTGATGCAATTCACTACCGCTCGATATGGGCGAAAAAAGCAACAACTTAAATATTGCAAAACAGTATAATATATGAGATAAATTATTTATCGACTTTTAAAAAGAGGACGCTGCTATGTATATCAACAAATCCAATGTTTCAACAATTTTACTGCGGTTGTTTTTAGCTGTTATTTTTGTCACTGTTATTCCCGCACAGAGTGTTTTTGCTGAGATAACGAAAGGACCGTTGCTGCTGCGTGTATATCAGAATCGTGTAGCATTAGTCTGGGAAAGTGACAGTAAGGGGCCCGGTAAAGTTTCTTACGGTAAAGGGCAAAAAATCGAAAAACATATCGTCACCAACCCTGAACGTATCGAATATGAGATTCAGCAACACAAGAAACCTGCCAGCAAAAAAACTGTTTTCATTCACAAAACGTGGATAGAACAACTGTCAGCCGGTCAGACTTATAGCTATCGTGTCGCAGACAGCAAAACTGAGAGTAAAACATATACTTTTCGCACAATTCCGGCTGATACCAATGAAATAAGTTTTATCGTTTATGGTGACAGCCGAAGCAATCCAGCTGTTCACCGAAAACTGGTACAACGAATGATGGAGTATAATGTTGATTTTGTGGTCAACTCAGGGGACCTTGTATTGCGTGGATGGAATTATAAGCTGTGGTCACCACAGTTTTTTGAACCGTTAAAAGGTCTGGCTGAATCCGTACCGATATATGCAATAAAAGGCAACCACGACAGAAGCGAGCAGGGTTATTATGAAAAGCTGTTGGTTCCACCGGGAGGAAAAAATAATTTCGCTTTTGACTATGGTCCGCTGCACTATTTTTGTACAGACAACATTACAAAAGGCATAAAACCCGAAGAAGTTCTGGGTGAGATTATTACCGATGCACAAACCAGCAAGGGGCAATGGAAATTTGTGAGTTATCATGTGCCGAGTGTTAATTTCGGTCGTCACTGGTCACGCTGGGGGCAGCCGGACGCACTTGCTATTTTGGCAGGAGCCGGTGTTGATTTTGTGATAACGGGTCATTCGCACCAGTATGAGCGATTTCGACCAATCGCACCGCCACCGGGGATAAATGGCAGTTATGTAACTCATATTACATCTGGTGGAGGTGGAGCAAATTTGTATAACATCGAACAGACCGACTATCATGTCAGCACGGCAAAAGCGTATCATTTTTGCCTGTTTCGTATCAAAGCAAACACACTTACTATGGATACAATCGATATCGATGGCAAGATTATAGACCATATGGAAATAAGTAAAATTGACGGAAAATTAAATAAAGAATATTTGCAGACGGCTATGCCTATACAAACGGTTCAACTGCATCAGGACTTGTACTATGCCAAGGCGAGAACCATACCTGGCAAACCCGAAAAGGATAAACCGTTTTCTGTTGTCTATCAAGTGTCATTGCCTGCTTCAGCGGGCTCCAGCCAGATGACGTTTGAATTAAGATGTCACAAGGGGTTATATAAACTACCGGAATCAAAGAAGTTGACCGTTCCAAAAGACGGGGGATTTATTAACGTTGAGCTGACCGTGGTGCCTCTGGTGAATATTACGATACCGGCGGATGCGCGAAGAAGGCTCAAGCCGATTACTCCTCCGTTGTGGCTTGACTGTCACTATGAAGTCGATGGCATACAGCGGAAAGTCAGCTTGCCGGTAGTAACCAGGTCAAAAAAACCAAAACAGCAATAATAAGCCAATTTCGCTATGTTTTTGTCTTTCATAAACAAAAAACATTTTCTATAATCGACGACTGGTTTTAGTAAGGGCAAATGAAGAATTTCAATCAAACTCTATAACTTCTTGTATAGAAAGAAGTTGGCGGCGTGGCCAAGTGGACTAAGGCGACGGTTTGCAAAAACATTTCTAAAATTCCACTTTTACACAACTATTGCTGATTTCAGCACTTGGCAAGTGGCAAATATTGCACATATAACATATATCGTATCTTTTGGTTGTAGTAAGGTTGTAGTTTTTCGAACTTTTCCCTTTTCTCAGATAATCACTAACGCCCCCTCTTCTTAGCTAACACTTGCAAAAGAGCAGCAAGTGACTAACAAGTGGTCATTGGAAAGGGGAAGATTTGCAAACATTTTCAACCTCGGTGACTAAATCGACAGTACCTTGTTGTGCACACCGATAGCTGGGTTGGTCCAATTTGTATTTTCCAGGTTTTAGTTTATTTATTGTAAACAGCCACCCCAAATTACTCCAGGATACTCGTTGTTGTAATAGCAATTGGAGTAACAAGGCACAAGTCTACGCAACTTCAACTGTCAAGAATTTTGTCAACTTCAGCTTTATCAGCATCCATCATATATTGAATGCCACTGATATCGGCGGCCTCGTGCGTAAGGGCTGCCATATCATCCCTTACTATATATTCCATTGCAAACTTCCGGCTACCCGCCATCAACTGAGAGAGGCCTTGGGCAAGACGTTCGTAATACGTGTAGAGCCCCAGAGCGCCGGTCGGGATTTTTTCGAATTCATCGTTACCAAGTTCTTCCCGCAATTTGCTTGAGGTGACAAAAATTTCATCTTTCGAACTCCCGAACCGCTCGATGTATACGGGAATTTGATGCTCGTCTATTGTACGACCTATTGTTTTACCTACCATAGCTGCAGCAATAGGTGCTCTAGCCATCCCAATCAATTTTACGAACGGTGCACCAAGAGCAAGTCCCTTGAAAATTTGGTCCTCGAAGGCAAACCCACCGGCCAAAGCTAAGGCAGGAAGATGCTCGCCCTTGTCGGCAAGGCGTTTGGTGTACTGACACAAAAGCGAGTGTAACTCAACCGGCGGAACACCCCATTCATTCATCATGCGCCAAGGGCTCATACCTGTACCGCCACCTGCGCCATCGACAGTAAGAAGGTCAAGTTTGTATCGAGAAGCAAACAAAATTGCTCTTGCCAAATCGGCTGGTCGGTAGGCTCCTGTTTTCAGGAAGATATATTTTGCACCTGCTTTACGCAACTCATCTACTCGCTTTGCAAATGATTCTTCGGTAACCATACCAACTCTGGAGTGGCGTTCAAACTCTTTGAAGGCCCCCTGTTCAAAAGCTTTAATAACATTGGGGTCAGTTGGATTTGGAAGTACAACATAGCCACGTTCATACAGCAGTTGGGCTTTTTTGAGGTCTCTGATTTTTACTTCGCCTCCGATATCCTTAGCCCCCTGGCCCCATTTGAGTTCCACACATTCGACCCCTAGTTTTTCGATGGCATACTCTTGTACAGCAAGTCTCGTATCCTCAACATTCGCCTGGACGACGATGGCGCCGTAACCATTTCGTTGATGGTCTTTGTAAAGTTTCACACGGCGTTTCAGGTCAGCGGTATCAACCACCCGACCGTTTTTAATTACGGCCTCGGGGTCCATGCCGACAACATTTTCACCGATGGTAAGGCCGGTTCCTGCCAGAGCAGAACCAATAGCCAGACCTTCCCAGTTATTCTTGGCAATATTTGTTGAGCCAATTCCCGGTATTATCCACGGATAGTGAAACTTTATACCTTTATCATGACCAAAAGCAACTTCCAGATTGACAGCGGGAAAGATGGCTTTGTCACTATCGGCTTCAATTCCATGGGCCCCAACAGCGGTTCCCATGATGTTGAAGTGTGAATAATCAATAGGATAGGTTTTTTCAGCAGCGGTGGTTACCACTCCGAACGGTTGCGGATAAATAACCTCATGGCCACGATAGGCAGACTTGCCAATTTCGCACATACCTATGCAACCATCCACGCAGGTGACGCACATACCCGAAGTTGGCACAACCGAGCCTTCCGTTCTATTTTTAGTCAGAGTCGCTGCCGAAGCGTTTATTTTTGAAAGCGTGAGTGACATTTTATTTAGCTCCTTTATTTATATATTAATCTTTTTTTATTTCACAGGCGACACAGGGATCCATGTAGCACATCATATCGTTAAACTGTTCCTTATCAACGCACGGTGGAGTCAGATTAGCACATCCACCACAAATAGCCTTTTCCGGTTCATTGTAGGTGCATCGAAGTTGGCAGGCCGGACAAACATACATGCATCCACCGCATAATCGACAAACGTCGGACTTGACATCAAATGGCGTACCGATGCTTCTGTTCTGGCCGCGATTACGGAAACCTATGGCCTTAGCCACCATCTGTTCGGCGCACATACGCACACACAAACCACAAAGGATACAATCCTCATGTTCCTGTTTGAAACGCTGTTGGCGAATACCGTGTGCCGAAGCAAGGTCTTGAATAATCTTTGATTGCGGACAAGAAGCCAACAACAATTCCAAAATCATTTTGCGTGCTCTTAGTACCCGCTGCGATGCTGTTCGCACCCTGAGATCTTCCTCGGCTGGGTAGGTACAAGAGGATACCAGTTTAGCTTTTGGTCCTTCTCCAATTTCGACGACACACAGCCGGCAGGCTCCATACGGTGACAGCCCCTCCATATGGCAGAGTGTAGGAATAGGAAAACCTAAAAATTTTGCTGCTTCCAGCAAAGTAGTTCCTTGCTCAACTGAAACATCCAGACCATTTATTTTCAACGTAATCATGCTGACTTTCCCTCCACTGCTGCACATTCAGCTTTCTCACTCTCTGTGCACTGTGTGAATTCCAGGTCACACCTGAGGCACCTTCGGGCTTCCCGTGTTGCCTCTTCAACAGACAATGTTTTTTCCACCTCTGCAAAACTTTTCTTCCTTGATTTGGCCGGCAGCGTAGCAGGTTCTACTCTCGTAATATCTTCAAGTTCTTCATCACCGAGCGCTGCGGGTTCTACGAAAACCTCCGGCAGTTTTACTTTCGGTGGCTCAACAAGTTCTTCGCCACTAAGATAGTGGTCTATCACCTTTGCTGCTTTTTTGCCGGCTGCAATGGCACTAACAACCGTATCCGGACCGGTCACCAGGTCACCACCGGCAAAAACACCTTGCCTATTAGTACAAAGGGTTTTCGCATCGACTTTCAATCTGCCGCCATTATCGAGTTCCAACCCCATAGAAGCGAGACAATCGCTATCCGGCTGCTCACCAATAGCCACTATCAAGGTATCCAAAGGTATGGTAAATTCGGAGTCCGGTATGGGTACTGGTTTGCGCCGTCCGCTCGAGTCAACATCGCCCAATTTGTTCCTTATGCACCTTATGTCAACTAAGTGTCCCTTTTCAGAGTCTATTTTTACCGGCTCGACAAATGTTTCAACTTTAATCCCCTCATCCCTTACTGCTTCGATGTAACGTATCTTTACCGGGGAGACCAATGTTTTGAGCTTTATGCCTTCTTCCAAAGCTGCTTCAACTTCTTCGGCGTAAGCAGGCATTTCCCGATATGTGCGGCGGTAGAGCAGGGTTACGCTTTTGACTTTCTTCTGGCGAATAGCTACTCTTGCGGCATCGACAGCCGAGTTACCACCGCCAACAATACCCACATTTCCTTTTGCCAGCTGCTCGCCCCTCAAATTGAAGGCCTTGAGGAACTGCATTGATGGATAGATGCCTTCGGTGTCTTCTCTTTCAAGACCCAAACGCCAGCTTTTGTCTGCTCCTATTGCCAAGAAAACCGCATCGAAACCCTCTTTAAAGAGTTCATCGATGGTTATATCACGGCCGAGAGTAACGCCGCATTTTAAAGTGACATTTTCATTAAGGAGCGATTTTATTTCTTTGCGTGCTACATCTCTCGGCAGTCGGTATTCCGGTATGCAACTGATAAGCATTCCACCTGGTTCCTTATCAGCTTCGAAGATTGTCACTTTATGACCGAGAAGCGAAAGGTAGTGTGCGGCTGAAAGACCAGCAGGCCCTGAACCCACGACCGCTATTTTGCGAGCATCACCATTACTTTTTGAAATCCTTTTGGGTTTATAAACCGACGGGTCAATACGGTCGGTGATAAATCGTTTTAATGCTCTGATGGCAATGGCTTCGTCTCCACTAACCGCAAGGTTGCATTTATTTTCACATTTGCGACCACAAACGCGGGCACAAGCCGACGGGAACGGATTGGAATGTCTGATGACTTTATAAGCTTGTTCATACTCGCCTTTTTCGATTAAGGCAACATATCTCCAGACTTCGGTATCCAGTGGACAGGCAGCCTGGCATGAGGCGCCAACCAAATCTTTGCAGACGAAAGCATCACATTTTTTATCAAGCACATGCCTGCGATATTCTTCCATAAAGTAGTTAAGGGTACTCAAAACCGGATTTGAAGCCGTTTGTCCAAGCCCGCACATCGTGGTATCTTTTACCACTTCTGCCAATTCCTGTAAAAGGTCTAAGTGTTTAAGCGTTCCATTGCCTTTTGAGATATCATCGAGTATTTCGTACATTCTCTGGGTGCCTTTTCGGCAGGTGAAACATTTACCGCAGGATTCATCCTTCAAGAAATTCATGAAATACTTTGCGACATCGACCATGCAGGTGTTCTCATCCATGACAATCATGCCGCCGGAACCCATAATCGAACCTGCCTTAGCTAAGCTGTCATAATCAACTGGCAAATCAAATTTGTCAGCAGGAATGCAGCCTCCAGACGGCCCACCTGTCTGAACTGCTTTTATCTTAGCTTTGCCTACCGCGCCACCACCAATATCGTAGACGATTTCTTTGATAGTGGTTCCCATCGGCACCTCAACAAGGCCTGTGTTTTTGATTTTACCAACCAAACTGAATATCTTCGTGCCTGAATTGTTTTCAGTCCCAACCTCTTTAAACTTGTCGGCACCTACTCTGAAAATCAATGGTATATTAGCCCAAGTCTCGACGTTATTAATCGCTGTGGGTCTGCCGTTAATGCCTTTCTGTACAGGGAACGGTGGCCGTTGACGCGGCTCGCCCATCTTCCCTTCTACAGAGTGTATCAGTGCCGTTTCCTCACCACATACGAACGCACCAGCACCTTTAACCAGTTTGATATCAAACGAAAATCCTGTTCCAAGAATGTTTTCCCCCAAAAGCCCAAGTTGGTGTGCCTGTTGCAGCGCAACATTTAGATGCTTAACAGCAACGGGGTATTCATTACGGACATAGACTATACCTTCTGTAGCTCCAGTTCCATAGGCACCAACGATCATCCCTTCGATGATGCTGTGCGGGTTTCCTTCGAGGATGCTACGGTCCATATAAGCACCGGGATCACCCTCATCAGCGTTGCACACAAGAAATTTGCCGTGTTTACTCGGCTGTTCTGCCAACAATTCCCACTTTAGTCCTGCCGGAAATCCGCCGCCGCCGCGACCTCGCAATCCTGTATGCTTGACCTGTTGCACTACCCACTCGGGATTTTGTTTAGATAACACCTTTTCGAGAGCACTATACCCACCCTGAGCGATGTAGTCATAAACCCGGATTGGGTCTATCTCCTGGTTTATGCTTAAGATACTACGCTGTTGATTTTTAAAGAATGGGATATCATCCCGCTTATAGTATTTTTCCCCTGTATGGGCATCTTGATACAACAGGTCTTCAACATATTTATCTACGAGCAATGCATCAATAATTCTTGAGATATCATCAAGCTTCACTTGTGTATAAAACGCTTGCTGTGGCTCAGTGAGGATAAATGGTCCCATTTCGCAGAAGCCGTGACAACCAGTGATCCGAAGCGACACTTTACCAACCAATTGCTTCTCAATAATATATCTTTTTGCGACTCGAATGATGTCGTTTGCACCACTTGCCTGACAAGCTGTTCCTGCACAGATAACTATGCGTGGTTTGTTTTCATCAATCCTATCAAAAAGTACATTCCGCAGTTTTTTTAGCTCACCTATTGAAGATAACTTTAGCATTTTCTACCTTCTAAAAAACTCTTATGTTAAACAAATCTTCTTCTCAACATTATCTTAATCAAATCAAATCCAACATATGGTTTTTACATCCACGGCGAGAACAAATACTAACTATACCGCCACCACTAACAAGCATAGATATCATTGGCGCTCCACACATTGAACAATTCGATGTACTGTGAAGTTTTTTGCGGCAATGGGGGCAAGTAAAATTCATAACCTTTCCTTCGGGAATTTCAAACTCAGTAGAAAAATTACAACTACCATACAACGAAGATAGCCTGAGCCAGCCCTCTTTGTGGTCCAAGGATATGATTAACTTGACCGAGGGGCAACCATCGACCTCAAATGTTTCGTCTTTCAGGTCATGGTTACAATTGGGACAGTTTACATCAACGGGGAAAATCCGTTTATCTTTTCCAATTTCGAGTTCATCGAATCCTTTGATGGCTTTGTCCAACAGTTGTGTAACTTTCGATTTTTTAACTTTTGAGAAGTAATAGCCATCAATAACAACAACCGGTCCAAGCGCACAAGCGCCCAAGCAATTCACCGTCTCCAGGGTAAATTCCTTATCCTCGGTCGTTTGACCAGCTTTGATTCCAAGTTGCTGCTCGAACTCTTCGATAATCCTCGGTGCACCTCGAACGTGACAGGCTGTACCAAGACATGCGCAAACAAGGTGCTTGCCCTTAGGTTTCAAACTAAACGTACGATAGAATGTTGCAACAGCATATATGTCGACTAAAGAGCGGTTTGTCTTATCACTTACTATTCTAAGTGCCTCTTCGGGAAGATAGCCATATTCAGTTTGGATTTCTTCGAGGATGGCAATAAGTTCGCCATGATTCTCGTCATGCTTTTCCAGAACTCTTAGAATATATTCCGAGTCTACTTGTTCCTGCGATTTGATACTATCTTTGTTCGAGACGACAGCGTCTTGTTTCATTCTATTGGTACTCCTCGCAATGCCAGATACCGCCTTCGGGTTTTGGAAAGACACAGGTCTTACGGTTTTCACAATCGCCACACAACCCAATAACTTTGGCTGCTTCTTCGTCACCGGCAGCGTAAGAGTCTATCGAGGGTGTTTCTTCTTTTCTGATTACCGGAGGCGGTTTTTCAACTTCAAATTGTTCACAATAAAACACCGGTTTGTTGAGGTCTGTTTTAAACGTACAATCTGGAGTATTTTTACATGTGGAGCAGAGACCGTAATATTCAACATTAGACGACATGAGTGGCTCCTTAATTCGCGTTTTGCGATTATCTGTAGTTCTAGCAAAAGCCGTACCATGTTTTGGATACCGAGCGAAATCTCTTTCAACGGCAATCTGCCGCCGGGCTTAAGAAGCGAATTTGAAGTTCAACCAAACAAAATAAGTGAATTTGACTAAGTAAATTTTTTGACAAAACGGTGTTTATGACTCTGATATACTTATCGGAAATAAACAAACAGGTGGGGAAATTTGAACCAGTGAGGAGAATTTGGCCGGCAACCAAACCGCAAGATTAGGGTTACTTTGCCTTTTTGAGCTTTTCTCGGAGGGTCTTGCGGTCGATGCCAAGTATCTCTGCAGCTCGGGTCTTATTGCCACCAATACTTGCTAAAACATTGCTGATGTATTCACGTTCCACCTCGGCAAGAGTTCGGGTGAATCCTGTTTCCCGAAGAACTGAGAAACGCATAAGCAAGGGTAAATCTGATACATCGATGAGGTCCCCGTCAGTCATTACCACGAGTCGCTGAATTACATTTTCCAGTTCCCTTACATTTCCCGGCCAATTATAACTGCGAAGACTTTGTAAAGCCTCATCGGAAAAACGGGGCGATGGCTTACCCAATTCGGCTGCAAAGTTAGTTAGAAAATTATTGGCCAGTAATAAGATGTCATCTCCCCTTTCTCTCAGCGGTGGGATAACAATCGTAATGACATTGAGGCGATAAAATAAATCTTCGCGGAAAAACTCTTTCTTCACTAAGCCGTGCAAATCCTTGTTAGTTGCGGCCAAAATCTTTACATTCACTTTTCGCGTTCGATTGGAACCGACCATACAAACTTCTTTATCCTGAAGCACACGGAGAAGTTTAACCTGCATCGCCAGACTCATATCGCTGATCTCGTCAAGAAATATCGTGCCACCATCTGCAGCATGAAAGAGACCTGCTCGGGATTCAATCGCTCCAGTAAATGCCCCTTTGACATGGCCGAAAAGCTCACTTTCAAGAAGTCCCTCAGGGATACCTCCACAGTTAACAGGTACAAACGGTGCCGAAGACCGTGCACTACCGTAGTGAATGGCTCTGGCCGCAAGTTCCTTACCAACACCGCTTTCTCCGCTAATAAGCACAGTGGCAGAAGTAGTTGCTGCTTTGGTTATGGCAACGAAGATTTTGCACATCGCATTCGAGGTTCCAATAAGACCTTTATGCATCGGGGCTATCTGATCAGATGTGGTACGTCCAGACCTGCGTATTCTTACCTTGTCCAGCACGCGCTGAACTGCAGACAAAAGTTCAGTATCAGTGAAAGGTTTGGCTAAAAATTCTTCAGCCCCGGTTTTAACCGCTTCGACCGCTCCTTCGATAGAAGGATAACCCGTGATCATTATAACCTCCGTAGATTTAAAATTTTCGCGGATATGCCGCACCAGATCAAAACCGCTGATTTTAGGCATCTTTAAGTCAGTGATAACTAGGTCTATCTGTGTCCCCCCAAGTACCTCAATCGCCTCAGTCACACCGGGAGCTGTGAAAATTTTATACCCTTGCGATGTTAGATTTCGTTTGAGCACTTCCAGCATGCTCACCGAGTCATCTACAATCAGGATATGTTCTTTCTTAGAAGGAGATGACATAGTTAAAAGTTTTCCTCAACATTGCGTGTTTCATCCAATGGTATTCGAATTTCAAAACGCGTACCGCAACCGGGCTTGCTTTTGACATCAATTGAGCCACCGTGTGCGGTGACAATTCCGTGCACCACAGGCAGACCCAAGCCTGTCCCATGACCAACATCCTTTGTTGTAAAAAACGGGATAAATATTTGTTCAATAACCTCATTGCTCATACCACAACCCGTATCCTCCACAATCAGTAAGACGTTCCGGTCGTGAAATTGTGTTTGAATAGTGATATTACCTCCTTCTGGCATTGACTGCAAGGCGTTAACAACCAGATTGACCAGAAGCTGATTCAATTGTGCCTTATCAGCTGTAATTTCAGGCATATCTGGCGAAAGCTCGCGAACAAGCTCTACTCCGGCCTTGGCGCAGCGAGCTCCAAAGAAATAGAGGCCCTCTTCCACCACTTGATTAAGATTAACATGCGTCTTCTCAGATGGCATTTGACGAGCAAAAACCAGAAGCTTGCGAATAATCTCCCGTGCATGCAAAGAAGCGGCTTCGATTTTTTCAATGTCCTGCCCAGCTGAGACCGGAACACCCGGGCACTTCTTTGCCAACTGAGCGAATCCCAGAACGCTTCCCAGTGGTTCATTCAGTTCGTGTGCTACCCCTGCGGCAAGCATCCCGATGGTAGCCAACCGGTCGGCATGCAGAAGCTGATTATGCAACTTCAGTTTGTCTTCCTCTGCCTGTCTTCGTTCGATAACTATCGCTACCTGCCTGGCTACAGCGTCAAGTAGATTGCGTTCTTCCTTGAGAAATGGCCCCTCATCAAGATCGGGCTTTTCCTCTACATAAACCACCTCAACAACACCTCTTGGCACACCCCCCACAATAATCTCAGCTATCTGATTCTGGCGACACTCACGGAAGCCCTGGGTCACGTAGGAAGTTCCATCCAAAATTATTTTCGCGAAAGCTGTCTGTGGGTATTGCCAGGCAGGAGGAAGAAGTCCAACAATGCTCTGTATAATTTCTTTCAGCGATATACCTGGCTGCCCCGCTATCTGAGCAATCCCGTAAAGACACGTTAGCTCCTTGACCCGCTCGGCCAATGCCTCCTTTGCGGAATATGATAATTGGTCATCTATCACCAGTATCCTCACATGTTAAGAAAAACTACAAAGTAAGGTTTTTTCTCAATGCTCTTTATCCTGCCATTATATTTGTATTTATGGAGGTTTGTCAAGATTCGTGACGGTGCGTTAGCGTCAAAACATATCTTCGGTGACAATAAAGCCGTCAGCAGGTTTCAAAACTAGCATTATGGGAGGGAGTATGACAGCTGAAATCTAAATAATTCACTTTCATTCTCTTGTTACAGTCAATCACCAACTAACAATTGGTCAACCGCGTAACGCAATACAGGATCAACATTAGTAGCCTGCTCCCCAAATATCGGCTAAAAAGAACGTTATATCGAACCGTTATTCTTGAGCCTAATCATCAATAGCAAACCAATTTCGCTATATTTTTGTCTTTCATTAACAAAAAATCTTTCCTATAATCAACGATTGGTTGTAGTAAGGGTAAATAAAGAATTTCAATCAAACTCTATAACTTCTTGTATAGAAAGAAGTTGGCGGCGTGGCCAAGTGGACTAAGGCGACGGTTTGCAAAACCGTTATTCATGGGTTCGAATCCCATCGCCGCCTATCATTTTTACGGTTCTAATTTGTCTGCCTTATGACCGGTGCTGTTACCGAAACCTTCTACCACTGTGCAATTTTAGCTCTCCGAGCCGGCAATTAAATCTTGACGAAAAAGGAAATCATAAAATGAAAGCGGTGGTATTGAAGAAATATTCAGCTATCGAACAAAAACCTTTAGAGATAGTTGATTTACCTATACCCACACCTGCCGACAATCAAATCCTCGTCAAAGTTTCTGTCTGTGGCGCTTGCCACACCGACCTCGATGAAGCCGAAGGCCGACTCATACCAACAAAGTTACCGATAGTTCCCGGCCACCAAATCGTCGGAACCGTAGCCGACAAGGGAAATTCCGTAACCAAATTCAATATCAATGACCGTATCGGAATTACATGGCTATACTCTGCTTGCGGCACTTGCAGCTTCTGCAAAACAGGAAATGAAAATCTCTGCGAAAACGCAAAATGGACCGGCAAAGATGTCGACGGCGGCTATGCTGAATACATGGTCGTATCCGAAAACTTCGCTTATCGGCTACCCGAAACTTTTTCCGATTCCCAAGCCGCGCCACTACTTTGTGCTGGCGTAATTGGCTATCGCACCTTAAAACTCGCCGACATTACCGATGGTCAAACTATTGGCCTTTTCGGTTTTGGTGCTTCCGCACATATTGTTATTCAAATAATTAAACACAAATTCCCCACCAGTCCCGTCTTCGTATTCACTAAAACCCAAGAACATGCAAAGCTCGCAGAAACCCTCGGTGCCGACTGGACAGGCCGCTCCGGTGACATTCCACCCGAAAAACTGAATAAAGCTATGGATTTTACTCCCGTCGGCGAATGTACCCGTGACGCCTTAGCCGTATTGGATAGAGGCGGCCGCCTGGTCATAAACGCAATTCGAAAAGAAACTCCAATTCCAGAATTGAACTATGCCGAGCACCTCTGGCTTGAGAGAGAAATCAAAAGCGTCGCAAACGTTACTCGAAAAGATGCAGAAGAATTCCTCCCTTTAGCCGCACAAATCCCCATTAAACCAACCGTTGAACAATTTCCTTTAGAGCAAGCCAATGACGTTCTTCTCGCAATAAAACATTCCAAACTCCGCGCCGCTGCCGTGTTCACAATCAATAAATAATCCCGCCAATTTATATGACCCCCTATCGGCTGCGAATTAATTGTTCACTATCATACTGAACATGAGGAACATGCTTCTTTAAATCCTCGATAAAACGCAAACCGTCTTTCCAATAGCCCGCCGTTGGCTTTAGCTGAGCGTGAAAACTGGCAAAGTATCGATTTATATTTCCAACCAGAAGCTCACGCAAATATTTACTGACCATCGATGCAAGCGATACCGGGAAAAACCGTTCATCTGCCCCAACTACAAAATGCAGACGCATTCGTTTACCGTCAGCTTGCAACTGGTAGCTGCTGTTATGAGTCGTCTCCTTTAGAATTTCCAACTCCATATTTGGAAACATCCGCTGAAGCACTGTTCGATAGTGTACCCGCCCGCCTTGCCTATCAACCATAACCTGTATTTCTTCGCCCGAAAATTTATCGAACGCCCTCTTTATCAAGGCAGAAGTAGTTGTAAAAAGGACACTGCTCTTATTTCTGACACTTTCCACCATCTTGTTGTAATATCCAACGTCCAAACAATAACTTCTCATATCCACCAACTCAATGCCCTTTGATTTCAGTTCATCCCCGAATACTGACGAAGCTATTGCCACATCCGCACCATCGGCCGAAATATTATAACCACCGATATCCTTATACCATGGATAATTTTCCAACCGACCAATACAATCCGGACAAAGCAGTCCCAGCAATTCAGGTAAGGTACTCGGTTCACTACCAAGGCACTTGAGGCATGATATAACTGTCCTCTCAAGATGCTTAATCCCCGCCGACCTGCTATAGGATTTTTTACTGTCAGCTACAAGCAACCTGCCAGCCAAATGACGACGTCTCTTACCTACGCTTTTGGTCAATACCCTCCAAAGGTCAGCTTTTATAAGATTGTCCGGAAGTGAAAATGTACTTGATGACACAACTAAGGGGCCAAGAATTGGCCCAAAACCCGCTTCATCTATCCCTACTAAAACTGCCATCGGTTGTTATATACCCTGCCTTCCTTGTCCCAACCTTAATACTTTACAGCCTTCAACGTTGATTGTAATAGAAGCTCTCACTGTTGTCAAATATCCAACTTAGGGACTCACGATGCTCTTTTGATACTTGAAAAACCACACCTATATTGTTAATGTTGTAACTAACATACAAAAGCCAGGTAATTAAAAGGGAATTTAAACCGATGCCACAACTCATCAAAGGCAAAGCAACGATATGTATAGTCAATTATAAAACTCTAGACCTTACAAGGCTTTGTCTGCGCAGTATCCGTAAATTCACCAACTATCCATATGAAGTTATCGTCATCGATAACAACTCTCAGGATGAGTCCTTAGACTATCTCAAAAGCCTAAGTTGGATTCGCCTAATCGAGCATCGCCCTGAGAAAGATAAGGCTTACGGCGGCCACGCTCACGGCATTGCTCTGGATATCAGCCTGAAAAACTGCAACACAGAATTTTTCGTTTCTATGCATTCTGACACCTTCGCACAGAAACATAATTGGCTAACAGAATTAATCAGCTATTTCCAAGACGATAAAAAAATCGCTTCTGTCGGTGCGGGAAAACTCGAATTGTCTCCCACTTGGCAGCTTATACTCAAAAAAGCAACCGACATAAGAACGTTCAAACGCAAACTTCTACGAACGGCCGACCCAACAGGTAAATATCGTTATTACAATCGCACAATTTGCTCTTTATATCGAACAGATATATTAATTAACGAAAATCTTTCGTTCAACCCCGATACGGAACTTACCTCCGGCAAAAAACTTTATTTCGAACTCGTTGACCGAGGATATAAAACCATCGAGTTAACACAATCAATAATGAACCCATATGTCATACATCTCGCACATGCTACTCAGGTAATAAACCCCAGCGAATTTGACCTTCGCAAAAAAACTGCAAAAAAATACAATCGGCTTATTAACAAAATTATGTCCTCAGATATGACACAAAGCATTTTAAATGACCATTCCCTGGACCAATAAATCTATAAATAGAATAATAACCAAGATTGTGTTCACAAAAAACCGCCCCCGATTTATGCAGTCCCTTGAGAATTACCAAGCAGCTTAATGGTCTCTTCTATTTCCTTCTCGATACTGCCTGTAAATTCAAAACCCTCATTTTCAAATCGCTCATTCGCAACATCATAAGACAACTGGTTCATAATCTCCGTATCCACATACTCAATATCAACCTGAGGTATATGTTCCTTTATTGCCTCTATAATAGAATTCACCGTCAGATTAGCCGTCAGCACATTATAGGCCCGCTTATCAAACAACCCTTTTTTAATAATAAATTTAAACGCCTCCATCGCATCGCTTAACGCCAGATAAGGCCTCTTCTGATGCAATGCTGTCCTCCAGACAGTCAATGGCTGGGCCATAACCGACTGCCAGCAAAACCTGTTTACAGCCGTATGAAACCGCATACCAGGTGAAACTCCACATATCGTCCCACAGCGACAAGTTATAAATCGCAAATCCTTTGAAGCGCCCAGTTCCTGCAAAAACCTTTCCTCTTTCAACTTCGTCTCGGCATAAGGACTTTGCGGTTGAAGTTCCTCCTCACTACAATCCTCATCAACGACCTTTTCCTGCGTTCCGTAAACACTCGTCGATGACAAATGAATCAAAGGGCTGTCAAGGTCGTTGCATACTTCAGCAATTTTTACCGTCGTATTATAATTATTGTATTCTAACTTATCTTTATTCTGAAAACTGCTTGCTGCATCTGTAATCGCTGCCAGTTGAAAACAAACGTCAGCCCCTTCAATAATCGAATGCAAATCTATATCCAACACGTCCGCTTCGATAAAACGATAATTCACTCCCTCCGGCAAATCGAACAATGAACAGTAACGCTGCGTCAACATATTATCTATCATGACAATTTCAGCACCGACAAATTCCTTAGGCAACTCACGAATCAATTGGCTGCCAATATGTCCCAAAGCTCCCGCAATTACTATCTTCATCGTTTTACCTTAAATACTCTTCCAGACAATCTGCAAAATATTCCTTAGTCTTAAGCAAACCTGACTCCAAATTATACTCAGGCGCCCAACCAAATGCCTCTTTAATCTTCTTATTACTTATAATCGCGTCACCAACATCTATTGCCTTCCTCTCTTCAGGCCATTCGACATATTTAACCTTCCCCGAACCGATATATTTCACCGTCGCTTCGGCAATTTCAGCAACACTGCGATGCTCATCACCAACCGCAAAAAATGTCTCGCCCTCAATACCTACTGTCTGAAACGCACAAATAATTGCAGTAACCGCATCATCCACATATAACACATTCCTTTTCTGTGCTCCATCGCCAAAAACCGTCACATCTTTGCCCTGCAATGCTAAACCAATAAAATAGTTATTAAAAGTAAACTCCGGACTATAGATACACGCTCTAGGCCCAAAGGTATTAGACAACCTAATTACCGTCGCAGGTATATGGTAAGCATTCGCATATATTAACACATATTTCTCCGACACACTCTTATTCGCCGAATAAATATCCGTTGGAAACTCCGGATGCTTCTCATCAGCCATCGGAGTCTGAAGTCTCCCCAATTGCGTACTTGTACCAAGATGAATGAGTCTGGCACCCTTATTAAATCGACGTATAGCTTCTAACAAATTTATAACCGACCGGCTGTTCGCATCCAAATCAAGCAACGGCTCTCGCATCGAAAATGGATGTGAAGTGCTTGCCGCACAATTAATAATAATATCCTTATCGACAACCTGCTCCGATATCAAATCAAAATCCAACATATCATGAAAACACAAATTCACTGAATCCTTTATATCATGAACGTTATACAAATTGCCCCCAGACCTTGGGGCCAGACAATCGAAAATCGTCACCTCGCCACCCAACTCAACGCACTTATGGGCTAGATTGCTACCAATAAACCCAAGCCCTCCGGTAATAAGAACCTTCTTGCCGTCGAGTCTTGGTAACATATTACCCATAACTTATACTCCAAATTTTTTTATTTATTAACCTGCTTCAAAAACGCTTCCAGCGTTTTATCTATCCCGTCTACTAACGAATACCTCGCCTTCCAGCCGGTTGCTGAAAAAAATCTTTTTGTATCTGCCACAAAATTACGTCCCTCAATCGGTGACAATGCCGATGGCGGCTCTATATGCTTTACCTCTGCCCGACTTCCGGTCTTCGATGCTGCTCTGTCCGCAACAAGCCCAATCGCCTCTGCAATTGTATGACCATCACTGCTTCCAATAACGAAATGCTTTCCATTTACCTGCTCAATATTCCCAGGTGCCGCCAAAAATGCTGAAATCACATCATCCACATAAACATAATCTCGAATGAAATCACCCTCACCATAAACTGTTAATTCCTGCCCCGACAAGGCCTTGCGTATCATCATATTAAGCACACCACGGTCACTGCTACTGCTCTTTGGACCAGGACCATAAACATTTGCCAAACGCAAACTCACACCCTGTACAATCCCCTGCTGACAATAATACTTCAAGTAATTCTCAGCCATCAGCTTATGAATATCATACACGGTAATAGGATTATCTTTGACTGTCTCATCAACCGGCATTTTTTCGCAAATGCCCGCCTCTGTAACCGTTCCGGAAAACACAATAATCGGATGCCAATCATTACTACGACAAACCTCCAACAAATTTAACATCGCCAAAACATTTATTTCCAAATCTTTTAACGGCTTTTCTTCGGCAACATACACACTCGTTTGTGCAGCCAAATGATAAACAATATCCGCCCCTTCTAAAGCCTGCTCAAGCATACCACTATCACAAACATCCCCTGAAATATCTATAACATCCGCTGGCCCACTTATCTCAGGAAACTCTTTAGCCAGGTCCAAGCGAACAATCGTACACTCAATATCTTTCAGCAACTTAATCAGGTTCGTCGCCACATAACCATTGGCGCCTGTAATCAAGATTCGCTTACCCGAATAATACGAAAGATTTTCTCTAACCAAATTACTTTTCTACCTTTCCTTATGTCACACAAACTTACATGATAGGCGGACCATCCAGCCAGTCAAAATCAATCGACGCATCATCATAGGCAACACGATACTCATCATCCGGGTTATACACATGCGATGTAACATAAAGTAAATTTGCCGGTCCTTGCACCGTCTGGCAACCATGTAACACTCCGGGGGGTATCTTTACAATTTGAGCGGGTTGTAAATCACCCAACATAAAATCCATCGTCTCTTTATAGGTCGGTGAATCCTCTCGCATGTCACACAGCCCCACCCTGACTGTTCCGCTGCATATATACCACCAGTCAATCTGTATCTTATGATAATGCCATGCTTTTGTCACTCCATCATACATCAGCGAGTGACTCCATTGGCCAAACCCTTCACCGAAGAAATCATCCGTCACCCGAATAATCTCTCGAAAAAACCCTCGCCTGTCATTATGCGTCACCAAATCTTTCACAATTACGCCATTAATCATTATCTTAACCCACCTTCTTTCCAAATTCCTTTATTATATCTGCCACGAAAACCACCTCAGATTCTCCCAACTCCGGATACATCGGTAACGACAAAACTTCCTTCGTCGCTCGTTCCGTTTCCAAAAGTTCTTTAACATCACAACTATATGCCGGCTGAAGATGCACTCCAACAGGATAATGTATCGCGGCACCAATCTCTTTTTCTTTCAAAAATGCTAACAACTCATCTCGTTTCTTCGACCGCACAACATACAAATGACATACACTTTTACAATTGTTTCTCTCTGTTGGTAAAACTAAATCTGTATCCGTCAATTCCCTCTCATAAACCCTTGCTAATTCCACCCTCTTCGCATTGTCCTCATCCAGATATTTCAGTTTAACACGCAATATAGCCGCCTGCAATTCATCTAACCTCGTATTCCATCCCGCGATATGGCTGACATAGCGCTGCGACCAACCATATTCTCGCAAAAGCCTTGCCTTCTCAGCCAACTCCGCGTTATTAGTAACCACCATGCCCCCGTCTCCCAATGCGCCGAGGTTCTTGGTTGGATAAAAACTAAAACAGGCCATGTCACCATAGGACCCCACGCGCTTGCCCTTATACATCGCTCCATGCGCCTGGGCACAATCCTCAATTACAAAAAGATTATGCTTGCGGGCAATTTCTAAAATGGGGTCAAGTTCTACCGGCTGACCATAAAGATGAACTGGAACAATCGCTTTCGTCTGTGGCGTTATAGCTGCTTCCAATTTCGCCACATCAAGTGTAAAAAACTCTGGTTCGATATCTACAAATATTGCCTTACAACCTGCTAACTCAATTCCAGCTGCCGTCGCAACTGCAGTATGCGATACCGTGATAATCTCATCACCTTTGCCCATACCACAAGCCTTGAGAGCTAAATGAATCGCTTCGGTTCCACTTCCAACGCCAAGTCCAAAAGAAACTCCCACATATCCGGAAAACTCTTCTTCAAATGCCTTTACTTCCCCACCAAGAATATACCACCCACTCTCAAGAACACGCTTTATAGCTGCATCAATCTCGTCCTTGTGAGACATATACTGAGCTTTGGGATTCGCACACGGTATCATCAGCAAATCTTTACCTCTGGCACATAAATTATCCACTTACCCCCGGACTCCATAAACTTCTGCTCTTTGGCCATTATCTCCGCCGCATGGTTCCAACCGAACAGTAACGCATATTCCGGATAGTTACCGCAAAATTCCTCATAGACCTTCACTGGAATATGGGCACCCGGGCTATACTTACCCTGCTTAATAGGAGTAGTGTCACTGATAAACTCCACTAACTCCGGGCCAATCCCGCAGTAATTAGTCACCGTTGTGCTTTTAGACGTAGCCGCATAACCAACAACACGCTTGCCTTCTTTCTTTAAACCAGCCAATATCTCTACCAGCTTATCACGGGACGTTTCAATATTACGACGCAAACGCTCAAATGTTTCAGGTAAGTGTAACCCAAGTTCCTCTTCCTTCTTACGCTGAGCAATCGCCGCTGCCGAAATATCCTTTGCACCCTTATGAGCAATCACATATCGCATCGAACCACCGTGAACATTCTGCGGCATAACATCTACAACTTCCAATCCGTGCTCTTCGAACAGGTAGCTGACCGACGCCACTGAAAAATAAAAAGCATGCTCATCATATATCTGGTCATACGAAGTCTTCTCAACAATGTCACCCAAATACGGGTCCTCGAACATCAGCACTCCATCCGGTTTCAACAACAGCTTAATCCCCGCCGCCACCGAATGAAGATACGGAATATGACACATGACATTCGCTGCCAACACAGCATCCGCCTGTCCATGTTCTGCAATAATCTTTTTCGCAAGCTCTTCATCGAAAAATTCCGATATTGTCGCTATCCCCTTCTCTATTGCTACCGCCGCAACATTAGCTGATGGTTCGACACCTAAATGCCTAAGGCCTGCCCCCTTAAAATGCTGCAGCATTATCCCATCATTACTTCCCAACTCAACAACAAACGGGTCATCCGAATTCAAATAATTCTCTGCAATCAAATCAGCAAATTCTTTGAAATGTATCACCTGACGAGCCGATGTCGACGAAAAGAATGCGTAGTTCTCATGAAACATCATTTCGCGGTCCGGCTGCTCTACCAACTGAACCATCTTGCACTTCGGGCAAAAACCCGTCTTAAGTTCAAAAAAATACTCCTTCTCGAACTCCTTCTCCGTCAGAAAACCGTTAGCAATGGGCATCTTGCCAAATGAAATAAATGGTTCATAATCGGTTTGGCAAATAAGACACTGAGGCATTAAATCTCCCTTCAATAAACTTTGCTGATATTTGGCATATGTTAGAGTTTAACTGCCTTTTTTACAAGCATTTTCTGCAATTCACTTCGCACACAAATCACCCTCAAAACAATCCAGGTCTTTATCGCTCAAAAACACTTTTCTTCTATAACCAACTGAAACAAAAGCACTTACATCACCCCATTATGTCCTGACCTCTAAATACCTATAAAAAAATCGGGGAGACAAGATTCGAACTTGCGACCTCTGCGTCCCGAACGCAG
>JAGLSU010000086.1 GCA_023135935.1 Planctomycetota bacterium
CTAGCCAAGCTGAGCTACTCCCCGTTAAAATACAAATGCGAAATTTAGCATATAAAACCAAAAATTGCAAGCTACAATAAATTTACAGGGTCAACGTCTATCGCGACCTTAACTGCAGGCCGAATCCCGCTCATTGCCCGCAACTTACCAAATAACCTCTGCAAAATCGCCGCTTCCGGTGCCTGAACTATTATCTGCATCCGATGATAACGTTGTATCCTACTTATCACCGCTGGTACCGGCCCCCTAACAATCGTTTCTAACCCCTCCGCTTTAACTATACCTGCAATCTTCTCCCGCATCGCATCGCCCGCCTGTTCCAGCTTCTCATAACTCGCGTCACGCATCCCCACCACCGCCATCCGCCAGTAAGGCGGCAAATTACAAGACTTGCGATGCTTCAACTCCTCTTCAACAAATCCGCTATAATCATTCTTCAACGCAAATTGTATCGCAGGCTGCTCCCCAAAAAAGCTCTGCACAAATACAACTCCTTTCTTAACCGAACGACCTGCCCGACCTGCCACCTGAGAAATCAACTGAAAAGTCCTCTCATTCGCTCGGAAATCCGCCAGATAAAGGCTCGTATCCGCACTGATAATCCCAACCAATGTCACATTCGGAAAATGTAATCCTTTCGCAAGCATTTGTGTGCCAGCCAATATATCAATCCGACCCTCACTAAAATCTCTAAGTACCCGGTAATAGTCACCTCCCGCCATTGAGTCACTATCTACCCGCGTAACTCGTGCATCACCGAATTTCTCAGCCAGCTCTTCTTCAAGTCGTTGCGCACCAAGACCTATCATCGCCATGCCCTTCCCGCACAATGGACACTTCTTAGGCACCAGAGTTTGCGACAAACAATAGTGACACATCGCATAACCATAACCCATATGCTTGCCGGTAATTGTCTCTCTCTCGGCACCGTTGCCAACTTTTGACTTATGAAATGTCAGCGTCACATCACAATTCCTGCAGCTAAGCGTATGCTTACAAGACGGACAAAATACAAAATTACTATACCCTCGCCTGTTCAAAAGTAATATCGCCTGCTCCCTTCGCCCAAGCACCTCCTTTAACCGCTCACTCAACTGTTCGGAAATCAACCTCACTCCGCTTTTCGTCAAAAACCCCTCTCGCATATCAACCAATTTCATCTCAGGAAATTCCAACCCCATCACCCGTTTTGGCAAACTTACTAAATTAAAATGTTCCCTCTTCTTGCAATTGAGCAGCGTTTCCAGTGACGGCGTCGCACTTCCCAAAATACAATGCGCCCCTGCCAACTGTGTCCGCTTTATAGCCACATCCCTGCCATTGTACCTCGGAACCACATCCTGCTTATAACTCGGCTCATGCTCCTCATCTACAACTATCAGTCCCAATTTCGCCAGCGGTGCAAATACAGCCGACCGCGCCCCTATCACTACATCCGCCTCACCATTTTTTATCTTCTGCCATTGAACATTCCGCTGAGCCGCACTCAATCCCGAATGCATCACAGCTATTCTCTTAAACCGCGAACTGAAACGCTGTACCGTCTGCGCCGTAAGCGCAATTTCAGGCAGCAAAATTATCGCGCCCTTCCCTTTTTTCAAAACCGATTCAATCGCTCGTATATAAAGCTCGGTCTTGCCGCTATCCGTCACCCCATGTAAAAGAGTCACTCCAAACTCGCCCGAATCTATCTGGCCATTTATCTTCACTAAGGCCTTCTTCTGGTCCTCATTGAGTACCACCTTCTCATGCTTTATCCACATCCCCTCTGGTATAGCCGGAAGGGATTTCAAAACCACCCTCTGTTCTATCTTTACAATCCCCTTCTCCGCCAACTTATTCACTGGTCCATTCGTACAACCAACCTCTGCCAACAAACTCTGAAAGTCTATCGCACTGTCCCCATCGCAGGCTCCTTTTTCTCGCAAAAGTTCCACGATTTGCTTTTGCCTTTTCCCTCTCACCTGGTCAATGCCACTACTGTTTGCAAAATAAACATACCTTTGCTTCTTAACCCCCGCTGCCTTTTTCACACCAGCCGGAACCATCGCAGCCAAAACCTGACCCAACGGACAAACGTAATAGCTGCTAATCCACCGAGCCAACTCCATCAATTCCGCATCAATCAAGGCCCTTTCATCGACTACGTTTTTGACTCTCTTTAACTTCCTTAACCCCTCGGAAAATTCTCTCACCCCAACGCAAAACCCAAGTGCTCGCTTATTACTCCTGCCGAAAGGAACCTCCACTCTCTGTCCGACTTCCACAGGCCATATCTTCTCCGGCACCAAATAATCAAACTCATTATCTACCCCCACTTCGAATGCCACACTCGCGATATGACCACAGTCCCCCTCCGGTACATCCCCCGCCTCAAACAAACTTTTTGTTTGATATCTGCTCATTCACCTACAGACTCTTTCGTCATTAGATTCCCCCAACCAAGTTTAGACAGCTATTTTCTTTTAGTTTTCTTAGCCACCTTCTTCGTCTTTTTCGCCTTTTCCACCTTCGGTTTCACTTTGGACTTCGGTTTTACTTTAGACTTAGCTTCGGCTTTGATGGATATCTTCTTTAAGGTCTTCTCCGCAGCTTCGGCGCTTTGACTGGCAACACAAGCTCCTCTAATCGCCACAATCGCAGCCACCACCATAACTATCACAAAAAGCCACGATGCCTGCGTCATATTAACACTGACAGGCAATCCTTCCTCATTTACCGTCTTGATATCTACCGCAATCCCCTCTCCCTCTTCGAGTTGTATTTCAACGGGCAATCCCTTGTAGCCGCCCTCACCTTTTTCAGCATCCACTGCACAACCCCCGAACACACAAACAAACATTAACGCAAAAATCAGCTTCTTCATTTCAATTTGCCTCCATGCTTAAAATCTTGTTATCAATCTTTAAGTTCAAAATACTCAGTAGCCATTTTGTTTATATGCTCGCCTATGGCTAACGATGCCGTTGCCGCTGGTGACGGTGCATTCAAAACATGAATGAAGTTCTCATGCCTGATTATCTTAAAATCATCTATCAATTCACCCCTCGGACCAAGTGCCTGTGCACGCACTCCTGCTTTGCCCGGCCTTATCTCTTCCTCTTTCAAACTCGGAACAAGCCTTTGAAGCCGACTCAAGAAAAGCTTCTTCGAAAACGCTCGCACATACTCATCGAACCCGTATTTCCAGTTCTTCAAAAACATCTTCCAAAGCCCCGGGTACAAAACCGACTCCAAGGTATCTTTCAAATTGAAATCAAGCTTCCCATAGCCTTCTCTCTTAAATGAGAAAACCGCGTTCGGCCCGCATTCGACCGACCCATCAATCATCCTTGTAAAATGAACACCGAGAAAAGGAAACTTTGGATCGGGCACAGGAT
>JAGLSU010000087.1 GCA_023135935.1 Planctomycetota bacterium
TACGATTACTATCAGCCGGAAGCTTACATCCCACAGCGCGACATCTACATCGAAAAAGATGCTTCCAAAAATGATGACCTCGACCGACTGCGACTGTCTACTACTACCAGCCTTTCAACCAGAGACGATGTTATCATCGTCGCTTCCGTCTCTTGCATCTTCGGACTCGGCTCACCCGAAGACTACCAAGCCAGCGTTATAGCCGTTCGCACAGGAGACACAATAGACAGAAACGAACTACTCGGAAGATTCGCAGACCTCCAGTACACCAGAAACGATATAGAATTCGCACGAAGCAAATTCAGGGTTCGCGGCGACGTTGTCGAACTATATCCCTCATACGAATCATTCGCTATCCGTTTCGAATTCTTCGGCGATACAGTTGAAAAAATAAGTTACATAAATCCAATCTCCGGCGAAACTCTCGCAGAGGAATCACAGGTCTTCATCTACCCTGCACAACACTACATTATGCCCGCCGAAAAAATCGCTCCCGCCATAGAAAGCATAAAAGCTGAATTAAAACAAAGACTCCAACAATTAAAACAGGACGGCAAACTACTCGAAGCTCAACGCCTGCAAGCTCGCACCAGATACGACATTGAAATGATGCAGGAAATCGGATATTGCAGCGGAATAGAAAATTATTCCAGACACCTTTCCGGCCGACCACCGGGAACAAGACCATACACACTCATTGACTATTTCCCAAAAGACTTTCTACTGTTCATCGATGAGTCACACGTCACCATCCCCCAGATACGCGCCATGTGGTCAGCCGACAAAAGCAGGAAAGAAGTGCTTATTGAACACGGCTTCAGATTACCAAGTGCACTCGATAACAGACCCCTGCGATTCGAAGAGTTCGAGGACAATTGGGAAAATATCATTTTCGTCTCTGCCACCCCAAGACCATTCGAACTCGAAAAGTGCGAAAATGAAATCGTCGAACAAATCATAAGACCGACGGGACTTATCGACCCCACAATCTTCGTACACCCCGCCAAAAACCAAATCCCACACCTGCTCGAAGAAATCAAAAAAAGAGTCGAAGCAAAAGAACGCATCCTCGTTACTACCCTCACCAAAAAACTATCCGAGAACCTTTCGAATTTCATAAAAGAAAAGGGCTTCAGATGCACCTATCTGCATAGTGAAATCGACACCCTCGAAAGAGTCGAAATCCTAAAAAACCTCCGCTTGGGCAAGTTTGATGTCCTCGTAGGAATAAACCTCCTCCGTGAAGGCCTCGACCTACCGGAAGTTTCACTCGTCGCGATTCTCGATGCCGACAAAGAAGGCTTCCTCAGAAGCCACACTGCTCTCATCCAAACCATCGGCCGTACCGCAAGAAATGTTAACGCCACCGTCTTCCTCTATGGTGATATCGTTACACAATCAATGCAAAAAGCTATTGACGAAACCGATAGACGTCGTAAAATTCAATTAAAATACAATACTGAACATAATATTACGCCCGAAACCATTAAAAAGGAAATCCGAAAAGGATTAGCTGAGCTGCTAAAAGCTAAACAAACCGCCCAAAAAGCGGTTCGATTTGAAGCCGAAGAGTTCGAAAAGACAGAAATGGTCTCGCAAATCGAAAAGGAGATGCTTGATGCCGCTCAAAACCTGGACTTTGAGCGAGCCGCTTTCCTCCGGGACCAACTGCGTGATTTTAAAGAAATACCAAAACTCATTGTAACCAGCAAAATCAAAAAAGAGCAAAAGAAGAAAGAAAGAAAACATGAAAAAACTAAACATCGAAAAAGTTCGACCAATAATAAAAATGGCGATTGATGAGGACCTTGGCCGCGGTGACACTACCAGCGGACTTCTCTGCAAAAAAAACACTACCGCTAAAGCCTTCCTTATCTCTCGTGAGGAAATAGTCGTCTGCGGCATGGACGTAGCCAAAGAAATCCTAAAACAATACAACCCGAAACTAAAATTAAGAGTTCATATAAAGAATGGCGAATCCGCTCATGTCGGCTCGAAACTTGCAACCATCGAAGGCCCTCTGCGTGACATGCTAAGTGCCGAACGTATTGTGCTCAATTTCCTCCAGCGACTATGCGGTATCGCAACCACCACTCAAAAATATGTCAGAGCCATCCAGGGCACCAAAGCCAAAATCTACGATACCAGAAAAACCACCCCCGGCTGGAGAATACTCGAAAAATATGCCGTCCGCTGTGGCGGCGGACACAACCACCGTATCGGGCTATACGATGGCATCTTAATTAAAGACAACCACATTGCCCAACTTGGAAGAAACTTCTACCCGAAGCTAAAAAAGATAATCAACGAAGCCAAAAAGATAAAAGGCGCTAAATTCATAGCCGTTGAGGTCGACCATGTCGATGACCAACTCAACTACGTTCTAAAAATTCCCGGCATTGATATCGTTCTTCTCGACAATATGGGGCAATGGCAATTAAAACATGCCGTCGATATGAGAAACAAAATGAAAGGCAAAGGTAAAAAACCTCTACTCGAGGCCTCCGGCAATATAAACCTCAATACCGTCTCTGCCATTGCGCAGTGCGGCGTCGACAGAATCGCCGTTGGCGCAATCACTCATTCCGCCGCCGCTGTGGATATTGGCCTCGACAGGTGACAGCCATGACAAAAACCGACCTACTTGACGCTGAAAAACTAAAAGTAAATACTAAACGTGTAGGTCGAAAAATCCTCGTTTACAATTCCACCTCAAGCACAAACGATATCGCCGCGGAATATGTAAACAATAAAAAAAATGACGGTCTCGCAATCTTCGCAGAAGAACAAACCGCCGGACGCGGCAGAACCGGAAACAAATGGCTCACTGGCTACGCTGATAGCATTCTTTGCTCTATACTACTGACAAAAAAAACTCCGAAAAGCGAACTACTCTCTCTCACTGTCGCTGTCGCTGTCGCTGGAACCATTGGAAAAATCGTACACACCGAAGCAAAAATCAAATGGCCAAATGATATAATCCTAAACAATAAAAAAGTTGCCGGCATCATCCTTGAATCAAAGAAAATTAACGGTCATTTCGCTTACATCATCGGTATCGGAATAAACTGTCACCAGAAAAAAGACACCTTACCTACTGAACTTAAAAAAATCGCTACCAGTCTCGATATTGAAAGCAAAACCACCTCCGATAGAATCTCAATCGCAAAAAGATTACTGACATCCCTCGACCACTGGCTAAAAGTTGCAGAAAAAAACAGCGATAAAGTAATAAAACAGTGGAAAAAACTAAGTATCCTCATGGGACACAGAACAACCCTCATTTTCGACGGAAAAAAATTCACCGGAAATTGTATTGGAATAGACCCGGAAAATGGGTTAATCTTACAACTTGAACGCGGTGGGGTAAGAATGTTCGATGCCGCACACACAACTATCGCAAAATAAACAGGGAGCACTTGTTATGGCCGAAAAATTCGATGTAGTAGTTATTGGTTCCGGACCCGGCGGTTACGCCGCCGCAATTAGATGTGCGCAAAAAAACGCCTCCGTAGCCATAATCGAAAAACGCTTTATCGGAGGAACGTGCCTAAACATCGGATGTGTCCCATCAAAAACACTGCTCGCCTCCGCACAGACATTACTCAATATAATGCAAGCCGACCAGATGGGTATCGGCGTCACTTCCATCACACCGAACTGGCAAAAAATACAACAGAGAAAAAAACAAATCGTTGAAAACTTCCGCGACGGCCTCACCTCACTGCTGAAAACAAATAAGATAAAAATAATTCAAGGTTGCGCCATTGTCACCGCACCAGGCAAAATTAGGATAGATTCACCTACTGCCCCAGCGGAAATCGAAGCCGAAAAAATAATTCTCGCAACAGGTTCTGAACCCGTCGAACTTTCAAGCTTACCCTTTGACACACAAACTATCATCGCAAGCCAACAAGCTCTTTCGCTGCCCCAAATACCAAAATCCATGCTCGTTGTCGGCGGCGGCGTCATCGGCTGCGAAATAGCTTGCATGTATACCGCTATGGGAACAAACGTCACCATCGTAGAAGCTCTACCAAGGCTGCTGCCCATGGAAGATGAATGGGTCAGCCGGCTAATTAACCGCGAATTCAAAAAACTCGGCATTAACACCATAACAAATCAAAAAGTCATCTCCGCTGAAAAAATCGGTTCGCTGACAAAAGTGACTCTCGATAACGACAAAACCCTTGAAGCCGAAAAAATCCTCGTCGCAGTCGGAAGAAAACCCACCATCGACGAAGAAACAATAGAATCGCTAAAACTCGAAACCGTCGGCTATGCGATAAAAGTCGACGAAAAAATGCAAACCAGTGCACCCAATGTTTACGCCATCGGCGATGCTGTCGCAACCACATTCCTCGCTCATGGCGCCTTCGCTGAAGCTGAAGTCGCAGCAGCAAACGTCATGGGAGGAAACGAAAAACTCTCCGACTACTCACTCATACCAAAAGCCGTCTACACCTTCCCTGAAATCGCCTCCGTAGGAAAAAACGAGCAAGCTTGCAAATCCGAAGGCCTCGACATATCCGTCGGCCGTTCATTCTTCAGAGCGAACTCCCGTAGCGCCGCTCACAACGAAAACACCGGTGAAGTAAGAGTAATAAAGGATAACGCAACCAACAAAATCATCGGCGTAACCATGGTTGGCGCAATGGTTACCGAACTAATTTCCGCTGCCAGAACGCTAATCGGAACCTCAAAAGAAATCACCGAACTAAGCTTCCCGCACCCAACCGTCTCCGAAGTCCTCAAAGAAGCCGCCGAAGACGCCTTCGGCCTGAGCTTACATAATCCACCACAACCATAATCCATCATGTTTACCACCGACAAAAAAATCGAAGCTCAACCCATCTGTATTCAAGATTGCGGCCTCACCGATTATCGCACCGCCCTGCAACAACAACTACAGCTGCGTGACAAAAGACAAAAAAATCAAATCCCGAATAGTGTTCTTATCACCGAACACTATCCCGTCATAACTCTTGGTGCTCGTAAAGCCGCAAATAAATTCCTCACAGACCGCAGTTCTATCGAAAAACAAAACATCGACATCGTTGATATCCGCAGAGGCGGCGGAATAACCGCACACAACCCGGGCCAACTCGTCTTCTACCCGATAATGAATCTACAGCAACTCGGACTCGGCATCAGTGAATATATAAGAAAACTCGAACAAATCGGTTCGCAACTACTAACCCAACTTGGCATTGGCACCCAAACAAAAAAAGACTTCCCGGGCCTATGGGTTAACTCAGAAAAAATCGCTTCCATCGGTGTCCGTGTCTCGAAATTCATCACCTACCACGGAATGGCCATAAACATCCAAAACGACCTGAGCATCTTCGATTTATTTGTCCCTTGCGGCCTCGACAACGTCAAAATGACATCGGCACTAAAACAAACCGGCAAAAATTTCCAGATGAACCAGGTTAAACAACATCTGTCCAGTCTGCTCATAAAGCATTTTTCAAGTGAGGAGTTAGTCGAATATGAAAACCACACGTAAATTACCTCCTTGGCTGAAAAAAACTTTACCAGCCGGTAAAACCTACAACCATACAAGAAAAACCCTTGACTCTCTCGGTCTGGAAACTATCTGCTCAAATGCAAACTGCCCAAATCAAGGTCAATGCTGGTCAAGGGGAACCGCTACCGTTTTGATTCTCGGAAATATATGCACACGCAATTGTAAATTCTGTTCCGTCCAATCCGGCAAGCCATCACCGCCAGACCCAACAGAACCCGCACGTATAGCCGAGTTGGCCAAACAACTCGCCCTGAAATATCTCGTCATCACAAGCGTCAACCGTGATGACCTGCCCGACGGAGGAGCCGCCCACTTCCGCGACTGCATCAACACAACAAGGCAACTTTCGCCAGATATTAAAATCGAAATTCTAACCCCCGATTTCCGCAACTGTCAAAACGAAGCCCTCGAAATTCTAACCGATGCCTTACCCTTCGTATTCGCCCACAACGTCGAAACTGCCCCCTCTCTATATCCGATTGCGAGAAAAGGCGCCGACTATGATGATTCCTTGGCCTTACTTAAAATAGCCAAAGAAAATTTCGCTGACACGGCCACCAAATCTTCCATCATGCTCGGACTTGGCGAAACCGAAAGTGAAATCGAGCAGGTCTTGGCCGATTTACAAAACGTCAACTGCGACAGAATTACCATAGGCCAATACCTGAAACCCACGAAAGATTCTCTCGACGTCGTCGAATACATCCCACCCGAAAAATTTGACTTCTGGAAACAAA
>JAGLSU010000088.1 GCA_023135935.1 Planctomycetota bacterium
ATAAAAGAAAAGACGGCACAGAATTTATCAGCCACGCAACAATAAGTGCGACCAGAAACGAGAATGGCGAGATAACAGACTACATTTCAGTTCAGCATGACATTACAGAACAAAGGCAAGCAGAAGAGGCCCTTCAGCAGCAGCATAATTTATTGCGTACCTTAATAGACAATATACCCGATTCCATTTATGTTAAAGATATCGAGGGTAGGTTCCTTGTTGTCAATAATGAAATGGCCCGGCGAGTTGGTGCGAAAACACCGGACGAACTCATAGGCAAAACAAACTACGATTTTTACCCGAAAGCCGAAGCAGACAAATATTATGCTGACGACCAGAAGCTCATTGGGTCTGGTCGGTCTGTGATTAACCGGGAAAACAGCACTTTAATCCCGGCAACCGGCGAGCAAATATGTAATTTAAAAACCAAAATACCTTTAAAGGACGCCAGCGGTAAAGTAGTCAGCATTGTGGGAATCGGACGAGATATCACTGAGCGCAAGCAGGCGGCAGAAGCGTTGCGAAAAGCTTATGACGAACTGGAACAGCGTGTTAAGGAGCGAACCGCAGAATTAGCTCAAGCCAATGAGCAGCTTCGACGGGACATTGTTGAGCGTCAGCAGCTCGAGCAGCGTGTGCAGCAACATCAGATGGAGGTTGCTCATTATTCAAGACTCAGTACTGTTGGTGAGATGACTTCCGGATTGGCCCATGAAATCAACCAGCCATTATGTGCCATTGCAAATTATGCCAGAGGGGCCTTGCAAATGATGAAGTCCGGCACCTATGATAGCGATGAGCTTTTAGATGTGATGAAGGAGATTGGAACTCAAGCGGAACGGTCAGGCAAAATCATCCATCGCCTGGAAAAGTTGGTTCGTAAGCAGGAAGTATATCGTTGCAGTATTGACATTAATGATGTTATTAACGAAGCCATTGGTTTTATGGAGGCCGAAGCACATCGCAGTAAAGTAACAATTCGACAAATTGTAGCCTCAGAAAAAATCCCGGCGATTCTGGCAGATTCAATACAGATAGAACAGGTTTTGCTGAATATACTGCACAATAGTTTCGAGGCAATGTATGATACAAATGACGGCGAACGTCAGGCAACTATCGAAGTATTGATAGATAATGGGAGTATGATTCAGGTTTCGATAAGTGATAATGGTGAAGGATTAGCTGTCGAGGATGTTGATAAAGTCTTCGACGCTTTCTTTACGACCAAATCTAATGGGCTTGGGATGGGTCTGGCAATCAGTCGTACGATAATTGAAGCGCACGGAGGTCGTATCTGGGCGGAACGTAATGAAACCGGTGGTGCTACGTTTCGATTTATCTTACCTGTTGAAGGAGCAGAGGTATGAATCAATCTGAGCCAACAGTATTTGTCGTAGATGATGATTTGGCTGTTCTTAAAAGCTTAAGTTTTCTATTAAAATCGGTCGGAATAAATGCAGAGACATATCCGACGGTTCAAGATTTTCTGGATAGTTACGACTCGACTCGATTAGGATGTCTGGTTCTTGATGTGCGGATGCCGGGTATGAGCGGCCTTGAACTTCAGGAAATACTCCAGAAAAGAAAGATAGATATCCCAATCATTATTATTACGGGACATGGTGATGTACAGATGGCAGTTCAGGCGATGAAAAGAGGGGCGGTGGATTTTATAGAGAAACCGTTTAACGACCAGCTTTTGCTGGACCGGATTCAAATCGCTCTTGCTAAGGCAGCTCAAATAGGTCAAAGACAGATTGAGCGGAAGGTAGTGGCGGAGCATCTTTCGTCTTTGACGTCAAGAGAGCGAGAGGTAATGGACTTTGTCATTTCCGGGGAGCTTAACAAGAATATTGCTCGCAAACTAAAGCTTAGCCAAAAGACAGTTGAATTTCATCGTGCCAATGTTATGAAAAAAATGAAGGCAGATTCTGTAGCGGAGCTTGTGACCTTGGCAATTCATGCCGGTGCCAAACAGTAATTTGTATTTGATATATTGCTTGTATATCTTGCCATATATGAAATTTTTCTGAGAAATATTTACATTTCCCAATGTCCCGCAGTCCATTATGGTTCGTGTACCACAATTTTTGGTACAAAAACCAGCTTAGCATCGGGCCAGGAAAGACCCATAAGGGAAAACCACAGTACATATAGGGGGAATCGCTCATTGATTTCGTGTTTTTATTGGACGATATTAGCTGTGCCGTCCCTGATGATATTTACGATGAAGAACGCCTTTGAAATTGTAGCCCGTTGTGTCGCCGAGGCAGACCCTACAGGGGCTCTCTATTAGCATGCGGGCAAGAACTTTAAAAAACTGCTTTTGCTATTCGGCAGGAGCAGTTTTTTATTGAAGAGAAAGGCACTTATGCAAATCACGCAAGAACAAAAGGCAAAAATAGAGGAAATCATCAGTAGGATGGAGTGCCCCATAGATTTCGAATGTTACAAAACAGGGTTTGAGCAGTTTATGGCAGAAAAAATTCAATTGACAGGTGCGGGGATTTTCTGGTGTATTAAATGTTTAGGGGAAGAAAGTAAGGAGTTTTGCAAATATAGTTTGTCTTTTGGCCATCGTTATATATGTAGGTGCCCACTTCGGCTCTATGTTGTAAAAAACTTTCATGACTGAACAAAGGCAATTCGAGCACTCTAAAAGAAAAGAAACAAGTTGATGAAAAAAACTAGTTTCAGTTTAATAGAGTTGTTGATTGTCGTGCTCATTCTGGCAGCTTTAGCTGTTATTGTAGTTCCTCGTATATCACAAGGTTCCGCGAATGCAAAGGCAGAGGCATGTAGGAAAAATATTAATATGTTGAATTCTGCGATTGAGTGTTTCTATATTGAGAACGAAAGCTGTCCACCAGACCTGCTCACCATAAGTAAAGACCCAAACTTATTTCCTGATGGTCAGCCAACTTGTCCGGTAACCGGGGGAACATACCCCAAATGGCTAAATGCCGACGACAGAGTTGATAACACCAAACATTTTCACTAACTCCATCAGCAAAAACTTCGGGGAGCACTCCAGGTATATACGAATGTTGATACTGTTTTGCGTTACGTGGTTGAGCAACTGTCGATTAGTGATTGGCTGTGATGATAGATTGATGTAGCTGATAACACAATAGGAGGGGTTTGCTGTGAGGGGATTACAAAAAAACCGTGTTTTAGGATGTATTTCGTTGACATTTACGTCGAAATCGCATAGAATCTTTATTGTTACTGTGACAGAGCCGCATGGTACATCCCAACTAATGTTCACTACAGTCTTTACGGATGTTCACGGTGTTGTTGCGCTACAAAATTCAAAAGGAGGAGTCACGTGTAATTACGCCTGTTAAGAATGGAGGCCAAGCCCGTGTTTAAAGAAGCAAAAAAATGCCACCAGAGAACTATTTACATCAGTCTACATATATTACTGTTATTCATAGTAATCAGCTTTATTTCGATAAACATTGCGGCGGCTGGGCGAGGCAAGTCCGCTATTGCTCAGCGAGCGGGCAAACGTGACTTGAGTCGCGGTTCTAAAGCAACCCAATCATTTGCAACACCAACAGCAGCTTCAGCAGCAAAGAGGCCTAACCCACTGAGGCGCCACAAGCCAGGCAGCATAAATCAGGAGGGGTTAAGAGGTCTTAGCCAAAAGTTCTCAGAGGTAGAGATTGTAATCAGTGAAGATTTAGCTCTTGCTGATATCTCTGCTCTGCTGAGAGCGCCCGGCAGTAATTTGGAAGTTCTGAACAACCCCAGGCGTGTGAGAGTGCAACTGCCGGTCAACGAGATAGAAGCTATTGTTGAGCAGGGGGCTGAAGTTACTATACTAAGAAATTTTGTCTTGTTTGAGGGTTCCGCGGTTAAAGCCAATGGTCTGGATAGCGATGTGACAGTACTTGGAAGTTGTTCGGGAACCTATGAATATGGTGAAAACGACTTTAACGTTGATATTCCAAGCAATGGTGGCTTCACCGGCAGCGTTATAGACCTTTCGGGAGTATCGGGCGGATATACGGCCACGTGTATTGATGTTCACTATGAGATAACATCTTCATGGATAGGCTTTGTGTATGCGGAGCTTAGTGATGAAGACTATGGAAGCTTCACCTACAGTCTTGTGGACTATGTTAATGGGCCCATTAATCAAACCAAGACAGGAATTTCCGCATTCAATGGAAAAGCGGTAGACCAGACGTGGATATTATGGGTGAGGGAGGATTATTCTTCCGGTGGTGGATATATCGACTATTGGTGGATCAAAGTGTATTATGACGCAGCCCCGGGGTATTGCGGTGCTTCGGGCGACTGCTATGAGTACATCAGCAGAGTTCAGGCTGGAACCATTGATAATAGCAGCGGCTGCGATGGCTATGCCGACTACACTGCAACGTCAACGGAAATGGAAATCGGAACCGGTTACCCAATAACTGTAACAAACGGCGATCCATATTCTTCTGACAAATGCGGCATCTGGGTTGACTGGAATCAGGATATGGATTTTGACGACGCTGGAGAAACCATTGCCGTTTCCGGAAATCCTAGTATTGGGCCTTACACGGCCACTATTACCCCACCGGCTGATGCCAACCTTGGCGATACACGCATGCGAATACGCATAATTGATTCTGATTTCGACACCCTCAGTTCTTGCGGCATTTCCAGCTATGGCGAAGTCGAGGATTATACCGTTAGCGTTATTACCAGCATACCTTCACACGTTACGGTTTCCGGCTATGTCCGGACAACAGGAATATACGGACTTAAAGATGTTCTTATGTCAGCCAGTACAGGCGAATTAGCTACAACGGACATTTATGGATATTACGAGTTGACTTTCTCAAATCCATGGACAGGGTCTATCACGCCCACTAAAGAAAACTGGACCTTTAGCCCTTCTGTTAAAAGCTATTTTAGCATTGCTTCAGATTTTACCAACGTCGACTTTACCGCTATAGCTCTGGCAATTCGTTATTGGGGCGGGTCGGGAACTGAAGCATCGCCCTACAGGATTCAAACAGCCGCGCACATGCAGGAACTTGGAAGCAATCCTGCTGACTGGAATAAGCATTTCGAACTCATAGCTCATAT
>JAGLSU010000089.1 GCA_023135935.1 Planctomycetota bacterium
TCGCCAGATTCCATCGTCCCGAATCTTGGCTAGGAATTCGTGGCCTTTCCACGTTAGGTCGAACGGAATGACATAAATCACTCTGTTGCTCGAACTCGATGTTACCGGCTCGCAACGAAGAAATTCGGCATCATGGAGGAGAACTGTATGGTACTTGATGCTTAATTCATCATAGCCTTCGATTGGTGGAACTTCCACGTGTTCAGGGCCAGGCTTCTCATCGAAGTATATCAGCAGCTTCCTGACAAGGTCGAAATCTCGTTTCATGTTTTACCTCCCCAATGTAATATCATGTAACATTTTTCAATAATCAATTACAACTATATCTTCGGGTATAGCTGCGACATCTCTGTGGCCGGAACCGAGAAGCTTCTTTATCTCCCTGCTGTGCTTGCCAGCTACCTTTTTCAACTGCGAACTGCTCAAACTTGTCACAGCCTTAGCCATATCATTGAGCATCACCACGCTACCCGCCTCGAACGTCCCCTTAACAGAAACTATCCCGCTGGGCAATAAACTCTTTCGACCCCTCACGGCCCGCACAGCCCCGTCATCAATCACTATCGTACCGACAGCTGAACTATTCAAAATCCACCGCGAACGATTCCCCAACTTCCGTTTGGGCATAAAGACCGTACCGATATCGTCACCGGCTATTATCCTGCCAATGACATTTTTAACTCTGCCGTTGGCCAATACTATCCGGCACCCGGCGTTCGAAGCAATCTTCGCCGCCTCAATTTTGGTCTTCATCCCGCCCACTGCGTGCCTGCTGCCTTTACCGCCGGCACTGCGTTCAATTTCCTTGGTTATCTCGAAGACAGCTTTGATGGGCTTGGCATCTTTCGATTTTCTGGGGTCCTTATCATAAAGCCCGTCGATGTCACTTAACATTATCAGTAAATCCGCGTCAATCTTACTCGCCACAAGCGCACTTAACCTGTCATTGTCACCGAATGCCGAACCAATCTCCTCGGTACTGACGCTGTCATTCTCATTCAAAATAGGCACAACCCCCAATTTCAGCAGCGTCTCAATGGAGTTCTTAAGATTCAAATATGTCTTCCTGTTATTTAATACCTCCGTCGTCAAAAGAACCTGAGCCACCGTAATACCACTCTTACCAAACGCCTTCTTATATTCCGCCATCAATAAAGGCTGGCCTATAGCCGCATACGCCTGTCGCATCTTGACATTCGTTGCCTTCCCCGCGGATTTTAACTGACCAATACCCATACCAATCGCACCGGAACTGATAATCACCACTTGCTTACCATCCTTAAGCAAACTGCTTATCTGCCCAGCCACTCGGCGCACATAGGCTGCATTAACACCGTCACCCTTAGTCAGGATATTGGTGCCGATTTTTACAACAACTCGTTTTATCTTACTGAAATCTCGCATCTCAAACCTACATTTCAAAATTCTTATCGAGTTTTTTATGTGTAAACTTTTTCGCGTCACTTCCCGAATATTCCGCAACCGTCTGCCCGCTGCCTATCAGCTTCCATTTATATATTACCAACCCTTCGAGCCCAACCGGCCCGCGGGCATGTATCTTATTCGTACTTATTCCAACCTCAGCTCCCAGCCCGTAACGAAAACCATCACTGAACCGGGTACTGCAGTTCCAGAGCACGTCCGCCGAATCCACAAGACTCATAAACTTTTCTGCCTTCGCCTTGTTATTTGTCACTATCGCATCCGTATGTCCCGAACCATATTTATTTATATGCCCAATCGCTTCATCCAATCCATCGACTACCCTTACCGAAATTATCTTTTCCAAATACTCTGTAGCCCAGTCATCTTCCGTAGCCGCCTTCACATCTATCACCGAAGCCGTCTTCTCGCACCCGCGAATCTCAACGCCTTCCTTTTCAAAAGCATCTTTCACCTTTGGCAAAAACGCCTCCGCAATTTTTCCATCCACCAGCAAAGTCTCAGCCGTGTTACATACAGCCACATACTGACACTTCGAATCAACTGCAATCTTCAATGCCATATCCGAATTCGCATCACCGTCCACATACACGTGACATATTCCGTCCGCATGACCAAGCACGGGTATATTAGTATTATCCATTATGTATCGCACAAATTCATTCGACCCGCGAGGAATCATCAAATCGATATAATCATCCAGGCCCAGCATCTCAGCAACCTCTCCGCGCGTCTCAAGTAAACCCAACCAACCTTTAGGCAAACCACTTTTTTCGCTCGCAACCGATATCGTCTCAGCCAAAATCCTGTTCGTCTTTTCCGCTTCTTTTCCGCCTTTCAATAACGCTGCGTTTCCGCTTTTCAAACAAAGCGTCGAAATCTGAACAAGCGCATCCGGTCGAGACTCGAACACCACACCAATAACTCCGATAGGACAACTGACCTTATAAAGTTCCAATCCCTCATCAAGTTCCGTGGCATCTATCGTTTTGCCCGCAGGGTCATCGAGTTTAATCAAACTTTCAATTCCCGCGCAGACATCCGCAATTTTGCCCTCATCAAATTTAAGACGTTTCAGCAAAGCCGCCGACAAATTATCTTTCTCAGCCGCTGCCAAATCTTCTTTGTTTGCAGATACGATATCCCCGGCCCTTTCTTTCAGGGCCTTTGCAATTTCAGCCAACGCACCGTTTTTCACCTCTGTTGCAACCGCCGCTAACTGTATCGATGCCGATTTGGCCGTTATAGCTGTTTCTGCAATGCTCATTTTAATTTACCTTTGACTATTGATAATTGAATATCGATTACTTATAATTTGATGATAAATAATAAACAATAAATAGTAAATAACAAATAATTCTGCGGGTGTAGCTTAATGGTAAAGCTCCAGCCTTCCAAGCTGGTCATGCGGGTTCGATTCCCGCCACCCGCTTTCGGTTTAGATATTTCCGCAAGTTTCCTCAAGTTTCTTTTCCCGCTTTGGTGAGCTACTCACAAGTCACTGTAAAAAATGACCCGCCAATATAAAAAACAATTAATCGATATGGAAGGGGCGCTTTTTCCGTAACCACTTTTCGTTACTCTAATTAGCACATTTCAACGAACGTCCTATAATAAAATTTTACAAAATTTTTCCAAAAACATCTTTTGTGCGTTGACTCAGTGGTAGAAAGTGGTATAGTTTCCCATATACGGTATATTGAGTGGGACCAATGCCATGCTTTTATTAACAGGCGAATATCAGCACGTAATCGACGGGAAGGGCAGAGTCCTCATCTCCAACAAGTTGAGGAACCAGGTTGATGCCGATGAGCATGGAAGCAATTTCTATCTTGTCCTCGGTGCAAACGGAATACTTTGTTTATATCCCGAAAGATACTTCGAACAAATAGTGCTTGCCATTGCACCTGAGACCAATCCTCCCGATGAGACGGTGACATTTGAGAGAATAAGTTTTGCTTTAGCCAGCAAGGTGGAATTGGACGCTCAAGGCCGTTTACTTTTGAATGAGAAATTGCGAAAAAGAGCCGGATTAAAGAACCATATCACCCTCGTTGGTGTCAGGGACCATATCGAATTGTGGAACAATAAGAACTGGGAACAGTATCTCGCGGATAATATGGCTCAATATCAGAAACAAATGTCGCAGGCACGACAAATCGTTCTGCAGAAACATAGCCAGGAAACGCTAACTTTTGAAGAGGAGACAAAATGATAGGAATGGATTCTAGCCATTGTCAAATGGTGAGCGGAAGTCTCGCTGGCGAAAGAGCAATTGATGAACAGACCTTTGCCTCATTGGCAATTCTTACCGAAAGGCTGGAACGGCTCAAAAAACTTGGAAAAAGTTTTGCGGGTATCGAGTTTTCGTCTGCTGTTAAGAAAATGTCAAAACAGAAAAACGCTGTAGCCATAGGATAAACCCATATGTGCTTTGTTGTGGAGTTTCATTATGCCAACAGCGCTCTTCTGTAAAGGAGTGCATAGTTAGGATTAATAATTTAGAAGTGAATAGTTCGGCAATTGAACATATACCGGTTCTTGCAAAAACGCTGGCTGAACAGATAAACTTACCGCAGGACGCGGTGATGGTCGATGCGACCATAGGGCAGGGAGGCCATAGTTTATTGTTTGGCCAAAACTTGGGCCCTGAAGGAACGATTCTCGGTCTCGATGTTGATAAAAAATCAATCCGAGGGGCCCAGTCTAAATTAGAGAATCTCGCCTGTAAACTTATTCTGGTTCATTCGAATTTTTCTCAAATCGCAGAAAAACTACGCGAACACGATATAAAAGAAGTTGATTTTATACTTGCGGATTTAGGTTTCTGTTCGGCACAGGTAGCCGATGCCGAAATGGGGCTCAGTTTCTTGAAGGATATGCCCCTTGATATGAGAATTGACAAAAGATTAAAGACTACCGCGGCCGATATAGTTAATAAAGAAGATGAAAAGTCATTAGCTGACCTGATTTATAATTTTGGCCAGGACAGAGCTTCACGGCGAATCGCGAGATTTATCGTGCAGCATCGAAAGTCTCAGCCGATAGCTACGACCGGTCAATTGGCAGCGATTGTCAGCAAGGCGCTCGGGCAGCCGCAGACAAAGCGAAAAATGAAAACTCACCCGGCCACCAGAACTTTTCAGGCATTAAGAATCGCTGTTAATAATGAATTGGAAAATTTGGAGAAACTACTCGATTCAGCACCGGCACTACTGAAAAAAAATGGGCAAATAGCTATCATTAGTTTTCACAGCCTGGAAGACAGGTTGGTTAAAAATAGTTTCAAGCAAAATGAAAAAGAAGGCATCTATAAGATTATCACGAAAAAGCCGATTGTACCGACACGACAGGAAATAATGCAAAATCGGCGAGCAAGAAGTTCAAAACTGAGAATTGCGCAAAAGCAGTAGAACAATAATAAAAAGTAAGAGAAAATGGAGTTTCCTTTATGACTTCCGATGCAAAGGTTGGAGTTTTGTTAGGTTTGGCCTTTATATTTTTAATTGCCTTCATAATCAATGGCCTTCCGCACCTTCGTGAAGAAGTAAACAACAATCAACTAACAACCACGATGATTAACTCGCATAGTAATCCGCCGGGAATTGCTACTCGGCAGCGTAAAGTCACTCGGGAAGTTATCAATCAGAATGTTCGCTTTACTGCTCCATTGCCGAAGAAAACCCAGTCTCTAATAATAGCCAAACAAAATCAAACCCCCAAAGTCGAATTCCGGAAAACTGCTTTGTCCGAGATTTATGTTGTAAGTAATGGGGATAGTTTAGCGGTGATAGCCAAAAAGGTTTATGGCACCGATGGTAACAAAAAAAGACAAGTCGCTGGAATATTTAAGGCAAATCGGAAATTACTAAAATCGCCCGATGCGATTTATGTCGGACAGGCACTCGTAATACCACCTTTGGCATCGAACAAAAGCACCACTAGTACTATATTAGCGAGCTCAACTCTGGAGAAAGTCAAATCCCTTTCTAAAACAAAGCAGACTGAAATCTACATTGTCAGGGAAAATGATAGTTTGTGGGAAATTGCCGCTAAGCAACTGGGCAGTGGCACTCGCTATACCGAAATAGCTGAGCTAAATGCCGATATCTTGGACAATCAGGATGCCTTGACTGTCGGTATGCGTTTAAAACTACCGGCTCGATAAGGTATTTTATTGCCCATTTCCTATTAGAAATAATCTATTATGACAGGGTTGTTTTATTTGCAGGTCAAATTATGAGCTCCAGGTTTCGTTTTCTTTTTATTGTTTTTTATTTTACGACTGTCTTAATCCTCACCATTTCACTGCGTAGTGCAAATAATCGAATTTTCTATGAGCTTTGCACAGCCAATACGGAACAAAACCAACTCAAACAACAGCTTTGGCAAAAACAACTACAGTTGGAAAACTTGATAAATCCCGCTGCTGTATCGCGGTATTTTGAACAAGACTGAAAAAGAAAGGCATAAAAAATAGTAAGCTATAGATTCAAAATTGTTGATGATGGCAGAAACCGTTTTGTTACCTTTCTCTTATTACTTCTGATAGCGGCACTTCTGTTACTGGTAGGCAGATGTTTCTTCCTACAATATTTCAAAAGTGACCACTACTATTCAATTTCTCTAAAACAGCATCAGGGACGAGTAATCCAAAAACCTCAAAGGGGTATCATTCTCGATTGTCGCGGCAGGGTCCTTGCTGCAAGCAATAAAATCCAAACCGTCTTTGCCGAACCCAGGGCTATAGCTGACCCAAAAGCGGCGTCAAACAAACTTGCTCCAATACTAAATATGGGCGCACACGAAATATGTAAACTTATAACCGATAGTAAAAACCCGGGCTTTGCAAAAATCAAAACTGGACTTGACGCGGACCAATGTAAGGCTGCCAGAAGAATTCATGGCCTTGGCATACAGTCTGATTGGCGAAGGTATTACCCGATGGGCCGATTAATGGGACATATTGTTGGTTTTACAGGATTCGAAAATCAGGGCTTAGGCGGTATTGAGTTGCAATATAATAAACAGCTTTGCGGTCTGTCAGGGCAGAACACTTTCTTTGCGGATGCGTTTCGCAGACCAATTCGCCTGAAAAAACAGGACAGTATCTTAACTGATGGTGTGGGAATTATTTTAACTCTCGATGCTACCATTCAGCAATTCGCCAGGGCAGAGTTGCTAAAGCAATACAAAGACTACGAGGCAGAGTCAGCAGTGGCTATTGTAGCTGAACCGAAGACAGGAGCAATTTTAGCCATTGTTTCACTGCCCGATTTCGACCCTAACAATATTCGTTCGACTGACCCGGACAATCTCAAAAATCGGGCGATTGCAGATGCGTTTGAACCGGGAAGCCTCCTAAAGCCCATTGCTGTCGCGATTGCAATAGATGCGGGCGCCATCGCGCAGGATGAAAAAATATTTTGCGAAAATGGCAACTATCGTGGCAAGGGCTTTGGCAGAATCGGTGAATATGAAGGTCACAAATTCGCGGATTTATCGGTGCGTGAAATTCTGGTCAAGTCCAGCAATATAGGCATGGCAAAAATCGGACAGAAAACCGAAAGAGATAAACTCTATAAAGGTCTGAGGCGTTTCGGTTTTGGTAAAAAAACCAGCCTTGAATTGCCCGGCCAGGCAAGCGGGTTGTTGTGGCCTGTAAAAAACTGGACAGGGTACAGTGAAACTCGAATACCTTTTGGCCAGGAAATTTCTGTCACCGCAATACAACTGGTTCAAGCATTTTGCATACTTGCTAATGGTGGCCGACCCGTCCAGCCGCATCTTGTTAAAGCGATGGTCGATAGCGACGGCGAGATTATCAAATTAAAACAACAAACGCCAACTGTTGATTTTGTTGTTAAGCCGAAAATTGCAAATTGGATTGTTACTGATGCTATGGTTGGTGTAGTTAATGAAGGAACAGCCAGCAGAGCAAAACTCAAAAAATGGCAGGTCTTTGGAAAGACAGGAACCGCTAATATCGCCAAAAGCACCGAAAAAGGATATGACGAAGATGCCTATGTAGCCTCATTTGTAGCGGGTGCCCCAGCACATGACCCCGCTGTCCTAGTTCTCGTTTCGGTTCGAAAACCTAATGTCTGGCTTGGCAAGGGATATTCCGGTGGAGTTGTAGCTGCGCCAGCCGCAGCAAAAATACTTGAGAAAACCCTGAACTATCTCGAAAAAAATCAATAGCCCGTTTTGCGACCGATATACCCAGCCTCAATACAGAACTGAATCATTTCGCGTGCTAAAGAACCAGCGTCACTTGAACCGTGTTGACCGCCTTCAACTACGACCGCAATAGCCACGCTGTGGCCTCCATTGTCTTCGGCAAATCCGGAAAACCACGCATGGTCAGGACGCTCCGTTGAACCGGTCTTACCGTAAACCATTATACCCTGCTTGGAAAAACCGGCATGAGAAAATTCTTTATAAGCTGTTCCTCCCGATTCATTCACAACAGCACTCATCCCATCATAAACCATATCCAAAGTTTCCTTTGAAATATTAAGAGCAATTGACTCCGTCTGTTCAATGCCATCAATAAACAGTCGTGGTTTTTTATACAATCCCCCTCGCGCGATAATTGCCATTGCATTCGCCACCTGCAGCGGCGTAACCCGAAGGTTGCCTTGACCTATACCGAAGTATCTTAATTCACTTTTTGTCAACAGCGGCACTTCGTTGAAATCTGTAATTTCACTTCCTAAAATAGTATTCGAAATCTGACCTTGCGCCTGCCTGAAATCTCTGCTGGATTTGGCCTCTCCAATGGCAGCAGGGGGGGCAAGTGAAATTTTATGACCATAACCAAACTTAAATAACCACTCTTGCAAAACTGAAGGTTTGAGCCGGTTGGCCAGACGGGAGAAGTAAATATTGCAACTGCCCTTAATGGCGTTGCGGGCATTGTTTTGCCACCTGTCGTCGTGACCGGAACGATATCGGTTGTACAACCAGCAGCTGGGCCAACCCTTGGGTGCTTTTCTAGCCGGACAATTTACTATTTCACTTGGTCTACCTTTTCCGGATTCAATCGCAGCGATAAGAATCAACGGCTTCACAACCGAACCGGGTGGATACTGCTTATTTATTGCTCGATTTCGCAACGGCTCATTGGAGTCGCTGTAAAGACTACCATAATCATATCTGGCACGATTCAAATCAAAATCAGGCATCGAAACCATCGCAAGTATATCACCTGTTGCCACGTCAATAATAACCGCTGAGGTAGGTGCTTTACAATTACTATTGAAGTTGCAATTAACAAGATAGTTTTCTATCCGTTGTTGAAGTTCGATATCCAGTGTCAGATGAACATCTTTACCAAATTCTGTCTCAACCCGATTTTGTAACTCGCGGTTGATATCGTAAACCTCTTCCCCACGTTTTCCCCGAAGAGCAGTTTCGCAGACATACTCCACCCCGTCTTCCCGTCCGCAAACTTCATCGGACTGGTAACTCAATCGTCTGTCACCGGCAAAAAGCTGTCTATCCTCCTTTTGTGTCGCCAGACCAACCCACCCGATTGTTTGAGCAGCTACCGACTTAAATGGATAGACCCGGTGAGACTTCGATTGTATCCCAATGCCGTCAATATCTGAAAACTCCAACTGAGCGGTAAAAATATCGTCGTCGGTTTCCAGTTCCAACAGTGGCCAATTTTTGTGCATCTCCGCAATGTCAACCTTAAACGCCAACAAAATCCGTTCATTGACATCAGGTACAGCCTGAGAAAAATCCTGTTCAGGATAATTTCTTTTCCACGCAAGATGTGTGCGCAAATTCCATATCGAATCATTTATCTTCTTAATTTTATTTTCTATCTCATCATGTTCGAAACCGAAGTGGCTGCACTTTTCGATTATCTGCTGCAAAACCTCAAATTTATTTTTTATTTCCTCTTGGACTTTAGATAATGCCAATTCCGGATTTTCCTTCTTGGAGGCTTTTAGAAATTTCGCCCGTTGAACCCGTTCGTCAAAAAAACGGGTTAGTTCATAGCTTATGCATAATTGAAATCGAGGCTCATCGATTGCCAAAACCTGCCCTTTTCTGTCGAGTATTTTGCCTCTGAGAGTTTTTAGTAGGCGGTAGTGACCTCTTTGGAGCTTCAGTTTTGTAATTTCATCTTGAAGCGACGAGTCGACAAGCAACTGCATTTGTATCAGGCGAAGCAAGCATACCAACAGCAGAGATGCGATTATAAGTACGAAGATTTTGATTCGCTTGTTATACATATTTCCTTGTTTCTGTATTTAATTCAGACCGAATCGATGTGTCTTTATATGCATCCACCAAGCCGAGGGCAAGAATAAAAATGGCCCAATTATGGCTGAGTATAGAGGAGTACCAAAAAGAGCAACATACATATTAGGGTAGGCCTGTTGCCCTCTCAGAAAACTTAAGAAACAAACCAAAATACTTGCCAGAAAACCCGTAACAAATATTGCTGCGGATTGGTAAGGCATCTTTCTAATAGCAATAACACGATGGAGGTATGCAAGCAAAGTACCGAAAAGACCGTAACTGATTATTTGAGGACCCATTGCAGAACCGATTACAATAATATCGGCCGAAAAACCTATTACAAAAGAGATTATAATCGCCTCATATGTATCGCAATAGACAGCAAAAAACACTAAAAGGATTAGCAGTAAATTGGGCTTGATGTTCAAAGATGAGACAGCGATCACATTGACCAGGTCAGCTTGCAATACAGTAGCGATAAGAATGAAAACTACGAACCGGGCCCACCGCATTTACTTGTCCTCTGCTATTCTTTCGGATTCATTATGATTACGGCTACGTTGTCCAGCATTTCTATCTCACAGACAGGCTTGACCGTTACATCCCAAAGAGAAGGATTTTCATCATCCCTTTTACATTGGACCACCGTTCCGGCAATAATCGCGGTGCCTAATAAACCTGGTTTCTTGTCGGCATAAACATTGCTGCCGGTCTTGATTTTGTACTGTATCGGCAACAATCGAATACGGGCACCATTATTACCGCAGCCTTCCATCAATCGATATTTATCTAATACTCCTATCCTGACGGCTATCTTGGAACTAACGTCGGTAATTAATTTGACCTGCGATGTGCGGGTAGAAACATTCGATATGGTTCCGATGATACTATTATCGCCTAAGACGAATTGACCTTCGTCTAAACCATCATCTTGACCGCGGTTAATAATAAGTTCATTGTGTGAACTGCTGATGGTAGCTGTAATGACATCAGCGAGGACTAACTTCGCTCCTTCCAACGGCAGTCTATTACGAAAACCAGATAATTTTTCAACGTTTTGATGCTCCTGTTCCAGTTGCTCTGTAATATTTGCGAGATGATTTTGGAGCCGGTTATATTCACTGCGGCTGACAACATCGGTAAATGATTCCTGTGTGCGAGCCGCAAGCGAAATGTTTCTGCTAATACTTAGAGGTAAACGAAAAATGCGGGCAAAAGCAAATTGAAATTTATTTGTTAAGCTTTGGGGGGTCAAAAGAAAAATAAACCCGGCTAACATAAGCCAGATAAATAACATCCGTTTAGAGACTTTGATTTGCTTCCTTGCCATGTTTAGTTGTCAGTTGACGGGCTCTCTATTCCCAGCCGTAAGAACTGTGGTCTATCGTATCTTTCCACATCTCCAGATTTTCCAGATAAACACTGGTACCGCGAGCAACACAGCTAAGAGGGTCTTCGACCCGCTCGACCTTCAAGCCTGTAGAGTTCGCCAATACTGTATCCATTCCTCTTAACAAAGACGCGCCACCACAAATATGTATACCGTTGTCTATCAAATCTGCTGCCAATTCCGGCTCGGCTTTTTCGAGAGTTGCTGTAACTGCGTCTATAATTGCTGCAATCGGTTCGCGAAGAGCTTCACGAATTTCCTCACTTGTTATAACGATTTTTCGCGGAAGACCGGAAATAGTATCTCTACCGGCTATTTCCATCGTCAGTTCCTCTTCCAGTGCAGAAGCTGAGCCTATCTGTATCTTAACTTTTTCTGCTCGCGCCTCACCTACCAGTAGATTATACGTTCTCTTGAGATGATTAATCACTGCCTCATCCATATCGTCTCCGCCAATGCGGATAGATTCACATGTGGCGATATCGGCCAAACTCATTATGGCTACTTCCGTCGTTCCGCCGCCAATATCGACAATCATTGATGCAGTCGGGTCAGTTATTGGTAAGCCGGCTCCGATGCCTGCAGCCATCGGCTCATCAACAAGATAAACTTTACGCGCTCCCGCACGCTCGGCGCTGTCAATGACTGCGCGACGTTCCACTGCCGTTATTCCACTTGGTACCGCTATTACTACGCGAGGTCTTACCAAGCCGCCTCTACCATGGACCTTACGAATAAAATAGCTCAGCATGGCTTCGGTTATTTCGAAATCGCTGATGACACCGTCCTTCAGAGGCCTTATTGCTGTGATAGAACCGGGTGTTTTACCGAGCATTTCGCGCGCTACTAAACCAACGGCTTCACCGTTATTCAAAACAATATTGGTGCCTTTGCGAACTGCGACTACGGAAGGTTCATTGAGGATAATACCCTTGTCGCGAACACAAACCAAGGTAGTACATGTACCTAAATCAATACCCATGTCTGTGCTAAACAAGCCTAATATTGTGTCCAGTAGCACTTCGACTCCCTTCTCAATTTTCACTATTGACTATCTTCTACAAACAAAAAACTGAATAGTCAATGCTAAATTGGCTATGGTATTTTGAAGATTGTGCCATACTGCAAATTACACTTATATGCAACGAACCCTGCAGTTGCAAGCACAATGCAGAATGCTAATGCGAGAATAACCGTATAAAGGTTATTGGGTAATACTGCCTTGTCACCAGGAGTTTTGCCGTTAGGACTCATCATTAACCTCTTATTAGTAGCTGCTCATTTATGCCTGAACAGCTTGTGTAAAGTGTTTATAAATTAGTACTTACGTTATCGCCGACTTTCGGCGTTTCTTGCACGAGTTCCAGAATACCTACCGCCTCTTCGGTATCGACGTCTATAATTAGGATATCACAAATGAATTTACTGCCACGGGTAACGTGGAATTTCATACCATCTTTGACTCCGTCGGCACTGCCGATAGATATCTTAGCCATGGAATTCTTCAAATCTATTGCCGACACCAGGCCTTGAAGGTCAATACCTTTGGTAGCAATCTTGGCTGGTTTTGCTATGCTTATTTCTGGTGTAACCGGTACCACAGGAACAGCCACGCGACCCATCGGTTGCAATAGCTGGTCTAATTTGTTTTGTAATTCGACCTTTTCTTCGACCAAACGTTTCTTCTCGGATTCCAATGTATCTATTATTGCCATTTTCTCAATCAAACTTGCTGTAGTTTCATTAAGCTCCTTGTGTTGTTTGATTTGTTCGGCCTGAACGGTATTTAGTTCTTCAAGGGTGTTCTTTAGTAGCTGACCTTGCTTGTCGGTAGTTTGGTAGAAGTCTTTCGTTATGCTGGTCCAGCTGTTTACTTTCTGTAGAAGAAGCGACTTCTCTCTCTCGACATTATTAAGACTGGCTTGCAATTCCCTGATTTCTGAACCCAACGTGCCTATCTTGGTGTTTAATTTATCTTCTATCTGTTGCTTTCCGGCAACTTTTTCGCCTAATTGCTTGGTAAGACCTTTGACTTTCTCGCCTAAGGAGTCTCTTTCATTTTTCAGGTCTCTGTGTTGCTGTTTATAATTGTCTGCGTTGGCAACATATGTTGCTACAATACCGCAAAGGAAAATAGAAGATAGCGTCAATAAAACTATTAGAATCTTTGTAAGTGCGCTCAAGTTTGGCTCCTTTCACTAATCTGTGTTTTAAAACCACATTTGGCTATTGTAAATACATGCTATACCATTATACCCTATAATAAATGTGATTCTATGCTTTAGACCCCTGTAGGTCAAGTTTTTTTTAGTAAAATAGCCTATAAATTAAGCTTGATAACGGAAATGGACGGTCATACCGAGTAATGAATCTTCGCTGGTTTATTGCTTCGTTACAGACTGAAAAACGGCTTTTGCAGCTGCGATGCGAACCAGATTGGACTTGTTTTCCAAAAGCCCAGGTAGGTATTTTGTAACAGATGATGTACCGATACGACCTATTGCCAGGGCTGCTCGTGTCTTGAGACGTTCATCATCTTCCTTACTCAGACCGGTAAACGCATTTTTCTTCAAAACCTCGAGCACTTCAGGCTCACCGCTTGTATCACCCAGCATGCCAAGCTGTTCTGCTGCTGCAAGGCGAACCTCCGGTACGTCATCATCCAATATGGTAAGAAGAACATTTCTGGCATTTGTCGTCCCAAGTGCACCCATCCCCCTTGCGCCGGTAACCCTGTCATCGGCGTAAACATTTCTAAGCATTGCCCACAATTTTGGATATATTCGCTCGTCACCAATTTTCGCTATTGCTTCGACCGCCTGAAATTTGACCTTATCCTCGGAATCTTTGTGCCGCAACGCCCAATACAGAAACTTTAACGAGTTCCTGTCACCGGTTTTACCTAACAGTAATGCGGCATTGGCACGGACGGTTTGGTTACTACTGGCTATTGCCTTGCGAAGAATGTCTATTTTCTCGGTATGCCCCAACTTGACCAGGGCATAAGCAGCAGCGATTCTTGCATTTTCGTCCTCGTCTTTCAATAGTTGCGAAACATCACCTTCCGCAAGAGAGTATTGCACGTCACCTATAGCCAAAGCTGCCAAAAATCGGACATGCACAAATTCATCCTGCAAAAGCCGCTGAACTTTAGGCATAAACTTCATTTGTTTGGTATCTGCGATAACTTCGATTGATATGGTACGCATGTTGGGATTACTGTCAGACAAACCAGCACTGATAATTTCCCGGGCTTTCGGCAGAAGCTCACTGATATTAATAGTTTCAGGAGAATTCGTTGCAGATGTCATTGCCCCTTCATTGCACCCCGAAAAAACTATCAGCGACAGAACTGAAAACAACATATAAAAAATAAAAACGCTTCGCTTTCGTCGAATAGTTCTTTTTGAAGTATTTTTCATTGAATTTTCCCTATTCCCTTACTTCTTATGAATTTTGTCACATGCGGCACTATTATGACCAGAAAAACACAAACTGCACAACAAAAATCCAGCCACTGCCCGCATTTACTAAAAAACGTCACTCTTTTATCTACCGGCACTCTGTCGGCAAACCATCCAGCCGCACCTGCCCGAGCCATAGCCTTATGTGGAAGATTACCTGCCACAAATCCATCTCTTATGCGCCCCAAGCTATCTATCAGACAGCTCACACCCGTATTGACACTGCGCACAATCGCCACTCTGTTCTCGACCGCCCTGAATACGCAAATAGCCGCATGTTGCGGAAGCTCCGTACTTGCCAGAACTTGCCCCTCATCGAATCGAACGAACCAACCGTCGTTACTTATATTCACCAGCCAGTCGATATTCTTCTCACCATTTTCATCTATCGAAAATCGCCGCGCAATTAAGGCGATAGTATCTTCATAACAAATCATCACTGCGAATTTGTACTCTCGTTGCTTCTCTCCCCTCATCTTAAAAACAGTATACTCTGTCCCCGCATCGAGAGAATAATCGTAATCATACGGCGTAAATTTCATCAAAAGATTATGGAGCATCTTCGAACTCTTTTTAAACGGAACCACTTCTCCGAATGGCACCAGATGTATTTTGTGATATTGCTCTTTTGCTCGCTCGCCGTCTTTTTGGTAAAGAAATGCCGAGTTATATCTTGCCCCCAGTTCAAGCTGCAAATCATCCCCATATTCCAGCGTCCCACCATACGCACCCACCAGAACATTGGCCTTACCCTTACTATGCTCTCGCAGCATCCTATCCACACTGTGGCAATGATAAGTAGCCGCAAGACGTTCCAATACTCGCCTGTCCAGTGTCGCCCGAACCATCGTCTCGGGCCAAACAACCAACTCAGCCGTCGACCCGATGCTTTCGTCACTCATCTTCAAAAGTTCATCAACTATTTCCTCAGACACCTGCCCCGATGCCTTAACCGATTGTGGAACATTTGACTGCACCGACGCAACCAGCGGGCCGACCTCGATGAATTTGCCCGATTCGTTTATCCGCCATCGCCCGTATAAAATCGCCCCGACCACCGCAACGCATACCACCGCCGCCTTCAAGAAATTACCAACTTTGAAAAATCGTTTTTCGCTTCCTGAGATTATCAACTCAGCCGCCAACCCGTTAACCATTGCTATCAAAAACGAAACCCCCGCCACGCCGAATATATCAGCTATTTGAATAACTGTAATATTGGCGTATTGGCTGTGCCCCAGAAACCGCCAGAAAAATCCCCCTAAAAACAAACCTCCAAGCCGCTCAACTCCGACAATCAATATCGGCGCCGCAATAAACAGCGGAATCTTTTTCACTCTGCACCAACGCAGACAAATCGCCAGTATAGGCCAAAGTATCGCCGTGTATAAACAAAATGCCACCCAGCCGATACGGGTCACATAACCCACCCAGTAAATATTGCCGAGCCAGTAACCCAACGATACCAAATAAGAAATAACTACCAGCCGTTTGACTTTGATCTGCGGTGAACAAACCAGAATAAATGGCACCATCGCCGCCCATGCCAGAAACGCCAAATTAAACGGCACCTGTATCACCGTCAACATCAACGCACTAGCCGCAAACGCCGCGAAAACCAACTTTATACTCACATTTTTCAACAGCCGAAATCCTTTAAAGCCGTCGCCATTTCTTTAAGCTTGTATCGCTTCTGATTATTCATTCTTACAGAAAATTGGTTCGTAAACAATGCCAAAAGTTTTTCATTTCCGGCGATTTCTTTAGCTGGCATTTTTATATCGGATAAAAGCCTCTTGAATTCGCTCGTTTCAGCAGCACTCAAATCGCCATTGCTGTCTCGTTGACCTTTCAATTCAGCCAAACGTTTCTCCGCGTTTTCAACGTATTTTTCAGACACCTCTATCCCGACATAATCCCTGCCGAGTTGCACCGCCGCCGCAGCCGTAGTACCCGAACCGCTAAACGGGTCCAGCACGCAATCTCCGGCGTTGGAACTGGCAGCTATAATTCTTTTCAGCAGACTCTCCGGCATCTGACATGGGTGCCAGCCGGTGCGTTCCTTAAACGTCCCGCAAACACGCGGGTCACCGTTCCAAACATCATCCGGCATCTTACCTTCCGCCTTGGCGCGACTGTCGTTATAAGTCAACTGCCTGTCCGAAGGAACGCGAACCGCCCGGTCGTTGAAAGTAAATTTCTTTCCATCGTTAACGAAGTAAAATATATGCGTATGCGAGCGGGCAAACTTATTCTTCATCTGTTGCCCAAACGTGTAATGCCATATTATCCAGTTCCGCATAACTAGCCCCAACTCGTCAGCTATAACCTTCACATTCGCCGCGTAATCATCGCCTATCGCTATATAAAACGAACCCTCCGGCTTCAAAACTTTCTTGCAGGCACCCATCCAGTCCTTCGTCCAGGCGATATAGTTTTTTCTCTTAACCTTATCCTGATATTTATCGTACTTGTAGCCGATATTAAAAGGCGGGTCAGCGAAAATAAGCTCCGCGAACGGCTCCCGAACCTTACCCAAAACCTCTATACAATCTCCGCACACTATTCTATTAACCAATTTCCGCATAACGATATGTTATACCCAAACACCAATTTTGCAAGAGGATTTACGTCTTTCGCCCATGCGGATTTCTTTGTCATCTCGACCGACTTGTGGTGAGCCTGTCGAACCAAGCGCAACCCTCCCCTCGTCATCTCGACCGAAGCGTAGCGCAGTGGAGAAATATTCTTTTAATCCTGCGAAGCAGAGATCTGGCCTGCGAATTGTAATACCGTCCCCTTTGTCATTCCGCACTTGTTGCGGAATCCACTTTATCCACTTTCAGAAAAGTAATCACCGCACCATTTTAACGATTGCCTATTTGCTTATTGGCTTTGCTCTATTATAAACTCTGCTCTACACTTCGGGCATACCCCTGTGTCACCTATCATTTCTCGTGTAGCCCCTTTTAGCGGGCGTCCGCACTCTGGACAATTTACATGTAGTTTTTTGCTCAGATGTATTTCTTTGGTCAGAACAGCTGCAATTCGCTTGAATCTCTTTATTTTTCCCAGTCTTTTACCGAACTTGTAAATCATTGAACCTATCAACGCACCAATAATTCCCCCTCCAAATGCTCCCGTATTACAGAAAAACGATTCCAACCTTTCCTCTTTTTCAGAGTTGATGGAGTTGTTTGCTGGCGTGCTTCCTTCTTTTATTTTTTCTTCTGCCATATTTCCCTCAATTTCTCATCGCCTATTAAATTATTCCTTCAAAAGATACCTTGCTAGCTGGGCGGCGAACGGCTTGAGCACGGCTCCAATAAAGAATGTAGCGATAAAACTACAAACACCAACTTTCCAACCCAAAAATCCAAAGTATAGAGCAATAAGCAAAAGCCAGATAGCACCTAAAAAACACTCAAGTTGTTTCCTTGACCGGCCACGTAGATAGGTATTAAACATAACAAGAAAAGTATTTAACACAAGGCATATACTTAAAGACCAAATCGTTCTGATAAAAACGAGAACGATTAGGCATATCAACAATAAAAACCAAGGTAGCAAAGTAATGACAGTTTTGATTTCCCCTTTTTCCATAGCCCCAATAGTGTACCTACAGGCGACTTAAAAGGCAATGATTGACTCTATTTTTCCTTGATTATCCAACCAAGGCGATATACAATCTTGGCAACTCAATTGGGGATTAAACAAAAAAGGGGGTATCATAAATATGGCAAAGTCGTCTGAAATTATTCCAGTCGAACGTATCCAAAACTGCATTTTACTAATCCGCAGCCAGAAGGTTATTTTAGACAGAGATTTGGCTGTCCTTTACGGTGTTGAAACAAAAGCACTTAATCAAGCTGTAAAACGTAACACTAAGCGATTTCCACCGGATTTTACGTTCCAGCTGACAAAAGCCGAGAAAGAACAACTGGTAACAAATTGTGACCGGTTCGCACTACTTAAACATTCAACTTCTATGCCCCATGCTTTCACAGAACAAGGCGTAGCCATGCTCTCAAGCGTACTTAAAAGCGAGAGAGCAATTAATGTAAACATCGCAATCATGCGCACTTTTGTAAAACTCAGAAATATCCTCAAGGACAATACTGCATTAAGAAGAAAACTCGAAAAACACGATGAGCAGATTAAATACATTTTCAACCTGCTTGCCAAAATGTTACCCGAACCCGAAAAACCAAAACAGCCATTCGGATTCCATAGCAAAAAGTCAAAACAGAAGACCACCACCAAAACCAGAACATATTAACAAAATACGATACACGAATTGTTTTTTGGTCTGCTCAAATAAATTTTAGCCCCGCCGTAGGCGGACTCCTACAACGCAATACGCCATACTATATACGCGATACGAATCACGGTTTGATAATTTTTTGTTGTTTGAATACTTTACCAGCCAGATAATCGGTGAAGGTCACTTTTACTACCAACTCCTCCTCCTCATCGGTGATTTTCCCGCCCACGTCGAACACCAATCTATAATTAATCGTCACCAGCGTCGCGAACCATCTCTTCTTCAATTCTTCCGGCCCCACCTGCCATTTGCCTAACATCGCCTCGCCGTTTCTGTTTAAATCCCAAAGCTCAACGTCCACCGTCCCGCTTGCCTTTACGATGTCATCTTCCTCATCGACCGGCTGTAGATAAACAATCAACTTTTCCTTCTTACCATCCTTATCTTTATCATAAAGATTGGTGTACTTGGTAAGCTTGACTTTTTGCAGGTCATAAAGATTCGCAAGCCGAACCTCAGAACTCAAACCAGCCAGAACTTCCGCCTGCTCTTTTAATTTTTCTTTTTCTATCTCGGATTGCTCAATTTGATTTGCTAACTGCTTCTTTTCCTGCTTGAGAGTATTGATTTTTTCTAAAAGCCGAACTTCGCGGGCCGCCTCATCACAACCCGCAGCCAGGCAAAGCAAAAATCCCAAAAGAATAATGGTTACTACTCGCACTTTGACAACCTCTCAATCAAAACTTTAACTGTCCTTCTCTTTGGTTTTGACTATCTCCGGTGCCTTTTGCAATATTCTGTCGACCAACCCGTACTTTATCGCCTCATCAGCTTCGAGCCATAAATTTCGGTCGCAGTCCTTCTCTATCTTGTCGGCCTTTTGTCCTGTGTGGCTGGCGAGTATCTTATAAAGTCGAGCTCTAAGCCGCAATATCTCCTGTGCCTCGATATCCAAATCGGTAGCCGTGCCTTCGAGTATTCCCGATATCAACGGCTGATGCAAAAGTATTCTGCTGTTGGATAAAAGAAAACGCTTCTCACTCTTTCCGCCTGCCAGCAGCACAGCACCCATGCTTGCCGCCTGACCAACGCAATATGTCGCGACATCACAACGCAAAAACTGCATCGTATCATAAATAGCCAACCCCGCGGTAATGGAACCACCGGGTGAATTGATATAAAAATGAATATCGCTCTTACTGTCTTCGTTACTCAGAAATAACATCTGGGCGATAATTAAATTGGCCGCCGTGTCATCAACCACACCGCCAAGAAAAATTATCCTGTCCTTCAGAAGCCGGGAGAAAATATCATAAGCGCGTTCGGTGCGGCCGCTTTTCTCTATCACTATCGGTACTAAAGTTTGATTTACTGCCATATCCCTTTTTCCTCTACTTATTTAAGCTGCGAATTTACTTTGATTTTACTTTTTCCTCTTCTTCGTGCAGAACATCATCAATCAGACCATACTTCTTCGCCTCGTCAGCCGACATATATCTGTCCCTCTCGGTCTCTGCCGCAATCTTTTCCACCGTTTGACCGGTCTCTTTGGCGAGAATCTCGTTTATCATTGTCTTGGATTTCAAAATCTCTTCCGCCTGAATCTTAATGTCAGCTGCCTGACCCGTAATTCCGCCCCAGGGCTGATGAAGCATTATCTTCGCGTGCGGAAGGGCGTGACGCTTACCCTTTGTCCCTGCCGCCAACACTATCGCGCCGCCCGACTGGGCTCTGCCTATACAAAACGTCGCTATCGGCGAACTGATAAACTGCATCGTATCATAAATAGCCATCGTATCATCGACACTGCCGCCCGGTGAATTAATATACAAGCTGATTTCACTGGCACGCTTCAAATTGTCAAGATAAAGCATCTTCATAATCACTTCCGCTGCCCTTTGGTAGGATATTTCACCTATCAAAAACACAATCCGGTTCTCAAGCAGCATGTCATCCAGACTCATTTGACGGTTAAGCTGATACTGCCCATGCTGGTTGTATATATCCATCGGTTTCTCTATTCTGTTTCCGGGATGTTCGATTAACATTTATACTTCCTTTACAAAATTAATACCTTCTTCTTCCTTTTTCTTTTGTCCGCCGTGTTCAACCAACATTCATCCTTGTCATGAAACCAATCCCTTTTCGTTCCACCTTTACTCGCTGATTCTATATATCCGTCGGCCTCATTATTTCTTTGCTGGGCCGCCCGGTCAACATCTATCCTTTTTACCGAGCCAATCCCTTATACTCCACAATACTTTTTAATCGGACATTTTCGTATATATCCGTCGGCCTCATTATTTCTTTGCTGGGCCGCCCGGTCAACATCTATCCTTTTTACCGAGCCAATCCCTTATACTCCACAATACTTTTTAATCGGACATTTTTACTTACTTGTTTTCTTTTTAGTCCCTGTTTTTGCCTTTTTTGACACCTTTTTAACCGTAGAAGCACCTTTTTTCACCCCGGATGTTCCTTTTTTGACCGTCTTTTTACCTGTTTTTACCGCTTTTTTTGTACTTTTTACCGGCTTTACCTTCGTTTTTGACGCGGTTTCCTTGATTTTTGCCGATTCCAACAACTTAGAAATGCATTTTTCATCCCTAACCTGCAATCCAAATTGTGCCAACGAACCGTCACGTGCCATCTCTTCTCTCATTCTTTCCGGACGCTGACCACGCTGGATAGCTATCTGGGCGATATTACCGTTGATTTCTTCTTCGCTGACCTCAATGCCAAGCTTTTCGGCGACTTTATCCATTATAAAGAATATTTTAAGTTGTTCTTTGGCTTGTCCTTCACTGCTGGCTTGCAGTTTTTCTTTTTGCTCTTCTATCTGCTCATTGCTCAATCCCTGCCTCAACAGATTGCCGTATTGTCTTTGCAGCAGCATTATCGAATGTTCCCCAACAACATCCAAAGGCAGGTCAAATTTGGTGTTATCCGACAGATACTTGTAAATCTGTTCAGCCATTTCTGTTCGCACCTGCTGTTCCAATTTGCCTTGCAGCATGTCCTGCATTTTTTCCCGCAGTTCCTTTTCATCTTCAACCCCGAACCTCTTGAAGAAATCTTCATTTAGTTCAGCCGGTTTTAGGCACTTGATGTCTCTGACTGTGATTTGGATATCCACTTTTTTACCGCGGTATTCTTCCCTGAAATATGTTTTCGGAACTTCGACGCTGGCTTTCTTGGCATCGCCCGTTTTGGCACCGACTAAAAGTTCATCGAGCTTTTCTACCGGAATCGAACCCACAAAACCGTTCGGCCTCACATATATCTCGGTGTTGTCGAGTTTTTCTTCTTCATCGACACCTTCGATTTTCAAAATCGCGTCAGCTATTATCTGGTCATCGACTTCAACTTTACCGCCTTCGCGAGGTGCCCACATGCCCGAATACCGTTGTAGCTGCTCAATTTCTTTATCTATTTGCTCATCCTTGACTTCCAGTTTTGCTTTGTTTACCGCGATACCTTCCAATGTCGGCAGTTCGAATTCCGGCCGTACCTCAATTTCAAACTCAAATTGCAGCGGGCCGCTTTCCGGTAACTCTATCTTTTCGTAATCAATATCCGGGTCGCGAAGTGAATCCAGCTCATTATCTTTGATAGCTGCTTCGCCTGCTGTGGCTAACAGTTTTAATTTCACTTGCTCGGAAGTCTCTTTGCCGAATCTTCTTTCCAGAAGTCTCCGTGGCGCTCGACCTTTTCTAAAACCGGGTACTACCGTTTCTTTGCGCAAGCTGTTGTATTGTTCATCCAGAGCGGTCTTCACTGTCTCGGCTGGTATTTCTATAGTGACCTTTTTCTTGCAAGGCCCGGCCTCTTTGATTTCAACCTTGTTCTTCAATTCCGTGGTTTGTTGTTCTTCACCCATTTTGGTACTCCTCAATATTTTTGTTTCTTTAGGTGCGACGTAATAAACAAAAATGGCATTGGGACAATTGCCCTCAGCCAAATCTCAACTTTCTGCAATCCGGCATAAGCCGGAGCTAAACATATCGGCGACCAACGCCACGACTACCATCTAGCCGGTAACTCACCGATACTATATCCCTTATAATCCGTTATAATACTAAAAAACTTCCTGACAAAGCGGGTGATGAGATTCGAACTCACGACAGTCACGTTGGCAACGTGACGCTCTACCACTGAGCTACACCCGCATATTACAACTTGAATTATATAGATTTTTACGATTTCTGCAAACCGTTTTTTTCGCAAAAATCCTACCCCTTTCAATGGGATTGCTAACCGGAGCAGGAGGGATTCACTGCGTGGCAAGCCTTCGGCTTGTCTCTCTGTGGCGCCTTTAGCGTCAAACCCCCGTAGCGACGCTACGCGTCGCGGGTGTTCTCATCCCTCTTACCAAGTAAGCTAACCGGAGCAGGAGGGATTCGAACCCCCGGTACCTTACGGCACAACGGTTTTCAAGACCGTCGCGATCAACCACTCTGCCACTGCTCCAACGTTTTTTGTGTGTTCCTTCTTATAATCGGGCTAAAAAGCCATTTACGACCAGATTTTTAACTATTTTATAATCAAACGGTCATTTTGCAAGAGTATTTACGGCCCGGGTATTGATGAGCCGATATGTATGATAGATGTTCCGGGTGGCAACAAAGTCTATTATTATCACTTTGATGGCCTTGGTAGTGTTATAGCTCTTTCAGATGTTAATAGTGAAATTGTTGAGCGGTATTCCTACGATATTTTTGGCGAGCCGAACCGGACTTCCGACGTGAACAATCCTTATCTGTTTACCGGCAGAAGATATGACGGTGAAGCCGGCCTGTATTATTACCGTGCCCGCCACTACGACCCCAATATAGGCAGGTTCCTCCAGACCGACCCGATTGGCTACGATGATGGGATGAATATTTACGCTTATGTTGGCAATAACTCGATTAACTATATTGACCCTTATGGGTTAGAAGTATACATGTTTAAACGGGGCTTGCAAGCCCTTGGTGATTCAAGTGCGAGGCATTGGGTGGATCCATTTGGCCATGAGATGTTAGCAATTGTTAACGATGGAAAAATAGAGGCTGTTTATAGCTGGGGTGTAGAATACGAAAATGGCAAAGGAGTATGGTCAGAAAACGCAAGTGTAGACAGAGATGCAATAGAACAGGCGATAAAAAAAGGATGGGGAAAACGTCTTGGAGATTCAAGCCATGACGACTATCTTAGGCTAGCGTTTGAGCAGAGAAAAGATAAGGATAAACATCCTTGGCTATTGCAGGATAATTGCCAGGCAGAATCACAGGATTTATGGAAGCTAACTCAAAAGCTTTATGATAATCGTAAAAATGGAAAATGCAGCAAGTGAACTGGTTTAGGGAGATATTTATGTTTAAAAAATTTATTTTGCTAATTTCATTATGTTCATTGATGTCTGGCTGCGGGCATATTCCTGTCGGCAAAAAATATATAAAGGGTGATTTATCCTTTAATGGTCGGTACAGAGAAATATTATCCAAAGAGACTTCTTTTGATGAATTCATGCTTGGTAGCTATAGGTCTTTTGATAAACAATATGTACGTGGCAGGTCGGTGAAAATACCCGAGGTATATCTTGAAACTCAAGATGGCACCTTGTTCTATTTACCTAAAATCACTGTCGAATATGTAAAATCTAATTGGAAAAAGCAACCTTGTGCTGATAAGGAATGCTTGAAATATAAAAACTTTGACGTTTTATATGGTGCAACGGCTGAAATATGTCAAGACCACTTAGTATTTTTTCATTATCCTTGGAATCTCAAAGCTATGTGGGATAAAGACAAAACTCATCGTCATTCTTTCCCGTTGAATTATGATGACCTTATAGCACTTTTTGGTGAACCGGATGATGTTTACGAACTTTACGGTGAGTAATACAAAGGATTGAATCATGATAAAGATATTTTTATGTGTTGCCCTTTTGTCTATAACAATATTGAGTGGGTGTAATGGACTTATTTGGGGACAGTCTTATCAAAAAGAAAATATTGTATTTACTGGTTCATATAGCGGATGGATCAAACAATTTGATAAAGAAAAAGCAGAATTTGATCGATTTACAATAGGATCCTACCCCAATTTTAAAAGAACAAGTCAAGTGGTTTTTCCACAGGTATACCTTGAGTTGAAAGATGGTAGCAAATTATATTTGCCGAGTTTAAATTTAGAAAATATGAAAGACAGATATGTTATAGACCATAATTATGGAGATGCTTCGGTTTTGGTATACAAAGGCGAGGGGGTTTTAGAAGGCTCTCATATTTATATTTACCAGAAGCAAATAACCTGTTTTACATCACCTTCGGATTATGTAGCTATTTGGGATAAGCAATTAAGGCATGAATACCCTAATCCCTTGAGCTATAAGGATCTTTTAGAATTATTTGGCACTCCCGATAAGGTTGATGCGTATTTTCTAAAATAAATTTCCAGTAAGATAAAGTGCAAATAGTGATTTAGAGTATATATATTGTTAGTGTTGGTGGTCGAGTTATGATTAGTTCTTATTAACACCTAACTTGTTTCAATTTAAAGGAGTTGCTAGAATATGGAAGAACCTGAGCCACTCGCGGAAAAACGAATAAGAATGAGATGGCTTGCATTAAGACCATACATTGTGATAATTCCTTTGTTTCTGATTGCACTCGTACTTTTCTTCAATTGGTATGTTCCCAGTAGCCTTAAAGCAGACCGAACAGAGACCGTGACCGTTGGGGACGAAATTGTCAAGGCATTAGACAGTTACTTTGGGGATCATAGTAAATATCCAAATTCTCTTGAGGCACTTGTGCCGAAATATTTGGATAAGGTAAAACCACCTACTTGGGGTGAAGATGGCTGGCAATATCAATTAAATGGGCCAAATGGTAAATCATTTGGACTTAAGGTAGGTTATAAGGGCAGGGATAATTCATACTATCCCGTAATATACTACAGTCCTTTGGGGTGGATTTTTGACAATTAGTTACATCGCGAAGATGTCTTTGATTCAATAGCTCTTTCAGATGTTAATGGCTAGATTCTTTAAAAATCCAATATAATCGTAGCAAGTTTCATGTTCTCCCCAAAAAAACTAGTGAGCACAAAATAAAAAGATTCAGAAATCACACCTTTTCTGAACTTTTATTAATAGGCAAATAAACAATTTTATTGTTTCTTTTTGTGGTATAAATCTAAAATATAAACTAATTCTTGATTGGTATAAACATAAGATAATCTGAATGGGTGAATATAAAGTTCCCTCGTGCCTTTTCTGCCGTATTTCATAGGTTTTCCTATTTCAGGGTTCTTTTTAATTTTCTCTTTCAATCTTTAATTTTGACCTGTGCTATCCAAATAGCACAGAATGCGCAAGGGGGGTAAAAAAAACGACCCAAAAAGTACCGAAAGCGCCCGTTTTTGACCCGTTTCTACCCCAAAGCGCCCGAAAAGCGTCCCATTTTAACCGCATTTGACCGCGTTTTGAAAAAACTTGCGCGAATTGTCTTACCTGTATTAGCAAAATCGCGCATTTGGTGCGAAAAACCTGTGGTAATTAAATTGAATTGGCGAGTCGAATACTGTCAGTACCATCGGCAATCCTTACATGTTCACCGGCAGAAGATTCGATGATGAAACTGGCCGGTGGGGAAATAAAAAAACCGAGCAGGTTTTAAATTTGCCTGCTCGGATTAAAAGTCAATAATTATTAGGTTCTGATTAGAGACCCATGTTTGCGCTTCGCTGGGCCTTGCGCATTCTTCTGCGGTTCTTCACTGATGGCTTCTCATAATAGGCATTACGCTTTATGTCTCTGATTAGACCTTCTTTTTCACACAGCTTTTTAAAACGCCGCATCATCTGCTGCACTGATTCGCCTGCTCGTGATTTGACTATCAACATACAAAAAACCTTTCCTGCACTTTAAAAACACAAGTAATAAATGAAATACGCTCTACGTCTTAAATCGTCAAAAAACTTCGAATTAGTTACTATAATCTGAATTTTATGCTTTTTCAAGCCAAAAATTTTCCTATATAGCGGCAAACCTGAAAATAAGCTTTTTAAGCTAAAAAATACCGCTTCGGACCCAAAAAACCTATAAATTTGCCAACTATTGCAGCGTTATTGAGTAATGTACATAGATATGTTAAAATGAATGAAGAAGCGGCTTTTTCTATTTGTAAGTGGAGAATTTTAATTGGAAAAATTGCGTCAGACGTTGAGAGTTAAAAAAGAGCGGGCGATTTTGGTGGCTGCTATCTTAGCTAAGCAAAAAGATGGGGACGATTTGTTCGAGCTTACCGCCTTAGCCGAAAGTGCTGGTGCGCTCGTAGTGGATAGATTCCAGCAGAAAATCCGCAGACCTAATCCGGCTACCTGTATAGGAAAAGGTAAAGCCAACCAACTTGCTGAAAGAGTCGAACGCTTTAAAGCCGATGTCGTGATATTTGATAATAACCTTTCACCTGCCCAAATCCGTGAACTCGAAGAAATTGTAAAGGTCAAAGTGCTCGACCGAAGCGAATTGATTTTGGATATATTTGCCACAAGAGCCAAAACGAAACAAGCCAAATTGCAGGTGGAATTGGCTCAGTTGGAATATACGTATCCGCGACTGACCAGGATGTGGTCACACCTTGATACCGTTGCCGGTGCGGGCGGCGCCGGTGCCGCTGGTGCCGTAGGTGGTATTGGTACAAGAGGGCCCGGCGAGCAGCAGTTGGAAATTGACCGTAGATTAGTCGGCAAACGAATTACAGACCTGAAACGAGAACTTGCAAATATCGATAAACGTAAAATCCGTGAAATTAACGGCCGGAAAGGTTTATTCAAAGTAAGTCTTGTCGGATATACCAATGCAGGGAAAAGCATGTTGCTGAACGCACTTACCGATGCGGATGTTTTCGTGGAAGACAGACTCTTTGCAACGCTCGATACGAGAACAAAAAAATGGAAACCAGACAAGGGCTCAGAAGTTCTTCTCAGTGACACCGTTGGTTTTGTAAAAAAATTACCCCATCAACTGGTTGCTTCTTTCAAAGCTACACTCGAGGAAGCCATCAACGCAGACCTGCTTCTGCATGTTATAGATGTCGCTAACCCAAATGTGCTGAAACAGATTGAATCCGTAAATAATGTTTTGTCGGAAATCGGTTGCGGCAAGAAAACGACTTTATTGGTGTTCAACAAAGTTGATATTGTCAGGCAAATCGGTGACCTTGAAATGCTCCAAACATTGTTTCCTGATGCTCTCTGCGTATCTGCAAAGACCGGTTTCGGATTGGAACAACTCAGCGAAGTGGTATCCGCGCAATACAAAGGCTCAGAATTGTTACTGCGAGTCCGCAGCAGCCAATCAAACGGCAAGGTCCAAAGTTTCCTGCGGGCTTACGGTAAAATCATCAAAGAACAATATAAGGATAGCTTTGTTTTGATTGAAGCTAACCTGGGGCAAAACCAGTTGCCTGATTTGGAAAAGCTTAAACCACAGAGTATAGAAATTATCCAAAGTTAAAAAAACAATTGTTGAAATTCCCCTCTCCGGTTGTTCTAATGCATTTCTATGTTTAGTAATATTTCCATAATCGGCGATGGCGCAATGGGCACCGTTTTGGCGATGCTGCTTTGCGAAAAAAATATACCCGTGCGTATGTGGGGTTATGACGCCGAGCAGCTGAAACAAATACAGTCAGCTGGCGAGAATAAAAAGTTTCTGCCCGGTTATGAACTTCCCTCTTCTCTGGAATTCGACTCTGATGACAAAAGTATAATGACCGATGTCGACCTGATTGTCTCAGCAGTGCCTTGTCAATTTATGAGGCCGATTTGGAACAGGTTAAAAGAAAATGTTCCGAAAAATGTCCCCATTGTTACAGTTACCAAAGGTATTGAAAATGACACGTTGTTGTGTCCGACTCAGATGCTTGCCGATGTACTTGGTGATAGCTTAACCGCTGTTGTTCTTTCCGGACCGACTATTGCTGATGAACTTGCCAGGAAACTGCCTGCTACCGCCTGTTCGGCCTGTGTTGATGAAGAAATAGCCAAGCAAGTGCAACACACTTTTAATACTGCCTGGTTTCGAGTTTATACCAACACAGATGTTATTGGAGTTGAGTTAGCAGGTGCCATGAAAAACGTTATCGCAATTGCCGCCGGAATCATAGACGGTATAGGTGCCGGTGATAACGCAAAGGCTGCTCTTCTAAGCAGGGGACTTACCGAAATAACCCGCCTTGGGATTGCCTGTGGAGCGAAACCGCAAACATTCGCGGGACTGACCGGGCTTGGTGATTTAGTGACAACCTGTGTATCGCCAAAGGGAAGAAATCGGTCTTTTGGCGAACGGATTGGAAAAGAACAAAATGTAAAACAAGCCCAGGAAGCCACCGAATCAGTTATAGAAGGTGTAGCAACATGTGAATCCGTAATTGCCCTCGCGGACAAATATAATGTAGAAATGCCTATTGCCTCTGCGGTTTATCAAGTGCTCTTTGAGAACAAACCGGTACAGACAGCAATAGCCGATTTGATGCAGCGACAGCTAAAAGCCGAGTAGGTATTTAGGGTACATCTTATCGGCCTAAGACTCTATTTTTCCAAATTTGTTATTAAATTTTTTTTACCTTACACACCTGCCTTAAAAATTTCATATCCGGTAAATGCAAAAAGAAAAGCTTTTTATCGGATGCAAAGAAAACCTCTTCTCTCATCGCAATAGAATCGCAAAATAATACGGCCTTTATTTTAATTGCAATTTGGCGGGGCGAACCTTGTTTTCTATATTTTAGTTAGAAAAAACAACCATGAGGAGGTATTTGACCTTAAAGTTTAGCATTTTTTAGGTGTTGATATGTTTGAGTCTTTAAAAAACTGTACGTATCTGAAAGGGCCCGTCTTGGCACTTACGAAACGCAACTTCATTGGGATAGACGTGGGCTATGATGCTGTAAAAATGGTTCAACTCGATGATGATGGGGGCAGTATAAGCCTAATCGCCGGTGGTGTTGAAAATTGTCCGTCGCAGATGACACCGGGCAGCGGTGATTGGCAAAGATGGGCAGCCGAAACTATCTCTGACTTAATTGTGAACGACAGGTTCAAAGGCAGAGATGTCGTAGCTGCAATACCGGCAAATGAAATCTTGATTGAGCTTATGAAAATACCGAAAACAAATAACCGCAAGGCCGAAGATACCATTTTTTCGAAGGTAAGGGAAAAGCTGCCGTTTGATTCTGTGGATGTGATAATGAGGTACATTTCAACGGAAGAGGATAATTGCTTGGTGATGGTCACTGAGCGAGAAAAAATCGACAGGCATTTGGCGATATACGAAAAAGCCAATCTGCAGATTAAAACTATCAACTCCTGGCCGGTATCGTTGATAAACACCTACACCACGTTTTTTGGCAGACGCAAATCCGACATCGATACTGTTGTTATGCTACTCGATATAGGAATCGATTATACGAATGTTGTAATCTGTCGTCACAAAAATCTACTCTTTGCTCGTCTGATACCGATAGGGGCAGACAGTCTTAATGACGATGAAATTTCAAACAGATTAATTTCGGAATTAACCGATTGCAAACAGCAGTTCAGTTCAATGTACAGAAAAGCCAAAATCCAACGATTAATTTTCCTTTCACCCGGAATCGTAAACAGAAATGTATATGAAACGATAGCACAGCGACTGTCAATGCCGGCGCAGATGGGTGATTGCCTGGCAGCAGTGGAAATGCCGACAGATTGGGACGGTTCGGGAATAGATAGAAGAGATTCAAGAATTAATTGGGCTACCGCCTTCGGGCTTAGCTTATCGTAAGAGGATATGCCATGATTAATATGAATTTTGTGCCTGAGGATTATATTCGTAACAGCGAGTTTCGCAGAACGAACCTGTTTTATCTGGTATTGTTCGTTGTGGTGATGGTGGCATTGAGCGGTTCTTTTGCTACTATCAAAATGAGACAGCGAGCTCTTGATGAAAAGGAAAGAATCGTAAATGAAAAAATGATTCAGACAAAAGAGGCCATAAAGCAGTTTGAACAACTTCAGGAAAAACGCAGGGTTATGATGAAAACTGCTCTTGTTACGGCTGATTTGCTCGAATCGGTACCGAGAAGTGTACTGCTGGCTTCATTGACGAATAATCTTCCATCGGGAGTTTCACTTCTGCAACTGAAGCTCGTTCAGAGGAAGCCGAAGAATTCTACTGCTCGCCATAAGACTGCGTCCGCCAGTAAATATCAATCGCTTCAAGCCCAGAATGCGGCTAGGCAAGTTTCACAGGAGAAGCTATTAGAAACCCACATTGATATTGAAGGCATCGCTCCCAGTAATCTCGAGGTGGCCTCCTATATCAAGAAACTGAGCAATTCAACTTTGCTGGACAATGTGACGCTCGTGGAATCTAAAGAGCAGAAAATAGATGATATGGTATTCAGACAATTCAAACTGACAGCTATGCTGAAAAAAGATATCAGCCTTATCAGTGAGGATGTAGAAAAAATAAAACACCCAGTATAAAAAACAGGATATAAAATTATGAAGACCGGATTAAGAAAAGTTATTTTTTTCGTTATATTAATAGGCATAGCCTGGATAGCATACCAGTATATGATTAAGCCAGCCAACAAGAGTCTGGCCGAACAGAAAAAACGTTGCTCTGTAAAGATGGCGAAATTGGCCGAGTTTGAAAAAGCTACCGCTGCAGCCGAGGATTTAAATAGACAGCTTGAACAATTGCAGGAGGCAATAGGTTTCTTTGAGAGTAAGTTGCCGCCGAAAACTCAAATCCACGAAGTTCTCAAACAGGTAACCTTGATTGCACAAAAGCATGGTCTCGAACCAAAAACGATTCGGACGTTGACCAAGAAGAACAATAGTGGCTACATAGAGCAGCCCTTAAAAATGGAACTAATCGGCAATTTTAACTCGTTTTATTCGTTCCTGCTGGAACTGGAGAAACTTCCGCGAATAATGAAAATACGGGACCTCGATTTAAAAAAGCAGGACGGCAGCGAGGGACAAATTACAGCTGATTTCGTAGTAAGTGTATTCTTACAAAATGTAGTTGGCTGATTTTAATTTTTTAATAGGAATAAATAACATGATGGATTTTGTAAAAGAACAAGGGCAGCAAATTCCTCAGCAGGAGGAGTCTCAATCTGTAGAGGAGGGAAAGACTCCTGACGATACTCAGGAGTATCTTACCGTAGCAGCCAAAGATAAAGATGTTCGCAAAACAACCTATCTACTGGCTTTTTTGTTTGTTATTGGCCTGTTGTGTCTCGGGATTATGATAAAAAAGAGTACGCTCCAGACCGCAATAGCATCCGCAGTTACCACAGAAGAATCACAGATTGAAGCGGCAATCGCACAGTTGACAGGTGTCAAGTCGGAAATGTTTAGCCGTCTGGATGAGATAGTTAATAAGTTTTATCAGTTTAGCGATATCCCGCAGGTAAAAGTAAATGAGTTGGTCAAGAATCCATTTAAGCACCAACTGGCTTATGGGATAGATACATTAGCCAATATAGATCAGGCAAGTGCCGATATGCAGTTGCTGAGCATTATGCGGTCAGGTAAGGATAACGCAAGCCAGTGCTGCATGATAGACGACAAGATTCTTTATGAGGGAGATTCTATAAGGGGTTTCAAAGTTCTCCGGATTGGTAATAATTTTGTCAAGCTCGGATTAAAAGGCACTGAGTTAGTCTTGAGGCTGTCGGAATGAAACTATCATTGGACCAGGATGAACAGATACTGGGGCTAAGCAATATTTATTCGCCGCCCGAGGAGCATTCCGAACAGCCCCGCGAGGAGCCAAAGGTTCAGGAAGTTGATTATCACTTTGATGATATCATCAACGACATGTCGGAAATCGAGGTTATCACCGAGCGGAAAGATGATTCTGAAGACCTCGAAGAAATGGCGGCTCAGTCGCCGGTAATTAAATTCGTCAATAATCTAATAAGTGATGCAATACATAAAGAAATCAGCGACATTCATATCGAGCCCAAAGGTAAGTTTACAAGAATAAGATATCGCATAGATGGTGTGCTTTTCGAGACGATGCAAATGCCGTTGAAAATGCACCCAGCTATTGTTTCTCGTATTAAAATTATGTCCAACCTTGATATTTCGGAAAGGCGCTTACCTCAGGACGGGAAAATATCCGTCGTTATAGCGGGTAGAGCTGTTGACCTGAGAGTTTCAACACTGCCAACAAGTCATGGTGAAAAAACAGTTATCCGTCTGCTCGATAGCAAGTCGATTATGCGAGGTTTCGAACAGATGGGTATGGAGCTTGATGTGTTGACGGTATTTAAAGAGCAAATATCTTTGCCTCACGGAATTTTGCTTGTCACAGGGCCTACCGGTTCGGGCAAAAGCACCACGTTGTATTCGGCCTTGTCACAAATGGATGGCGACAGATTGAATATTTCAACGGTCGAAGACCCCGTAGAGTATGAACTTGGTTTTTGCAATCAGGTGCAGGTAAACGAAAAAATCGGGCTCGATTTTGCTTCAGCACTTAGAAGTTTGCTGCGGCAGGACCCCGATGTAATAATGATAGGAGAGATTCGAGATAATCAGACCGCGCACATTGCAGTACAGGCTGCGCTAACTGGACACACAGTTCTCTCGACGCTTCACACCAATGATGCAGCAAGCAGTGTTACAAGATTGGTCGACATCGGAATCGACGCATATTTGATAGCAGCCTCATTAAATGCGGTCCTTGCACAAAGATTAGTAAGAAAAATATGTCCCGATTGTAAGCAAATTTATCAGGTCCCAGAAAATATGCGTCAATACGTCGAAAAGACGGGTCTCGACTCGCAGCAGCTTTACTATGGTGCCGGTTGTGACAATTGTAGGAAATCGGGATATTTAGGTAGAATTGGAATTTATGAGCTGCTGATTATTGACGATATATTCAAGGATATGATTAACAAGGACGCCTCCGTTGTAAATATGCGACAGGCGTTTCATCAAAGCGGGCAACCGAGTTTGTTTGATGATGGAATAAAAAAAGTTCAGCAAGGCCTGACAACGATAGAAGAGGTTTTAAGAGTGACAGAGATGTATGAGCGAGGCGAAGGAAATGTTCAAAACGATGCTTATTAAGCGGGGAGTTTTGAAATGACTGATGTAAAAACTATATTGGGCGTGGCGATAGAACAAGAAGCAAGTGACGTTCACATCAACGTTGGTATGCCACCTGTGTTGCGAAAAAATACCGAATTAGTAAAAACGGAATTTCCTATTGTTACCGCTACAGATGCAAAAGAAATGGTTCTTGGAATGGTCGGTCCGGAAAGATTCGAGAAGTTTAAAGAAAAGAATGACCTCGACTTTTCGCTGACTGTCAACGATGGCCATCGTTGTCGGGTCAATGCTCATTACCAGCGCGATACTGTTGCAATCTCCTTTAGAATAATTCCGAACCAAATCCCTATCGTAGATGATTTGCATCTGCCGCCGATAGTCAAGGAATTGATAGACCTGCCTCGAGGCTTGGTGCTGGTGACGGGTCACACCGGTTCCGGTAAAAGCACAACGTTGGCAGCAATGGTGGGCGCAATAAATATAAAGTATAAAAAACGCATAATCACTCTGGAAGACCCTATCGAATATTTGATTGAAAATGAACTGGGTATGGTCGAACAGCGGGAAATTGGCAGTGACTGCCCCGATTTCGCATCCGGATTGAAACATGCGTTAAGGCAGGACCCTGATATTATTATGGTTGGTGAAATGAGAGACCTGGAGACCACAAGCTCTACAATTACAGCTGCGGAAACAGGCCATCTTGTTTTCAGTACGCTCCACACGATTAACGCTCCTCAGACCATCGAACGTATTATCGATATTTATCCTGCCAATCAACAAAATCAAATTCGGACAATGCTCGCCAATACTCTGCAAGCCGTTATCTCACAGACACTATTCAGGCGAATAGATAAGCCGGGAATGGTGCCGTGTGTAGAACTGTTGCTGTGTACCTCTGCCGTGAGAAACTGTATTCGTGAAAACAGAATCTACGAGATACCGAACATTATCGAAACTTCACGCAGGGTGGGTATGCAGAATATGGATAGCGGCATTGCTGATATGTATTTCAAAGGTTATTTAGACAGAGAAGAAGCGATTATAAAATCAACCAATCCCGCAAAGATGGACAAGTTACTTACACCTGTGGACCAGTTTGAAAATGTCCGGCCACCTCAGGTAATAATAAGTTGATTATCTAAAACAGATACATTGGGGGAATGAGCCTTGCTGGAGACCTTTGATATAGGTCTTTTGGAAGGACATATAAAATATGCTTGAAACCATTTTAAATACGAATACTGACCAGGATCAGCCAGCAGTGCCTGCGGTCGAAAATGATTCGCAACATACCGCACCGGCACAGCAAAAAGTTGCCGATAGCAATGCTGACCCAACAAAAGCTTTTTTTCTGCGGGCTTCCAAAGGGATTGAATTTGGTCCGAGCAAAAAAGATATTCTGTGTTTTACAAATCAACTTGCGGTTATGATTCGAGCTGGCATCAGTATTTCAGATTCGCTTGAGTCCATAGCCGGACAGCAGACCAACTCAAAATTCGCGGCGATAATTGCTGATTTAAAAAATAGAATAGAAGCGGGACAGAGTTTTTCACAGGCACTTACCGAGCACTCCGATATATTTAGCGATATTTATATTAATATGGTTGCAGCGGCGGAAGTTTCCGGTTCGTTGAGTAATATGCTGCAGAAATTAGTAGAATATCTAGATAGAGACGCCGAGACTCGTTCGCAAATCAAAGGTGCCATGGTTTATCCGATTATCATAGCTGTCATGGCGGTATCAGCGACATCCTTTCTGTTGATGTTTGTTTTGCCGAGATTCGCCAAAATATTCATAGGCAAAGAACATTTGCTGCCTTGGCCAACAAAAGTGCTGATGGCTACCAGCCATGTTATGACAAGCTATTGGTATCTTATTTTACTGGCTGTCGCTGGGGTAGTCGGAGGATTTTTGTATTTTGTTAGCAGACCCATTGGAAGATTCTGGTGGGATAAGACAAAATTGCAGTTGCCTCTTATAAGTACCCTATGTCGCAGTCTATATATAACCAGAAGCCTGCATACGATGGGCGTGCTGATACATGCCGGAGTGCCAATTCTAAATACAATTTCAGTTACTGCGCAAATATCTGGAAATGTCCTTTATAAAAAAATGTGGCTTCGTGTTTATGAAGATGTTCGTCAGGGTGAAAAAATCGCCCCAAGCCTGATTCGAGGTGCTCTGATGCCAAGCGATGTAGTTCAAATGATAAAGAGCGGCGAAGATTCGGGTATGCTTAGCGAAGTGCTCGCGGATGTCTCTGAGTATTACTCGAGAAAATTGCAAACCATAATAAAGACAACGGTTTCGATGATAGAACCTGTAATGATAGTCTTGATGGGTTTTTTGGTCGGCTTTATTGCAATGAGTATAATTCTGCCTATATTCAGAATGTCCAGCGTTGTTACATCCAATTAGGCAAGGTCTGGGGGGGCTAAAGTGTTGGTTATTAATCGACAATTGGATAACGGTTTTACGCTAATCGAGGTTTTAATTGCCGTGGTACTGGTAGGTATTGCCGTTGCGTCCTTAGTTGCGGCCAACAGTTCATTCACGAAGACCAATGCTGCCGGAGTTGATTTATCGACTGCCGAATTTCTTGTCGAGCAGATAAGAGAGCTTACTGCCTTGCTGTCGGTTGTTGACCCACAGACTGAAACAGATACATTCGGTCCGGAAGAAGCTACCTTCGCCGATTATGATGATTTAGATGATTTCAACGACATAAGTTTTTCTCCGCCAATTAGTGCCGACAGAGAGGTCTTGAATGATTTTGCCGCGTTTAGTCAACTCATTACAGTCGAAAACGTAAATCCAACAAATTTCGAACAGGTTATTGCTAACCATGACAGCGGCTTCGTTAGAGTAACTGTGGAAGTGTCCTTGAATTCCAGGCAAATAAGTTCAGCCAGTTGGATTCGGGCACAATACTGATAAAAAAATATTATGTCAAAAAAACTAAAAAAACTTATTGTGGGTTTTACCATTATAGAGCTATTGGTTGGTTTGGCGATAACTGCGATGTTGCTTACTGCTGTGGCTGTGGCTCTTAATGCGTCGATTATAAATTATCGTGAAAACGAAGATATCTTTAAAACAATTAATACTGCTCGACAGGCATTATTTCGTATAACAACTCAACTTCGCACAGCTGATGCTGTTAACCCCGCTTCACCTGAAAACGAATGCGCATTTACTACCGCTGATGGTGACAATATTACTTATCAATACAACGATACCGATAATAAGCTTTATGTGATTACAGACAGCGGCACCTATGTACTTTGTGGTAATGTCACGGCGATGACTTTCAAAAAAATCACAGCTATTCAAAACGGCACAGTCTGTGTCAAAAATGTTCAGATTTCTATAACGGTAGTAAACGGTAATGCACAGCAGACCATTTCCGCGGCCGTGGTTATAAGAAGAAATCTGCTTTAATAAAAGTTCTTGATTTCCTTGTTTGTTTAAAGCATACTACAACCCATGTATGCTCTATGGGCGGTTAGCTCAGCTGGCTAGAGCGCCTGCTCGACACGCAGGAGGTCATCAGTTCAAGTCTGATACTGCCCATTAACAAAGCCCCATTATTGACTCAATAGTGGGGTTTTTTAGTTTCAACTTCTTCTTAGTTTTCCCTATTTTTACTTCCGGCGTCCAGCAGGCGTCCTGCACGTTTCTGCAAAGTAAAATTAGTGGTATTTAGTGAAAGAGTAAAAAGCTCACTTTAACTGGTTCAGTTTTTGGGGAGCAGACCACCTATTGGACAACCTGCGAAATACGTTGCGTAAAAAATTGAAAAATAACACTAATTTTCTATTGCTCCAAAACGGGACCAGTCTTTAGCTGGGCAATAGAGATAATCGGCTCGCCCCTTAATAGTGGCCAAAAGAATAGGGCCGAAGTGCCTGCTGTCGTAAGAAAGATTACGATTGTCACCCAAAACAAAACAGTGATGTTTTGGAACAGTTATTTTCTCGAAATTGTGTGACATTTTATCATGTGGAGGTTTGGCTAAGATGATTTTATATTTTGCGTCTCCGCTAACCTCCTCAAAAACTTCTCCATTCAATTGTTCTCCCTCAACCTTAATTCTTATATCGTCCAAAGTAGTTTGTGGCAGTTTTTGTCGTTGGAGTTTTTGGTTGTTTATGTAGAGTTGGCCATCTTTGATTTCTACAGTATCACCAGCAATAGCTACAACTCTTTTTATGAAATTTATATGCCTATTTGTAGGATTGGTGAAAACTACCAGGTCACCTCTTTTAGGATCAATGCTTCTATAGGCACTTTTGTTCGCTAATATACGATCATCGGGCATGATAGTCGGATAGCATGATGCAACGGGTACTCTGAATGCTTCTAATGTTTGGTCCCTAAGGTACAAACCACTGCCAATACTGCCACCACTTACAATAAAAAGAAAAAGGAGGTAAACTAGCAAGCTATTATAGTCTTTAAGCTGATAGTTTGCACTAGCACGTTTAGCAAGGAAGGCTGAATCACACATTGCGATCAGTTGCACTATACCACCAGCAAGTATAAGAAGAACTGTAATCGGCATTAATGCTGGTGCTGTGGTGAGATGAAAAAGCCAAATAATAATAGGAAGAGGTAAAATATTCAAAAAGTTGAGCACTAATCCTCTTTTAAGTTTGCCGCAATATACTTGACCTAAACCCGGCATGATTAAAGAAAGCATCACCGCGATCCAAATGTGTCTTTTATTATTCAAGTTTATTTCATTAGCATTCATTTTGCTTCTCCTTAAAAATTATGCATAAAGCATTACATGCAACATAAGTATCAGTCTAATAAAACCAATAATCGCACCAATAGTAATCATGACAGCCTGTACCAACGGACGAGAGGATATTGCCAAGATTAGCATTTGAATATCCAAAAAAGGCTTACTCTTTTTACGTTCATATTGATATACATGATGCATTACTTTTTCTGCGAAATCTTCGCCAACTTCAATTTGGCTTCTTTTTGCCTTCCATTCATCATAAGGGTTTTGATTTTTCATATATCACTTCCTTTAGCTCTTTTAAGAGCCACACGTAATTTTTCTTTTGCTCTGCTGACTCTAGATTTTACTGTTCCCAGCTTAATCCCTTCAATTTGAGCTATCTGTTCGTATGGTAATTGCTCAAGCTCAGCCAAGACAAATGCCGTTTTGTGTTTTGCTGGCAACTTTCTAAGTGCCTCATCTAGCTGGCAATAAAACTCATTTTGCGTAAGTGTATCTGTCGGGCAATCTGGACTAGATTTTTCCGGCATATTATCAATTGAAAAATGGCGTTTTTTCTTTATCGCATTTAGACTTTTATTCCTTGCGATAGTAAAAAGCCATGTTGAAAAACTGCTTAGCGATGGATTATACGAATTAAGCTTCCTGTATGCGTCAAAAAATACCTCTTGAGCAATATCTTCGCAAATATGGTGGTCATCAACTATGTTCTTCACCATTTTGATTACCGGCTTTTCATATCTGCATACCAAATCCCTAAAAGATTCTACATCTCCATCTAAAACAGCTTTAATAATTTTGATTTCGTCGATCATTAATTTCCCGACACCAAAAACGGTATTTTCTAAGTTATACAACAGACAATCATCATAGTTCCATAATTTTATAGACATAACGACATTTTATAGAGTGGTTGTTTCACATATGCCTCTGGCGTCCCGTCTGGCGTCTCGCACGTTTCAGTGGCTAGTACTTTTGATGTAGTCACTGAGTACTATTTTAATTGAGTGGTTGTTTGACTTGTAGAAATTGACCTAGAAATGCTTGTTTTTGAAATAGGAATGCTGGTTGCTGAAGAGAGTTTCAGTATGTGAACGGTTCGACACGCAGGAGGTCATCAGTTCAAGTCTGATACTGCCCATTAGCAAAACCCCATTATTGACTCAATAGTGGGGTTTTTTAGTTTCAACTCCTTCTTAGTCTTCCCTGTTTTCACTTCTGGCGTCCTGCGGGCGTCCTGCACGTTTCTGCAATTTAAGATTAGTGGTACTTAGTGAAAGAGTAAAAAGGTTAGGGGGTTTATGAATTTGAAAAATTGGGCTTAATAAGGCAATTTTAGCTAAATTATGATAAATTTCCCTTAAATGGGTGTATGAAAAGCCCTGATATGTCCGATAACTAGTGTATGGAAAGTCCCACACGCCCACGTATGGAAAGTCCTACATACTCATGTATGGAAAGTCCCACGCACCCAAGCGACTTGACGGATGAGCAATGGGGAACGATTGAAAAGGTTCTTCCACCGGCCAAACCCGGTGGTCGCCCTCGAACCACCAATTTGCGAGAGGTTATTAACGGGATTCTGTATTTGCTGCGCACAGGTTGCTCGTGGCGAACGCTTCCACCCAACTTTCCGTCTTGGCCTACCGTACATGACTACTATCGAAATTTCCGTAAAGACGGGACATTAGAGAAGATTTACAGACTTTTATACGAACGGCCTCATATCGAATATCGCGAAGCAAGTGACAATGCAACTGTCAAGGAGCAACCGCTTGAGAAAAGCGGAATAGGCCAGGAGTATTCGTTGAATATTTGATTAATGAGTTGTGAATAATTGGTATAGCCTCGGTTTTTAGAGGCAAGAGTTTTTTCCCTCAAGGGCTTTTAGTTGCGCCCGACAGGGACGGAGTTTGTCAAAGTGTTTCTCGTATCGTACTTTAAACTACTAAAAACAAGATATTAAGAGCATTATTTTGAACATGGACTCACTCCAAATTAATAAAGATACAAACGTATGCATCTCCATCGCCGCCCGTCCGGGTAATTTTGGAGCTACATTCCACAACAGTGCATATCATCTATTGGGTCTGAACTGGGTATATCTGCCGCGCAAAGTCGAAACCTCCTCCGAACTTCAAACAACCATAGAAGCTGTTCGAGTGTTAGGAATTAAAGGTTGCAGTGTATCTATGCCTCACAAAGAAGATGTCATTCAGCACCTCGACCACATAGACCCTTCAGCGGAAAAAATTGGAGCCGTCAATACCATAAAACTCGAGGATGATGGTTCTCTTACGGGATTTAACACAGATTTTCACGGTGCCAAAAAAGCATTAGAGCAAGTCGGTATCGAAGGAAAGCAAGTTGTAATGATTGGGGCCGGAGGAGTGGCAAAAGCTATTGGCCTTGCGGTTATTGAATTAGGTGGAGAATTGATAATAGCCAACAGGACTGCTGCAAAGGCCCAGCAACTCGCCGAGCGATTAAATGCCACCGCAATATCATTGGAACAGATGAATGATACTTCCGGCTATCTGCTCATTAACGCAACTTCAGTGGGAATGCGTGACCCTGGTTCTATGGTTGTCTCGGAACAAATAATCGAGAACTTTGATATTGTTAAAGATGCTGTTATCTATCCTCCCGAAACAAAGCTGCTTAAAGAAGCGCTAAAGACAGGAAAACAAGTTATCCCCGGAACTTTAATGTGCGTGTATCAGGCAGCCGAACAATTCAAGATTTATACGGGACAAGATGTACCTTCAGAAATTATTTCCAAAACATTAGAGACTTTAACAAAATGACAAAGCTAAATTTTATACTTGATGTCGATGGAGTCATGAATACCGGCCAGTTTTTATATTCCGAAGATGGAAAAGCCTTCAAAGTGTTTGGCCCACATGACAATGACGGTTTGAAACTTCTCAAAGACAAGGTTGAAATAAAATTCATCACCGCCGACAAGCGAGGCTATCCCATTACCTGCAAGCGAATCGTCGAAGATATGGGCTTTGAGTTAGAATTAATATCCGAGCAGGAAAGGTTTGGATATATCGAACAGAATTATGACCTGAATAAATTAATCTATATGGGTGACGGCTATCACGACGTAAAGATACTTAAAGTATGCAAGTTTGGCATTGCTCCAATAAGCGCAAGAAAAGAAGCCAGAGATGCCGCTGATTTCGTGACCGAATCCAAAGCTGGTGACGGAGCAGTATTAGACGCATGTCTCGAAATTTTAAACCGGTTTTTTCATGGAGAGACCGAAAATGAATGATTACAAAGTATGTATTTTAGCCGCCGGTGTCGGCAGCAGAATGGGGTCCCTGAGTCAACATGTCAACAAGGCAATTCTTCCAGTGCGATTTAAAGGGATTGTTTCTTATATCGTTGAAAAATTCCCGGAAGACATGGAAATTGTCATAGCTGTGGGGCACAAAAAGGAAACTATAATAGACTACTTAGCCGTCGCACATCCGGAGAGGAAATTCACATTTGTGGAGGTTGATAATTACTTCGGTCCCGGTACCGGGCCGGGCTATTCATTATTGCAATGCAAAGAAGCTCTGCAATGTCCCTTCATATTTTTTGCGGCTGATACAATAGTGCTCGAAGAAGTTCCTCCTCCTGACAAGAATTGGTTTGGTATTGCCGCAGTGAAAGACCCTGAAAAATATTGCACTGTCAAAATCAAAGACAACCTGGTTTATGAGATTGACGACAAAGTTAAAACAAACAACAAGTTTGCTTTCATTGGTCTTGCTGGCGTATACGATTACGAGTTATTCTTTTCGGTTCTGGAAAAAAACAAGAATCTTATCAGTGGAGAAATTCAGGTATCCAACGGTTTCAAATGTTTAATTGAGAAAAAACTTGTTCCAATCGGATTCACCTGGTTTGATACCGGGTCACTTAAGAATTACATCGAAACAAATAAAAATTTCTCCGGTAATGAGATGAAATTCGACTTTAGTAAGGGTGATGAGTTTTTGTACTTCGTCGATAACAAAGTAATTAAATACTTTGCTAATGCAGATATTGCCAAGAAAAGATGTGAGCGGGCGGAATTGCTAAAAGGCTTGTGCCCCAAGATAAAGGCGCATCGCAACAATTTTTACTCATACGATAAAATCGACGGACAAACACTTTACAGCGTCCTGAATAACAAACTACTAAATGATTTCCTTAGCAGTGCAAAAACTAATCTTTGGAAAGAAACCGAACTCACAGAAGAACAGCAGGGAGAATTTTATGAAGCATGCAGAAAATTTTACTACATCAAAACTACCGAAAGATTAAAGATGTTTTTCGAAAAAACCGGGAGTACAGACCATGAAAATGTGATAAATGGAATTCCCGTCCCATCTACCAAAGAGCTTTTCTCGAAAATTGATTGGGAATATCTTTATGAAGGTATCCCCACGACAATTCACGGTGACCTTCAATTCGATAATGTTCTTGTATCAAGGGACCAAATAAGCCAATTGGAGAAATTTACACTTCTCGACTGGCGGCAGGACTTTGGCGGCTTGATATATGTTGGCGACTTATATTATGATTTAGCCAAAATGTATGG
>JAGLSU010000009.1 GCA_023135935.1 Planctomycetota bacterium
GAAGGCATCAGTGAAGTGGCTTCTGTGGGAGGTTATGTTAAGGAGTACCAAATTGATGTTGACCCGGACGCTATGAGAGCCCATGGCGTTGGCCTTGATGAAATTTTCAAAGCGGTAAAGGCTTCTAACGTTGATGTTGGTGCCCGTACTATAGAGATCAACAAAGTTGAATATGTAGTTCGTGGTCTTGGTTTCATAAAAAGCGTATCTGATATTGAAAATACTGTCATAAAGGTCAGTAAAAATGTTCCGATATACATAAAAAGTATTGCCAAGGTTGCTCTTGGGCCGGCACTTAGGCGGGGAGCTCTGGACAAGGGTGGCGGTGAGGCCGTAGGAGGTGTTGTGGTTGTCCGATACGGTTTCAACCCACTTGAAGCCATAAAAAATGTAAAAAAGAAAATTGAGGAGATTTCGCCAGGCCTTCCTAAAAAGATTCTGTCCGATGGGACTGTTTCCCAGATTAAGATAATTCCCTTTTACGACCGTACCGGCTTAATCTACGAAACTCTGGGAACACTTGAGACGGCTCTCACAGAAGAAATACTGGTTACCATTATTGTCGTAATTGTCCTGGTCTTACATCTTAAAAGTTCTGTGCTGATAAGTGCATTACTGCCATTGGCTGTCCTGATGTGCTTTATTGCGATGAAGATATTTGGTATCGATGCCAATATCGTGGCACTTTCCGGAATTGCCATCGCCATCGGCACAATGGTCGATATGGGAATAGTTATTTGTGAGAACATTCTGAGGCGTCTCGATGAGTCAGGACCTGAGGATAATAAACTGGATGTTGTTTACCATGCTGCCAGTGAGGTCGGAGGCGCCGTTCTGACCGCTGTTTCAACTACAGTGGTTGGTTTTCTGCCGGTCTTTACAATGACAGGCGCAGAAGGCAAGTTATTCAAACCTCTGGCATTTACCAAGACCTTCGCACTAATAGCCGCGGTAATAGTGGCTTTAACAATTATTCCTCCTGCAGCACACATCCTGTTTACACGAAAATTCCATGTAAAAAACTTGTCTCGCCGTATACTGGGACTAATTTTAATCGTCGCGGGCATTGGCGCAGCTTTCGTAATTAAATGGTGGGTTGGTGTACTGGTCATAGCTATCGGAGCTTATCATTTATTAAAGCAGAAACTGCCTCAAAGAATAAGTACCTCCGTGTCCGTATGGGCAAATATTTTTGCTATTATTTTCGTAGGACTCGTGCTAACACTGCATTGGCTGCCTCTTGGACCCTCTAAGGGAACAATTCTGAATTTGATTTTTGTGGCAATGCTGATTGGCGGGCTGCTTGTGTTTTTTAAAATCTTTCAGCATTTTTATCCCAGGATTTTAGGCTGGTGCCTTGAGCATAAACTTACTTTTTTGTCGATACCGACAGTAATAATTATTTTAGGTGCAATTATATGGTCCGGGCTTGGCAAAGAATTCATGCCGCCGCTTGATGAGGGTTCGTTCCTATATATGCCGACAACGATGCCTCATGCTTCTATTGGTGAAGCACTGGATGTACTTCAAAAGCAGGATATTGCTTTTCAGGCAATACCAGAGATTGA
>JAGLSU010000090.1 GCA_023135935.1 Planctomycetota bacterium
TACTTTCATTTAGAAAATTTTTTCAAATCCTCATAAATAGTCGCAAAACTTTCAAAATTCCCACCTAAAAACCAAACTTTAACTATTTATAGGACCTCACTCATTTATATTGCACTAAGTATTTTGCACTAATTTACCATACCAATATATTCCAATTTCCAAGTGAAATACCCGTTTTTTTAGGCCGAGGTAAGGGAATATATGCTGAAGCTAAAGAAACCAAATACGCCCACAAAAGAAGGTTTGCAGAATATCCTCGCGGGTATTACTAAGGGCGTTAAAACTGTGTATGAAATCTTGCACAATACCATTGTAGGTCTCGTTGGAAAAGGTGAAACTACGCAACGCGGCTTGTCACTGCGTGACTTGGATTGGCGAAAATTGTTCACCATGAGAAAACATCAGGTCTTGGGCTTGGATATCGGGTCATCTGCCGTAAGAATTGTACAGCTAAACAAAGACGACAACGGATATATAGTCACTGTAGCCGCAATGGTTGATGTCGCGCCGACAAAAGACAAAAATGGCGAAGGAATAAACACAACTAAAGCAATCAATGAATGTCTTGAGCTAACTGGAGCCCAAACAAAATGGGCTGTTTGTAGCGTATGTGGTTCCGAAACTGCTGTAAGATATTTCGAATTTCCTACATTACCAAACGAAGAAATACCATCAGCTGTAATGCTTGAAGCTGAGCAAGTCTGTCCCTTCACTATTGACGATAGTGCTGTTGATTATCAGTTGATACCAACAAATGAGGATACTGTCAGTGGTGTGTTAGTTGCAGCAACGGATAAATTACTAAGGAACAAAAGGCAATTTGTACAAAACACCTCTCTCGAAAACGTTTTAATGGATATCGATGGTTTAGCACTTTTGAACTGCTTCACTGAATTTGAGAAACCTCACCCGAACCAAACAATAGCCATACTGAATGTTGGTAGTTCTTATGCAACTCTGGCGATTATGAGCGACGACACTTTACCTTTTGTTCGTGATACAGCCTATGCCGGAAATGACATCATTGAGCATATCGCAAATGAAAAAAATATACCTGAAGAAACTGTAAAGGCAATGCTGGCTGGCCGTGAAACAGAAAATGAAACTCACTACGAACTTGATGATAGCCTGAAAAGAGCTTGCCGAAAATCATTTATCGATGTTACCGAGGCATTACGCTATTACGCGGCTCAGGAAAACTCAACGGCTGTTGAAAAATTGTTTGTCTGTGGTGGCTTTGCAATGACAAAAGGATTTATGGAACTTTTGAATGAACACCTGTCCATTGATGTTGTTTTGTGGAATCCGTTTGAAAAAATACGTACCGAACTGTCGCCATCTTCCGAGAATCTCTTAAAAGAAAATGGTCCGGCAATGGCTGTTGTCGCTGGACTTGCTATGAGGTCAGTTTAGAAGATTAAAAAATAAAATAGGAAAAATATAAAAGTGTTTGATATCGATTTATTAAAAGGACAGGGAATTCCAATAAGAAGCAGACCGGAAGGCGTAGCCGTTGCCATCGTTACTGTCGCAGTACCTGTTATTATCGCAATAGTAATGTTTGGGCTCTATCTCAGCAATGAAATTACTATGTCAATACAAAAACAGGAAATAGCTGGTTACGAAGTGAAAATTAACTCCGGCAAATTATTGAAAGCCATGGAATCGCAAAGGTCTTTTGAAAGAGAAAAAGAAAATACGAATTCCTGCTTGTCTGAAGCCTCGGAAAATGTCGGAAAGTATACACAATGGTCTCCTGTTTTGATGGCTCTTGTAGAAAATATACCGAGTTCGGTTGTCTTAACCAAACTTGGCATAAAACAGCAAAACGTCAGAAAAAGAGTGCCTAAAAAAGGCAACCCAACAGAAATGGTTGAGGTTACTTTACCTGCGAAAATATTGAACATGAAACTCTGTGGAACTTCAAGGGATAGCCATGATACGGAAATTAAAAATTTCAAAGACCGGCTTCAGTCCTCTGCATATCTTGGACCTAAACTTGAAGATATTAAAATATCACAGGGCTTTGATATACTAAATGGAAACGATGTTGTTGCGTATGAAATAGAGTGTATTTTTAAACCACAGTTGTAGGAACTCTTGCATGGATACCGTTTGTAAAAAATATTTTACAAAAACAGCTTTGATATGGGCAGCATGTTTCGTGTTGTTCTTCCTTGTCCATATATTTGTCATGGCACCTCAGAAAAAAAATAAAGAGGAAATCGGAAGACAATTCATCGAGAAGAAAAGAATGTACGAATTCGCTATAAAAGCAACACAAGAGGGAACCAGAGAAAAACTCAACAGACAAATAGAGGAATTGAGAAGTAAGCTCGGAGATTTTGTTATAAATTACGAAGATTCAGCAAATATGACATTGGATATAAGGCAAATTGCTACAGAAAAGCAAATCGCTTCATTTACTATTAAAAATCAGACTAATCAGGCAAACTCGCCTCTCGCTAAGTGCAGGTTTATAGATGAAAGTCGATTCAATATCAGCTTCAATGCGGGATTCAACCAGTTTGCAACTTTTCTAAATACCCTGGAGAGACGTCAACCTGTCGTCTTTGTTGATAAATTTAAAATAACTCGCAACGATGATAATAGCCAGGAACATAGAGTAAATATGAGTTTGGCATTTTTTGTTAAAAAGAAGTTGAGCGGCTGAAAAACAAATACCCACTGTATATTAATGGTGAAAATATGAGAACAATAGCAATAGCAAATCAGAAGGGTGGATGCGGCAAAACTACAACTGCTGTGAATCTTGCTGCTGCCTTTGCTATACTAAAAAAACGAGTCCTCTTGGTTGACCTGGACCAGCAGGCACACGCAACACTTGGATTGGGATGCGACCCTGAAACCTTGGATAAAAGTATTTACGATGCTTTTACCGATGACCAGGTCTCATTCTCTCAGGTAATTGTAAAAACCAGCGTAGATGGGCTTGATTTGGCTCCAAGCAATATCCTGCTCTCTGGAATTGAGTTCAAGTTAGCATCTATCCATGACAGAGAGTATGTACTAAACCAGCACCTCAATACCGTAAGCGAAAATTATGACATATGTGTCATTGATTGCTCACCTTCACTTAGTTTGTTGACATTAAATGCGTTGACAGCAAGCACTGACGTAATAATACCGGCACAAACACATTACTATGCCCTCGAAGGGTTAAAGCAGTTAATGGAGACAGTAAAGATTGTCCAGGAGCGATTCAATCACAACTTGAAAATACTCGGAGTACTCCTGACATTCGTTGAAGTCAGAACTATATTAAGCCAGCAGATACAGCAGCAAATGAAAGCGTTCTTCGGGGGGTTGGTTTTTAATACCATTATTCGAAAAACCGTAAGATTGGCTGAAGCACCAAGTGCAGGGCAATCTATTTTTACCTATGCCCCGGAAAACAGAGGAGCTTTGGAATACAAAGCTTTAGCCAAGGAAATTATTACGGGTGAGTTTATGAAAGATGAGACTATCAATGCCAAAGCACTGGCGATGAAAGTTGTGAATGAAACGAAAGTTTTGGCAGAAAAAATAGTTGATGAAAATGCCCTACTTAGGGGAACAGAAAATGGAAAAATATAAACCAGGTTTACACAAGAAAATCTCGTCCATATTTGATGGCGCACCGGTTGCCATGAATAATAATTCAGCTCAACCGTTCGGTGACTCTGTCAAAAACAACGTTGCTCAGGACTCTGCAAAACCACCTGCACCTGCGCCAACCCCAAAGGTTTCGCCGACTGTGAACCGACAGCAGTCGCCACAACCAAAACCGGCGACTAACGAGGTGAAAACAACTCAAATCGACCAAAGTGAAAAAAGTAACTCTGCAAAATTCTTATGGCTAAGAATACAGACCCAGGTTGGAGAGAAACTTTTTGCTCCCAAACCGGGCGTTGATGTCGCAAGGCAGAAAAAAATAGCCGTTCTTGTACCCGTGCTTTTTGTTATTTTCGTTTTTGTCATGGTGAGAACATTTAGTGTGCCATCCAAAGGTGCGAAAGCTGAGCAAAAAGTATTTGGACCGTCAAATGCTATCGCAAGTTCCACTACCGCCAAAGCCAAATGGCACGCACCAGATGTTTACCCGGAAGCCTTACGGGACCCTATGAGAATTGGCTCAATTGGTACTAGCGGTGCTACAGAAGGATTAGTCGTAAAAGGAATTGTATTTAGCGAGGATAGACCTTCCGCAGTTGTTGCTGGGGAAATAGTTTATGAAGGCGATAGAATATTCGAAGCAATTGTTGTGAAAATAACTAAAAATAGTGTTGAATTTGAAGTAGATGGAAAAAGATTCAAGCGAAAAGTTCGAAGATAAGAGAGGATTGGGGAAAGGGAATATCATGGTAAACTTTGTTAAAGTTAAAAAACTAAAATTATTAACTGTGCTAATATTCATTCTCGCTTCATGTGTGATTGCTCTTGCGGAAAACAGCGGAGAATCCATAGTGACCAAAAAGATATTAAGTACCGTTGGTCAGAGAATGCAGAAGAAAATAAGTGTCGATTTCAGAAATACTCCTATCGAAGATGTATTAAGGATAATAGCTGACCAAGCCGATATCGACATCATAAAAAGCCCGAGCGTTGTCGGAAGTGTCACCGCTACTCTTACAGATGTTCCGCTCGAGGAGGTACTCGATAATATTCTTGCTTCACATGGATACACCTATGTTGAAGGCAAGAACATGATAAGAATAGCGCCGACCGAAGAAATTGTCGAGGTCACGGAAAAACTTGTTAGCAGAATCTACCGAATCCATTATGCTGATGTTGGTGAAGTAGAAAAAGCTCTGAAAAAATTCATCTCACAACGTGGCTCCTTGTCTTCTAATCCTGGAACCAGCAATATAATTGTTACCGATTCCGAAAGTAAAATTCAGGCCATCGACACCTTCATTGGTGAAATCGACCGAGTCACTCCACAGATATTAGTCGAAGCCAGAATCTATGATATTACAACAAAAGATAGACTCGATCTCGGTATCGAATGGCAAGCCGGGCGAAACACCACCTTTGGCGCCAGTGGCATTGGAACTGTGGGTACGAATCCTACAAGTGACCGCGACCCCTTTCTTACCGGAGCATTTTCTGGAGCAACAGGAAAAACATCGGGTACTTCTGGAGTTCTTAGATTGGGTTGGCTAAATGCCGGTATCGATATTGACATGGTATTAAAAGCACAGCAGCAAAATATTTGCGCAAAACTTCTGGCTAATCCCAGAATATTAGTGCTCGATAACGAAACAGCCCATATCAAAATTGTCTCTGAAATTCCGTACCAGGAAATAACTGAAACATCAGCTGGCGGTAGTATCGGCTCAACTGACTTCAGAGAAATTGGCGTCGAACTTGTAGTAACACCACATGTCACACGAGATAAAATGATTAGACTACGCTTGCAGCCGAAATTTAGTGTCAGAGCAGAAGACGTAACCGTAGGAATAAGCTCGAATACATTTTTGCAGCCAGCTGTGGATAGACGCGAAGCTGATACAACTTTGTTGGTTAAAAGTGGCCAGACCGTGGTCTTAGGTGGCCTCAGGAAAAAAGAAATTGCCCAGCAGATGAACAAAATTCCTCTCTTGGGTGACTTACCGTTGATTGGCGGACTCTTTAGATTCGAAGGTGAGGAGACTATTATAAGCGAACTCGTGGTTTTCGTAACACCAAGAATTATAGAAGACCCGACATTGTCAGAAAGAGAATTCAGGAACCTTGAGGCAACAGAAATTTGCGAACCTGATTGTGGCCCTAACAGATTCGGCAAGTGCGTAAGAAAAATAGAGTTGGACCATAAAGTCCAGTAGCCAACCTGACTAATGAGTTGAAGTGCATGTCCCTTTGGGGGGATATCGCAATATGTAATAATGCCCCGTTATCGGCAGGGCGATTAATCTTTCTTCACATAAAGCGTCTGACTTGGGAATGCAAACTCGATTCCAGCTGCTTCGAAACGCTTCATCATCTCTAAGTTAACTCGTTCGTTGATTTCATGGTATACCCAGTAATCCGGCGGTTTCACCCAGTAACTCATATAAATATTCAATGACCAATCATTAAACTCACTGAAATACACCCGCGGCGGCGTCTCAGCATCGGTATTTACCTCGGGCACATTGGCCAATATCTCTTTAATAATCTCAACTGATTGTTTCGCCTTCGTATGACCAGAGTCATATGTTATGGTAATGTTCGATGTCCTGCGAATGAAAGGGCGTTTGCCGACATTTTCGACTATCGAATTTGCGATTACACTATTCGGCACCGTTACAAGATGACCTTCCAACGTCCTGACCTTTGTACTACGAAATCCAACTTCCTCAACAGGTCCGTAATAGCCATCGATTTTTATCAACTCATCAATCTGGAAAGGGCGGTCCGCGAAAATTGTTATCGAACCGAAAAAGTTTGCTATCGTATCCTTCGCCGCCAAGGCCACCGCAATACCGCCAACACCGGCACTCAATAATATTGTTCTTATCTGAGCATCTAAAATCCCGTCAGCTATCCACAATGCCGCTATAATCGCAATAGTTACACGAAGCGACTTGCGTATCACCGGAACAAGCATGTCATCGAGTCTGGTTTTTGTCTTACTTGTCCATAGCAAAAGATAATATTCGACAATATCTACAAGCCGATACACCGCATAAGTAAACGCGATAGCCGCGACTGCCTGAGCAATCTTAGTCCAATACGCACCTATCGCCGGATTGATGCCTTCTTCACCAAAAAACAAAAACATCTTGCAGACAAACAACCCAATCGCAAAAAATGCTACCGATATCGGCTTTGACAGACATTTGAGAAATATCGTTACAACTGTAACCCCATGCTTCTTCTCTTTACTTGTGGCATAACCGCTGACGCTGTACTGAATGGTTTTGCCAATTGCCATTGCCACAATCACCACACCCAAAACAACCAGAAATCGCCAAATTGCGTTACCTTCAATAAGTTCGTAATTGACTGTCTTGTCCCACCAACCGCCAGAACCTATTATCATCCCAAATGCGGACTCTATCATATCTCTTCTCCATATCTACTTTTTGCAATTTCAATTAATTATCAACACTCATCAACGAATAGTCAATAGGCATTTTTCTAACTTGAAATGCAATAATAACTGAAATGCTGGACTGTCGGAATTATTTCAGTTCGACTGACCAGTATGCGTGGTCCAAAAATTGCTTCCAGCTTCGATATCGCCGGTGCCCCAAATGAACATGAATAAGCGGATTGCGTCTCGGCTTGATAGGTTTGGTTACTAACCTCATACCTGCTTCTTTCGGTGTTCGCCCGCCTTTTTTAACATTACATTTCATACACGCACAAACGATATTCCCCCAAACTGCTTTGCCCCCTATACTTCGAGGTATAACATGGTCAAGAGAAAGCTCGCGGGTTGAAAATTTCTTGCCGCAATATTGACAACTGTTCTTGTCACGGGTGAAAATGTTTCGGCGATTGAATTTCACCTCATTTCGTGGCAACCGGTCATAAAATAAAAGCCGAATAATACGCGGCACCGCAATATGGAAATTCACCGTCGATATCCAGTCCTGACCATCTGGCTCGAAGTCACGTTTGAATTGACTTACCTCGCACCAGTTTTCAAAGTTGTAGTTAAAATAATTACCCTGCTCTAAAGATACTACCTCTGCGAGTTCACGAAATAGAAGAGAAAATGCTCGCTTGGCGCCTATTATACGAACGGCCATATAATGCTTGTTAAGCACCAATACGTTGCAATCTAAACCGGATTGGTAATTGCTCGTAATCATAATCAAAAATTACAGAATAAACCTTAATGCTATTCGTAATCTAACCACACAAATAGCAGAAAGTCCTATAATTTGCAAGTGAAAATCGCCAAATCAAAGTTTTTGCAATGTGGGGAAATGCTGAAATGATTTAATCAAAAACAAAATATATATAGACCCTACCCCAAACCACCCCTCTTGCGCCTATACAAAAGACCAGATTCTAATAATTCTAACCTTACGAAAGTAAATACTTTAGGCCGACTTACTCGCTACATTCTCTGCTCGCGGGCCTTTTTCACCTTCAACAACATCGAAAGTGACAGGGGTGCCCTCAGTCAGACTCTTGAAACCTTCGCCTGCAATGTTAGAGTAGTGAACAAAAATATCTTTGCCGTCTTCAGTGGAAATGAAACCGTAGCCCTTCCTCTGATTGAACCACTTAACTGTTCCCTCCGACATGATAAAATACTCCTACAGAACAACTCTTATACAAAATAGAACTAACCTTTGTCTGTCCCACAAATATACAAAAGCAAAAAACTTACTTTCATATATTGCAAGACCGCAATTTCTCTAATTGACTACTTTACTTTAGCCGATTCTTCTTCTGTGGGAGCACAAAGATTCTCTCGCATTAATCGGCCCATCTTAAATTTTACTGTTCGTTTCGCAGGTACCTCTACACGCTCAAGAGTTTTGGGGTTTTGCGCAATCCGCGATGCTCTCGTTCTCGTCTCGAAAACTCCGAAGTCACGGAACTCCAAGCGGTTGCTGCGACTCAATTCTACTATTATCTCATCGAGGAACGCTTGGGTGATGCGCTTGACCAATACTCTCTTAGCTTGGGTACGTTCTGCAATACGACCTATAAGTTCTTTCTTCGTAACTGTTGCCATATGCTACCTCATTTCAAGAAAGAGTGATTGGGAATTGGTTTCTAATTGATTTACGGATAGTTGTAGTTAAACAAACTGAATCAACGCTTTTCATTATGCTAAAACTCATTAGGCACCTTAGCAAAGCGACAAATCTATCATATACTACTTTCAGATGATTTCATGGCCTATAACCGACTGCCATTGGACGACACCCGAATACCGCAACTCACTATACAGTAAAGACTTCTATTCAGCAAGCAATTTTTAATAAAAATTTTTGCTCGCAAAAAACATTGCAAACCACCCAAAAAAATCCAACCGAATTTATCCGGAAAAACTTTCATAAGTGACGGTCGCAAGTGTTGTTACGCCGGAAAATTCAACGAACAAAATAGGATAATGGGCGTTTACGCCCTGAAATCGCTCGTAATTGCCTTAAATACAAAGAGTTAAGAAAACGCGAATTCACCGTCTTTGCCACCTTATCTCTTAATGTTAAACCTGTGCTTCAGACGCCAGGCCCAACGCCGATTACGCTTGACTTCAACAGTTTCGCTCTTGACCGTACTATTGCCGGAAGCATCCGTAGCCTCATAAGTTATTGTGTAAATTCTACCTTCGCCGTTACCACTACGCTCCGCTCTCAGATAAATACTACCGTCTTCGTCTATCTCAATATCATCACTGGTATGACCGTCACCAGAACCGTCATCACTTTCATTACTCACAACACTTACAAGCGATATTTCCGGGAAATCATCGCAATTATCACTCGCTGTCTTACTAACATTGATCTTGACCATACGGTGATTCGGAGGCCACAACCTTTTTGGCGAAACCGACAAACTAAATTCCGGCGCAAGCGTATCTTCCACTATTACCGTTCGGACTACTTGCTCCGCCGCATTGCCGGATGCATCTGTAGCATCATAAGTCACCTCGTATATCCCGCAACTGGACGTATCTACTGTGTCACCGCCTATCACAACCGAAACATCATCATCACATATATCCGCAGCTGTTGCGCCTTCCTCTGTGTAACTATCCATTGCGCATTCTAATATTATTGTATCGGAACCACTAAGCGAAATCACCGGTGGCGTCGTATCCTCCACTATAACCATCCGTTCTACTTGTTCTGCCGCGTTGCCCGCTGTGTCACTGGCGTTGTATGTTACTACGTATGTCCCGCAGCTCGAAGTATCTACCGTATCACCGCCAATCACAACAGGAACTTCGCTGTCGCGGTCGTCAGTAGCCGTTGCACCTTCCTCTGTATAACTGTCAATGCTGCACTCTGCGAATTGTGTTGCCGAACCATTAAGCGTTATTGCCGGCGGTGTCGTATCTGGCGGTAAACCGGTTACAAGTTCCAGTTCGTATGTGCCGGAGGGGATATGCACCTGCACCCAATCTGTTCCTGAGTTGGTATTCGATAAAGGTGAACCATTGAGAAATACGCCGGTAACGTCAGGACAATAGAACGTAACTGTTGTTACTGAAGGTGAGACGATTCTGCCAACTGTATCCTCAACATGAATACTGACATCCTCACTCGACTCAAAACCTACGCGAGGAGCCAAACCGTCATCAAAAACACATCCCTTTCGTACGAAGTATGAACTTACCACTCCGCTATCCAAACGGTACCAGCTTGCCAGCCCTTGAAAAGTAACACCGTTATGTGTTATTAACCGTTTCCCATCCGATTCTAACGCTACATCTTCAACCGAACCTCCCTGCGATATACTTGCACCTGTATACTTGGAACCGGATATCCTGTTCATGTTTGCTTTAGTGTGACTATTGTTATGTGGAAAAAGAACCGTTACGATATTGCGATACCCGTAACGGTCGGGAGGATATTCTGAGAATAAATATTTACCGCTAATCCATCTGTTCACCATATGAGCCAATGTTCCCGTTCGAGTTGCTACTTCTTCTGGTTCCGTTCCAAGAAAAATTGTCAGATAAACCTTATTCCCGTTAAAGGTAACTAACGACTCATATTCTTTCCCCTTCGAAATTCTTGTCATATTCTCTGCGTTCGGATGAAAATAAGTACCTAACCACTGTCGCGTGCCATAATTATCAAGCTCATCAAACAAAATCCAGTAGCCGTTTACTCCTGCGTCTGGGTGTACAAATACTAAGTTACGCTGATGATGACCGTTTGGTAATGCAAATAGAGAGTCACCACTGGCATAATCAAAACCCGAAGAAGTGAAACCTTCACTGATTCCGCCTCCCCACTTGGCAACGTGGTCTACGCTGCCTACCACTGCCGTATTACATGATTCTGCATCGTCATGGATATAACTCCACTGGCCTTCGGGGTTGCCCCATCCCGCGTAACCGGAATTTCGCAAAACATGTTCGCCATAGGCAATTAAATTTATCGAATTGATTTCTTTATGAGAGTGACTACTGTAATTCCTTGGATTCCACAATACCCCGGCAAGCGCATTACTGGAATCGCTGTCTTCCAAAAACCATGCTCCACCGTCATAAAAAATGCGGCTGGGGCAGTGTTGAGCAACCGGTCTCGGCTTAGTCATGAAAAGATAGTAAAGAAGACGCCCCGGTGGTGTGTACCAGTTGTTGCGAAATGCCGCGTATCTTCCTGCTATTTCCGAAAAACGATTCGCCCGAAAACTTCCGCGACTGTAATAACTATAATTACGATTCAGCGAACTATCACCAAAAGTATAATAACCCCACGTGGGGCTAGCCGCATAACCGTATAACCATTCCGCAAAGTTCTTAAGCGTTGGATTATTATAGTAATTGTTATCTTCGCCCGTAAACTCAAGGACGTCCATAAAATACGCCTTTGCGAAACGGTCAAAACCTAACCTCGCACCAGCGTAACCCGGACCTTGGTGGAACACACCGTCAGGTGTTAACTGACTCATCAAATAATTTCGGTAATCATTTTTTGCTTGGTTAAGGTCACTCTGATTGCCCTTATAAAGGGCCCATATACCGCGACATCCGTAAAGGTTCAACTGCCATGGTGTGATACGGCTGTTGTACCAATCGGCAACTTGTTGCAATTCATTCTCAAGGGTATTGCGTTGAGCTTCTGTCAACTCGTTATACAGGATATCCAATGCCAACACAGATGCGAAAAATGCACTGCCAGGCGGTACAATACGGTCTGCTCCGCTCATAGTTATCCCCGCCCTAAGGTCAGGCCACCATGTTGCCATTTTATCATAGGTCATGTTGACATATGTCGAACGAATATTTGCGTCGGGTTCGAGAATGCAAGCCAGGGCGCCAGCTTCGACAATATCCGCCATGCGATACGCTTTCTGTTTGTAGTCAGACTCGTTAGGGTTGTAGCTTAGATTCATAATATCTGAAATGGCGTCTTCCTTCATATCTGACCATGGCCATTCAGATGAAAGTGCGCGAAGACCAGGATAATCAGATTCACTAACTATCAAAAATGGATGCTCCGCTTGAACAAAACCGCAAACCGTAAATATGACAAAAAACACCCCAAACACATGGATAAAACAGCTTCTCATTGTAGAAATGCGCATCTGTATTCCTCCTCCTTAGGGTAGATACGACCCTTAATAACCGCGCCAAGCAGGTAAAATAAACCTTGAAAATACAGCATACTACACAGAAGGCGAAATGTCAAACGTAATTATGGTTTAGGAATGTCTACAACTTACTGTGAAGGCCTAACTTACAGCCGTGTCTCTCTTCCGTGTCGATAACAATATCAGGTTCCTTATCCCCTCAATATTACGAGCTGCCAGCCAGTGCTCTTCAAAGTTTTTCTCCTGAGCAACCTGGGCTATAGCCATCAATGCTCGCAAATGATAATTACGCTCATCCTTGCTGCCTGTCAGAACGAACATTATTTTCACCGGCTCTTCTGTGGTGGAAAACTCAATACCATCACGCGCACGAACAAGAAGAATGTCGAATTTCTTCTCACCTTCTACTACTACATGCGGTATTGCGAATCCCGGCTGAACTATCGTTCCGCCCTCCGACTCACGATAAAGAAATTTCTCGAAAAGAACATACTCGTCTGTACCTAATCGCTTCGCCAGTATTTTTGAGGCCTTTCGGAAAATATCCTCCGCGCTCGCCTTACCCTTTATATCTAAAATCTCACACTCTCTTATAAGTTTATCGAACCTGTCTTCGATTATGTTGTCTCGCTCCATTAGAATATCTCTAAGCTCATTTTCAAGCGTAACTGTCATAAGAGCCTTGTCGGTAACACGCTCCACGATATGCATCGCCGCAGAAGCTCTGCTCACACGTCTCGAAACGTAAAGCCAATACCAACCAGCACTCAGTCCCACAAAACTACCCGCAATCAAAAGAGGAACCTTGCCCATATCTATTATCAAAACGCTGTAAGCAAGAATCGCGAAAATGTGAACATAAGGATATAAAGGCGATTTGAATTTAGGACGGTAGCTTTGTATCTTGCTCTCACGCATTATTATTACGCTCGCGTTGACGAGAGTAAAAAGGATTATCATCAATGTTGATGCCGTCTTCACCAGAGATTCGATATCGAGAAAAACTATCGCCGCAATCATGAACCCGCCCGTCAACAGTATACTAATATGCGGTGTCTTAAACTTCTCGTTCACCACAGCTAAGCCCGACGGCAAAAGTTGGTCCCGACTCATCGCCATTGGTGACCGTGACGCTGCCAATAAACCTCCGTTGGCGGTTGTCACAAATGCCATTATCGCTGCCAAACTCAAAATTAAAAATCCCCATCCACCCATAAACTTACTTGCTGCTAAAGATATCGGAAGATAACTCGAACTTAACTCTCCACCGTCCACAACGCCTACCGCAACTCCAATCACACAAAGATAAAACGTTGTCACAACAAACCATGCCAATATCATCCCCAACGGTAAATTCCTACCCGGCTGTCTCACCTCTTCGGCAATACTCGCTATTTTCGTCAATCCGCCAAAGCTGATAAAAACCAGACCCGCCGTCGCTAATATCGACATCCATCCTTTCTCCAGAAATCCCTTATACCTCAAAACGTCGACACTTCCGGCTCCGGCAAATATGAATATCGCAAGTATCCCCAGCATTATACCTACAAGCCAAACCTGAAATCGGCTCGTCTTCTTAACGCTTACAATATTCAATCCCGTAAAAATAATACAACAGACAGCACCTATTACCTTAAGATGCCACGGACTCAACTGTATACTGAATATTCTTTGCAGCGCAATCTCAATCAGTATCGCCATGCCGACGACCGCAAATGCACTCTTCAATGCAAGAGAAAACCAGTTTGCTATACCACTAAATACGCCCCATGCAGGACCAAGACTGCGCTCCACAAAGAAATATGTTCCACCCGCGCGGGGCATAGCTGTAGATAATTCCGCTTGGCTCAAAACACTGGGAATTACCAGAACCGACGCAAGAAAATACGCTAATATTATTCCGGGCCCACCCTTTGAATAAGCGATAGCTGGCAGAATAAACAGGCCGGAACTTATCATCGCACCGCTTGCCACTGCAAAAACGTCAATCAGACCGAGTTGTTTCTTCAGCTTAGCCATTAAGTATCTCCGTCGGCTGATAAAATAAGCTAAACATGCGACCCCGTCAAAACAAAACATTTTGAATATACGATAATATCCATTTAAAACCACAACTACTCTTTCTTATTTTTATAATAGCAAAAACCGTATTTTTGCGGTAATATGTCGCACGCAGTATATAAACGGCTATATGGGATGTTTATGGACGAACAGAAAAAAACTCCGGTGCCGACTGTGGCAAAAACAAAACCGCTTCGGTTGGCGTTAGTTGTATCAAAACGCACTCTCTCAGAATACCCGAGTTACCTGAAATATCTCTTGGTCGGATTGGCCGACGAATCAATTCCGACGACCTTGATTTGTCCGTTGAATTACAACGTCGATTCCATTGTCTCACCATCAATCGAAATCATAAGGCATCCCGCGTTTGACCTCCCGATACTTTGGCGACAAAACAGAAACAGACTCGTTGAACGACTTACAAAGTTCCAACCTAACGTCGTACATTGTCTTTGCCACACTAAGGCACAACTCACAAGATACTTAACACGGCAATTATCTCTGCCTTACCTGCTGAGTATAAATTCACTGCAAAAACAATTCGCTTGGCTGTCAGTTTCCAATAGACGTCTGGCGAAAATCATCACGCCTGCCAAAACCATCACAGAGAACTTCAAAAAAATACACCCGGGACTTGCACGACGAATCAAGCAAATAAATATTGGAACCTTCACCGAAGACACAACCAGTTGCTTCAAAGATTCTTCCAAGCTTACTTGCATGGTCACTTCCCACCCGCTTGATAATGTAAACGATTTTACAAACTTGCTTAATGCAGCGAGGCATTTAGCCATCGATGGATACGAGTTCATCCTGATGATAGTAGGCAGCGGTCGTGCCGAAGGAAAGCTACGCAGACTCTTAAACGATTTGGGCCTCTCGCAAATTGTTCTCATCGTCCCCAAATTGGAACCATTGCGTTCAACTCTTGCCGCAGGAGATATCTTCATTCAACCTCAACCTGAAGATTATTTCAATGCCATGATGTTGGAAGCGATGGGCGTTGGTACCGTCGTAGCTGCCTGCAAAGGCCAAGTCGATGACTTAATTATCGATGAACAAACCAGCCTTATTTTCGACCAGGACGACGAACTCAGTGTATACAACTGCCTCCAGCGGCTGCTTGATGCCCACGATTTTGCTCGCCAGCTTGCCGCAAAAGCGCAGAAATTCCTCAGAACCAACCATTCTGTTAGTAAAATGATTACGGATATGTTAGCTGCCTATCGCGACGTGCAAAACGATTACTTCAGCAAACCGTAGTCGCTCAATGTCTGTTTCAAAATCGCCTTCTTACTCTCATCCATCACAACCATCGGCAACCGCATTTCTTCCGATGCCATATTCAATATCGACATCGCTGCCTTAATAGGTATCGGATTCGTCGATAAACCAAGAAGATTCCTACTTAACGCGAACAGCTTATTGTGCCACTTCCTCGCCGATGTCAAATCGCCCGAAAGAATCAAATCCGTCATAGCCTTAACATCCGCCGGTACGATATTCGCCACAACACTAATCACACCCTTGCCGCCCACCGATGCTATCGGAAGTGTCATCGAATCATCACCGGAAAGAATCGTCAAGTCGCACTGCGTTGCTATCGCGCTGGCATGGTCCATACTTCCCGTAGCCTCTTTAATCGCAACAATATTCTCAACCTCTGCCAAACGCACTACCGTCTCAGGTGTCATCCCCGCACCGCACCGACCGGGTATATCATAAAGCACCACCGGTAAATCCACCTCTTCCGCAACCGCCTTAAAGTGCTGATAAAATCCTTCCTGTGTTGGCTTATTATAATAAGGGTCAACCTGCAGCGTTGCGTCCGCTCCGATTTTTCTCGAAAATTCCGCCAGCTCTATCGCCTCCGCAGTACTATTCGAACCCGCACCGGCAATCACCGGAACCTTGCCGCCGACCGCTTTGACCACTCGCTCGATAACCTTCTTGTGCTCCTCGTGAGTTAACGTCGGTGACTCGCCCGTTGTACCAACCGGAACTATTCCGTCCGTCCCGTTCTCTAAGTGAAAGTCAATCAACTCATCGAGCGTACTGTAATCTATCTCGCCGTCCTGAAAAGGCGTTACCAATGCAACCATCGACCCTGTAAACATCGTTCGACTCCTAAATTCAAAAGTTCATTATTGTCACCAAATACTAAATACTAACTTTTATCCACATCAGCTAATATTTTCAAGTATTCTTTTACTGTATTATGCAAACCCATCTCTAATGCATCCGCTATCAATGCGTGCCCAATCGATACCTCAAGCACCCCCGGAACGCTCTCACAGAACCGCCCTAAGTTCAAAAGATTCAAATCATGTCCCGCGTTCAGCCCTAATCCCAAACTCTTAGCCAACTCTCCTGCCCGAACAAACTTCTCTAATACCGCTTCTAAATTCTCTTCGCTTTCAAATGCCTTCGCGTATGGCTCAGTATAAAGTTCAATCCGGTCAGCTCCGATTTCCTTAGCTGTCTCTATCCCTTTTTCCTCCGGGTCCATAAACAAACTAATCCGCACTCCCAACTCCTTCAGTTCGCTTATTATCGGCCGAAGCCTTTTCTCATCCTTCTCCAAATCCCATCCGTGGTCCGAAGTATTTGCTCCCGGTTCATCCGGAACCAAAGTCGCCTGGTCAGGTTGTACCTCTCCGACTATCTCCATATACTTTCCTGTAAAAGGATTGCCTTCAATATTAAATTCAGTCCCGGACGACACCTTCACTATATGTTTCAACTCATAAACATCCGAGTATCTTATATGCCTTTCGTCAGGCCGAGGATGAACAGTCACACCAGCCGCACCAGCCACTATTACTGTCTTCGCCGCATCAATAACACTCGGTATTCCGATATCGCGCTGGTTCCGCAGCAATGCTACCTTATTCAAATTTACGCTTAATTTTGTCATCCCTAAGGATTATATAAAACCTCCCACCTCCAGCAAGCAAATTAAATGACACCCTCTGTTTGGGGTCTCTCGTCATCTCGATCGCAGCGCAGTGGAGAAATATCTTTTTAATCCTGCGAAAGCGGATATCTGGCCGAACAATGGTAAATATCCTGCGAATCCTTATTTCCCCTTGAACCAGACCAAAAAAACAGTTACAATCCCCATATAATCATTTTCAAAAGGAACAATATGAAAATAAATAATGAGGGTGAAGCGGAAAATGCCTAACTGGGACACGCTACAGGGGTGTTGGCTGAAAAACAATCAAATTTCTTTTCATTTTTGCAATAAAATGATTCTTCAACCCGTCTTAGTTTACTGCGGCTCCCGAAAGGGACAAACCGCATAATTTTTCGAAAGGAACAATATGAAAACTACATCTAAAACAATCTTAACCCTAACACTGCTTACCTTAATCTTCGCTTCTGCCTGCTTTGCAGCTTCTTCCGACGATAAAAAAACAGCGGCTTCCTGCGATAGCCAGAAACCTGCGGCTTCTTGTGATACCAAAAAAGCTGATGTCTGTTGTGACGACAGCAAAATCCCAACAGCTAAACCCACAGCTTCCTGCGATACCCAGCCCCCGGCAGCCCCCGGCACGTATAACGAACAGCAACCTCCCAGAACCAAAGAGAGAGTTCGGTCGGATTTGAGATATCATTACTGGAATTACTATCAGCCGCAGGACCCACTGACAATAAAATCAATCGAGGACCTCCCCGGAGAAAACATCAAAATAAAATTAAACCTCCAATCGCACTTGAAAAATTTCTCCCACTTCATGATTTCAACCGACGATTCCGAATTCAAAAAATCTACCGATGGCAGCTTTGTTGCCGAATTTAACATAGACAAAACTTCCGCGACAAAAAGCAAAACCGTCGTAAAAATGGTTTCCAAAGATGGAACCGAATCCCAATCCTACAAAATTACCCTGGTCAGCAACCCCAATAAATATTGGGCATCGAAAGGTGCAGCCGGCTACCCCAATTGGATTACCATAAAAACCGACCCCTATCTGAACTTCACAACCGACTATGCCGTTGAAAACTGGATATACAGACCACCGACAGACAAAGACCTGCAATTCGCCAAAGACAAGTGGGGCGGCCTAATCAAAAACGCGAAATCAGACCACGAAAAAGCAATGCTTATAGCCAAGTCCTTAATGGACGACCTCAAACCCCATACCGGCGTACCATCCGACGCGATGAAGGTCTCGCCGTTCAGACAATACGAAAGAATGGTCTCCGGCCAGGACAAGGGCTTCTGCACAAACTTCGCCAAAATCTTCATCCACGCATGCAACTCACTCGGAATCCCCGCCCGCAGAATACATCTCGAAAAGGTGCATTACAAATCAGAAAAATTCAGCATCAGAATGGGCGGTATGCACTCCACTACCGAAATATTCGACGACCAACTCAACCAATGGGTATGGATGGACCTCACATCCAATATCCTCGCAGCATACCTCGGCGACGAAGGCCCACTAAACGCTGCCGAATTCTCGATGTTTCTAAGCAGCCCACAAAGAAAAGCTCATCTGAAGGTTCTTTACTATAGACATAAGAAAAAATCCGAAACTCTTATGCCGCTAAGCAAATGCCCGAAGAAATTTGCCAGCTTCGACAGCCGAGATACAGAACTATATTACTTCTACGCCCCGGACAGAGAATAAAAAAAATATCTCGTACCAAATTTTGGTGCGGGTTCCTTATCATTTAGCCCCCAAGTTTACCTTGGGGGTTTATCCGTCCCCTCGCCCCCAGCAAGCGAATTAAACTATTTGTATATAGACTATTGCTAAATCCATTTTAACTATTTACTATATTGCCAATGGAATTAGAAGGTACCATCGCCATTGTTACCGGCTCAACAGGCCACTTGGGTGGGGCAATCACTTTGGCTCTCGCACAGAACCTCTGCGACTGCGTCTGTCACTATAATACTAACGAAAAAAGAGCCCAACAACTCGTCGAACAAATCGAAAGGCTGGGCCAAAAAGCCATCGCTGTCAAAGCCGACCTCACAAAACCCGACCAGATAGAAAACCTTTTCCAAAAAGCAACTGAACTCGGCACCCCCCAAATACTCATCAACTCCGCCGCCGCCTTCACAAGACAACCCCTTGCCGAAATAACCCCGGAAAAAGCCCAGCAGATTTTAAACCTGAATTTAATTGCCCCAATCCTGACTTCGCAATCATTCGCGAAAATAATAAACGATAAATTCCCTGACACCACCGATACCGTTGCCAAAATAATCAACATCGCTGACGTCGGTGCACTAAGACCCTGGGCAAAATATACCCTCTATTGCTCTTCCAAAGCTGCACTCGTAGCCGCCACAAAGTCACTCGCAAAAGAACTCGCTCCGAAAATCGGTGTCAGCGCTATCGCTCCCGGCCTTGTCACTTGGCCGGAAAATTTCAACGACGAACAAAAAAAACGGCAACTCAAACGAATACCCGCAAACAGAATCGCAAAACCCGAAGAAATTGCCAATGCCGTAATATTCCTCATAAAAAATGATTACATAATCGGACACACCCTGAATGTTGACGGAGGCAGGGTGATTTAAGAAAATCTTTCAAGGCGGATAGATTATGAAACTGAACTGGGCAAACAGAGTCACAATCGTTCGAATACTATTAATCATTCCCTTCGTAAGCTGCATGCTGAAAATCAACGACCCCGTACTGACCCAAAACGCCCAAAACGCAATGCGCTATATTGCAATCCTCATCTTCCTCGTTATGGCCGCAAGCGATGTCCTCGACGGTATTGTCGCTCGCGTCACGGGACAAGTCACAAAACTCGGTGTTTTCCTCGACCCCACTGCCGACAAACTGCTTATGACCGCCGCCTGCCTCCTGCTGACCTCACAAAAAGCGGGCATCCCTGGATTCATACTGCCCCAAACCGTTGTCGTACTAATCGTTGGAAAAGATATGTTCCTACTGCTCGGTTTCCTCATTTTATATTTCGTCACCACACAGAATCACATTATACCCGTATCCATTGGAAAATTCGCCACCACTTTGCAGCTCTCCATGGTCGCTGCCATACTTATCGCCCCAGAGGCCTCAATACTCATTTCAGGCTGGATTTGGTTCCTCAGATTCCTTTGGTGGTCCGCCGCCGCAACAGCTATTTTAGCAACGCTTATTTACATTCGAACCGGAAGTCGCTATATTGAACAGCACGAACAAAATCAATAACCGATTTATATAACTGGTAGCGATGGAATTTAGCGATATCCCACAAGTATTAAAAGACCTCACCGAAGGCAAGATGATTGTCCTCGTTGATGCCGAAGACCGTGAAAACGAAGGAGACCTCCTCTGCGCCGCAGAAAAAGTAACTCCGGAAATCATAAACTTCATGGCAAAGTTCGGTAGGGGCCTAATCTGCCTACCGCTCACAGCCGAAAAATGTAATTTACTCGGCCTATACCCGCAAACTGCGGATAACACCACAAAATTCAAAACTGCATTCACCGTCAGTATTGACTCTGCCGAAGGAATCTCTACCGGTATCAGCGCAGCCGACAGGGCGAAAACCATCCAAGTCGCAATTGCCGACAATGCCAAAGCCGACCACCTCGCACGCCCGGGACATATCTTTCCCCTCCGTGCAAGAGACGGCGGCGTACTCGTCCGTGCCGGTCAAACCGAAGGCGCCGTTGACCTGATGCGCCTCGCTGGCCTGAAACCTGCCGGTGTCATCTGCGAAATCATGAACGAAGACGGCTCTATGGCCAGAGTACCCCAACTGCTGAAGTTCTGCGAAAAACACGATATCAAAATCAGCTCAATCTCAAAACTTATCGAATATCGCCTGCAGCGCGAAAGCCAAATCAAACGGCTCGAATCCATAAACCTGCCAACCGACTACGGCGACTTCAAACTCATCGGCTACGAAAGCGTCACTTCACAAGAACCGCATATCGCTCTCTGCAAGGGCGGCGTCGGTGACCTCGATGATTCCGGAAAACCAATCGAACATGATGAACCCGTACTAATAAGAGTACATTCCGAATGTATGACCGGCGACCTCTTCCATTCTCAAAGATGTGAGTGCGGATACCAAATGATAACCGCAATGAAAATGATTGAAAAAACTGGCAAAGGCGCCCTCATCTACCTGCGTCAAGAGGGCAGGGGCATAGGACTGTCCAACAAACTACGCGCCTATAAACTTCAGGAACAGGGCTTCGATACTGTAGACGCGAATTTGGAACTCGGCTTCAGTCCCGATAAACGTGATTATGGAATCGGCGCACAAATCTGCCGTGACCTCGGCCTCAAAAATATTCGCATACTTACAAATAATCCCAAAAAAGTGAGCCGCCTTGAAGTATATGGAATTAAAATCACCGAGCAAATCGAACTAAAAGCCGAACCGACAAAACACAACATCGACTATCTGAGAACAAAAAAACATCGTCTCGGCCACATGCTTGATGAGGATTTGTAATTTATGAAAACTACTGTCACCATAGCTAAGACCCTTTTTATTTGCCTGCTCTTGTTAGCCCCAGGTTGTGAACCAGCCGAAACCACTCCGCAAACAAAACCCCATACCTCAACAACCAAACATTTTTCCTATAACCCAGTCAAAGTTGACATTATGCCCCTGACAGGATTCGTCTACGACGCAACTGAAAACAAAAACCTCTTAAGGGTCTATGTCAGCTTGCTCGACTCTTTCGATTCACAAATAAAATCCCCCGGAACCTTCCGCTTCGAATTATATAAAAAACTTCAACGCACAGCCGACCCGAAAGGAAAAAGACTCGCCATTTGGCCCGACATCAACCTGACCGACCAAACCACAAACAACAACTATTGGCTCGATTTCCTGAGAGTCTACGAATTCAATCTCGAATTAGAACCAAAAGACAGGCAAACCTATATACTCCAAGCCACATGCATCTGCCCCAATGGACAACGACTCACAACAGAATTCGCCTTCAAATACATAGAGTAATTACCTAAAAACCAAACCCCGCCAAAACCGATTTAAACCCATATTTCCCCCACTTCGTAATTTACATTGACCCTTATCCCTTAATTTGCCATTATATCCTCATATTTAACTATTTTTGGGAACCTTTTGAACCTGTCTCCATCTAAATAAGGAGAAAACTAAATGACACAAGCGGCAAACATCAGCATCGACGATACTGTCTTGGTACAAAAATGCCGCCAGGGCGATTCGGACGCTATGGAGCGTCTTATAATAAAGTACCAGAATCGAATTTATAACGTCATTTTGAAAATTTGTGCAAATGTTGATGATGCTGCCGAGCTTACGCAGGAAACCTTTGTCAAGGTAATAGAGAACATTGATAAGTTTGAATCCAGAAGCAGTTTTTACACCTGGGCATTTAGAATCGCTGTTAACCTGACATTAAATTACTGCCAAAGGAATATCAAACTCGGATACAGGTCGCTGGATGCCCAAAGCTACACCGACAGTGACCAGACAAAGCACATGTTGAAGGAGTTTTTAACTGACGAAGATGCACCCGACCCAGCTGCGCTCGCGCAAAACAAAGAACTTTGTCAGTTGGCTATCAAGGCATTAATGAAACTTGATGACAATCAAAGAGCCATAGTTATTTTGAGGGATATCGAAGGTATGGATTATGCTCAAATAGCTCAGGTACTCGAAATCGAGTTGGGAACGGTCAAAAGCAGACTAAGCAGAGGCCGTAGTGCCCTAAGAGAGATTATGGAGGAAATTTCCAAATGAAGGAAAACCTGAACATCGACGAATTGCTCAGCGAATTCATTGACGGCCAGCTCTCAACCAGACAGCAAACCGAGGTCAAAAGACTAATACAAAACGACCCGGAAATTGCAAAGCGCCTCCGCGAACTTCAAAGATGCAAAATGCTCATCGGCTCTCTACCGGCAGACGAAGCACCACAATCGGTACTGGAAGATGTAAAAGCTACTCTCGAAAGAAAAACTCTGCTCGGCCAACATTCCGGACTCCACAGCGAACGTCAGGGAGCAAGATATCTGCTCGCTCGCAAAGTACTCACCGCTGCCGCAATGATTGGATTAGTTGCCGTCTTGGCAGTTCTTGTTTATTCAATTCTCGCACCAGAAGCCGCCACTGAAAACACACTTGCCCTTAAAAGTTGGCAGTCCGACATAGTGATAACACCAAAAAAACCAACCACCTTTAGCGGCAAACTCGTGTTAAACACGAACAACTTAAGTGCGGCTCATGCAGTCATAAAAAGAGCTATAAATGATAACCTTCCGTCCGGTCAGTCTACACAAACAATTCTAAATGGCGCGGAAGGGCCTTATGTCTTAAATTGTAGCAAAGAAACTTTAGCTGCACTCTTAGCCGACTTGGAAAATGTCTGGGATAGGTTTGATTCGAAAACATTATTCATCGATGCTGACAAAACAACTGTCAATAATGTCACCACGCGGCAAATTACCGAAATTGCTCACCAGACCAGCTTGAAAAATCGCGTCAAAATAGCAAAGGATTTCGCCGCTTCAAATAGCATGACCCAACAAATACCGGGCAAAGAAGTATTCGCTACTCTCGAAAACACAAAACCACAATTGATGACTCCTCCGAAACCTGTCTTGACCTCAAGCGAGAAAAAAACTAAAGAGCCCGTCGCCTTGGTACCGGACGAACAAAAAATTCAACTCACTATCGTCCTTACACATAACCAATAACGGATTAATGATTTGGCAAAGATGCTTGATTCAAAAAACTGCTGTCTTATCGTCATCGATGTTCAGGGAAAACTTGCTGAACTGATGCACCAGAAGGATTCTCTGTTCAAAAACATCCAAATCCTCATCAATGCTGCTAACCTCTTATCAATCCCAATCTTATGGACTCAGCAGTGCCCCGACGTCCTCGGCCCGACAACCCCTCGGATAGCCCATCTGCTAATCGGAAATCGGCCGATTAATAAAGCCACTTTTAGCTGTTGCGGCAGCGAACAATTTAATTCGAAACTAAAAACCTTAAATCGCAATCAGCTTATCCTCTGCGGAATAGAAACTCACATCTGTGTTTATCAAACCGCCATTGAACTGCTCGAAACCAAATATGATGTTACTGTAGTTGCCGATGCCGTCTCGTCAAGAACTCAGGAAAATAAAAACATAGCCTTAAACAAAATGCAAAACTCCGACATAAATATCACCGGTACCGAAATGATTTTATTCGAATTGCTTAAAACCGCCGAACACCCCCAGTTCAAACAAATCGCTAAATTGATAAAATAAATTACCTACTTTTTATCCTTGGCTTTCGCCTTGGGTTTTTTGTCGCTCTTCGTCTCTTTACTTATCGTTTTCGTCTCAGCCTTCTTCTTGCCGTCGCTTTTTTCCTTGTTCTTGGCTTGCGTATAACTTTCGCTTCTGTAATCGGTCTGATAGAATCCCGACCCCTTAAAAATCACTCCTGCCCCGGAACCGATAAGCCGCCTCAATTGATTCTTGCCGCACTCGCTGCACTTTCGAAGTGGCCGAGCCGTTATCGATTGAAGTTGCTCGAACTCATGACCGCAACTTTCACATATATATTCGTAAGTTGGCATAACATTTATTCCGCCTCTTGCGGCTTTTCCTTTTCTGCCTGCTTATTAACCACCACTTTGCTCGGCCGAAGAACTCGACCATTAAGTCGATATCCCTTTTGAAACTCTTCGAGTACGACATCCTCTTCCTCGTCCGCCTCTTCTCGTTGCATCATAGCCTGGTGCAATGCCGGGTCAAATTTCTCACCCAACGCTTTTATCTGCGACACATCATACGATTTCAATATATCAAGCATCTGGTCGTAAACGATTCTGATACCCTTAATAACTACTTCTATATTCTCTGCCGTATGAGCGATTTGCAACGTGTGCTCGAAATTATCCAAAACAGGAAGCAAACTCTTGATTATCTTTTCCTTTTCGTAGCCAACCGTATCACTAACCTGCTTTGGAACACGCTTTTGAAAATTCGCGTAATCAGCACTGAGACGTTGATATTGCGTGTAAAATGTTTTTGCATACCCTTCCAAAAAACTATTCACTTCCTTTTGAACTTCTATTGTGTATTTAGATTTATCTTTTTCTTCTTGCTTTAGACTTTTCAATTGCTTTTCTTTTTCTTCTAATACTTTTTGTAAAAATTCTTTGTTTTGCGGTAGCAATAAGTCTAGTAAATCGTAAAAGATTTCTAACCCATTGCTTTTTGGCTTGGCTTGCTTCTTCGGGTTTGATTTGTCGGTCTTTTTCATTTGTTGTTACCAAAATACTTTTTTAACTTCTCAAAAAAACCATTCGATTCTGGAAAAACTCCCTTGCTCTCATTCTTGGAAAATTCTTCCAGCAACTCGCGCTGCTTCGTGTCCAGTTTCTTCGGCGTCTCGATTGTAACCTGCACAAGTTCATCTCCTCGACGCTTCGTTCGTATGTCCGGCAACCCTTCGCCCTTTATCCTGAAAACACTCCCGTACTGCGTACCTGCCGGAACCTTCAACTCCCTGGTGCCGTTCAGACTCGGAACCCTAATCGTTGCCCCTAATGCTGCTTGAGTAAAACTTATCGGTACAACTGAAACGAGATTGTTT
>JAGLSU010000091.1 GCA_023135935.1 Planctomycetota bacterium
GTTCGACTCCTCTCATCCGCATTATCAAAGGCCCTATAAAAGCTTAAATATAGGCTTTTTCCTCCAATAAGCAAGTTACCCCTTAGAAAGCTTTCAAGTATTTAACGGAAATCGAGCAAATAGGCCGATAATTAATACAACAAACAAACGATAACTTGTAACGTTTTATTTTTTTCACGGCTCATAGTTGTTATGCTTGAAAGTCTCCTAAATTTTGAAGAAAGGGCTGCTTTTTCCGACCCAGTATTTCTGGTCGTTCCTGGCTTGGGTCTGGCCATATTAGGCCTATTTATTTGGCTTGGCGGATTTGGTTTCAGGAAATCATTGGCTGCTATTATAGGAGGCATTGGAGGAAGTGTAGGCGGTTATTTTATAACGAACCAAAATACCATCATGTCGCTTCTTTTGGGAATGACCGCTGCGATTATTGCAGTAATTTTTGAAGGCGCATTAACGAAGGGTTCTTTTTGGCGGCGTTTGCTTGCGGCTTTATTGTGTTCAGTTTTAGGAGTGGCATTTATTTTTACAGGGATGACACTGCTATTATTATATAAAGGTGTGACTGCAATAAGCTATATAAGTTACCAGTTACCATTTTATGGTAGTATTTTTGCAGCGATGGCAATTTTTGGTATAATCGTTCATTTATCGCTTTGCCAACATACCAGAAAAAAAATAAGAAAGAAAAAAGAAGCAGATGAGATTGAAGAAGCAAAGGAAAAACCTTTAAGCTGGCGTGGGAAATAGTTTTGATTTAAAGAGGCTACGAAAGAACAGCTAAGGTTTTGCTGAAAGTAAGTTAAGGAGAGCATTGATGGATTGTGTTACGATACTCGCCGAGAGTGCTAAAAACGCAGACAAAACATCGCATATGATGGAAGGAACAGAAGTGCCTATTGATTTGATTTGGCAAAACATTACCTCTCTTAATGTAGTAGAGGCATTGACATTTATATCTTTTGGTGCGGTTTGTCTTTTCTACGGCTGGCGTGTTTTCAAGATATTGGTGATAATCAGTTTTGCATTACTTGGTTTAGTTTTAGGCATGATAGTAAGTGAGAAAATCAACGGTGGCGGCGGCCAGCTCGTTGGCGGTTTGGTGGGTCTTGCCTTGATGTCATTTTTGGCAGTACCCTTGATGAGATGGGCGGTTTGTATATTAGGTGGTCTTGCGGGTGGCATATTAACGGCTGGGGCATGGTATGCTTTAGAGTTAAATGAGGGTTATATCTGGGCAGGTGCCTTGATAGGTATTATCGCCGGCGGTATGATTTCATTTATTATTTTCCGGGTCGCAGTAATGCTGTTTTCGAGTATGGGTGGAGGAATACTAATGGTGGTCGGGGTTTTGGCACTATTATACCTTTATCCAGAAACGAGCGAGCAGGTGGAAAGTATCGTATTCGAGCAAAAGTGGTTCCTTCCATTAGCACTTTTGATACCAACGGCAATGGGTATAATTGTGCAAAATAAATTCATTAAAGGCTCTAAAGACTGGCGGGTCTAAGCTACCTGCCAGCTAATCATAGCTTTTTGCGGCATATCCGACGGCAAACGATGTTATTGCCGGCAGTTGATTTTGTCCTTGCAAAATCGATTTAACTTCCTTACAATCCTTGGTTTGCAGCAGAATTGGTTTGCGCAGAAACAGTATATAAGTACAGGAAAAACGTGTGTTTGATTCATTGACCGAAAAATTTAACTCAGTTTTCAAGTCGCTCTCAGGGCGGGGTAGGATTACCGAGGCCAATATTTCCGATGCTATGCGTGAGATCCGCAAGGCACTTTTAGAAGCGGATGTTAACTATCATGTGGTCAAGAAGTTCTGTAAAGACGTGACAGAGACGGCAGTCGGTGCCGAGGTAATAAAGAGTCTGCATCCTGGTCAGATGATGGTCAAAATCGTCAGTGACAAGTTGACGGAGTTGATGGGCCCTGTGGACAGCAATATATATTTCGTATCCCCGGGACCAACGATAGTGATGTTGGCGGGTTTGCAGGGTGGCGGTAAAACCACGACGGCAGCGAAACTTGGTAAGTATCTGGTTAATAAGGGCAAGAGGCCATTATTGGTGGCAGATGATTTACGGAGACCTGCGGCCATAGAACAGTTGATTGTTCTGGGTGAGCAGTTAAATATCGACGTTTACAGTGAAGATAGCAAAAACGCCGTAAAGGTCGCCAAGAATGCTTTGAAGCACGCTGTGAAAAATGGTCATGACGTGGTGGTGCTTGATACGGCTGGTCGTCTTCACATTGATGAGGAGATGATGAGCGAAATCGCTGATGTGGCTAAGGCAGTGACTCCGCACCAGATATATTTGGTTTGTGACGCGATGACCGGTCAGGACGCAGTCAACTCGGCCAAGGAATTTAATGAGCGGCTGGAACTTGACGGTGTGATTCTTACCAAGCTCGACGGTGACGCGAGAGGTGGAGCTGCTTTGAGTGTGAAGGCAGTGACAGGTAAGCCCATCAAATTCATTGGAGTCGGCGAGAAGCTCGATAAATTAGAAGAATTTCACCCGGACCGAATGGCAAGCAGGATTTTGGGAATGGGTGATGTAGTAACGCTGGTAGAAAAGGCACAGGAACAATTCGAAGTCGACGAGGCGGAGAAACTGCAGAAGAAGATGGCTAAGGGTAGTTTCGACTTCGATGATTTCTTAAAGCAGATGCAGGCAGTAAAGAAGATGGGTGGGATGAAAGATATGCTTAAGATGATGCCGGGTATGGGCAGTCAGCTAAAAGATGTTGACGTTGATGACGGTCAGATTAAGCAAATGGAAGGAATTGTCCATTCGATGACACGCAAGGAAAGGCGTGACCCTGACGTTATAGATTCATCGCGTCGTCGTCGGATATCCGCTGGTGCAGGTGTTGAGGCAACTGACGTTTCAGGATTAGTGAAGACATTTAAGCGCAGCAGAGATATGATGAAGGCGATTAGCGGCGGCAGTTTTGGCGGTCTCAAGAGCCTGATGAGCGGCGGTTTTAATATGGATACTATAGGCGCGGCGATGTCGGCAGGGAGAAAGATAAAGCAAAGGTCGAAACGGAAACGGGTCGTGAGGCGGAAGGGAAAGATAAGACGGCGGTAAACGAGCAAAAAACGATAGAACAATATCTGGAAAAGTTGGCCCAGTTCGCTGACAGCGAATATGGTATGATGATACGGAACCAGTTCAAGGATATAAAGGGCAGCAGTGAGTTGGCAATGCTAGCAGCACCAACGACGGAGGAACTGGAGCAGTTGAGAAAAGCGGTGGCTATAATGACACCGAGCGAAAAGGAAAGTGCTGAGAGTTTGAGTGACGAACAGGTAGAAAAAATTGCGACAGACGCAGGTACTGATGTTGGGATTTTCGCGATATTCATAAATGGATTCGCATTACATAGTAAACGAGTTTCGTGATTTGCATTGGGCGAGTTACGGAAATTGATTATAAAAACAGGTGAAAGGAATTAATTATGTCAGTAAAGTTGAGAATGACAAGGATAGGAAGGCGGCATCGGCCGTTCTTCAGAATTAACGCAATCGAATCACGTGAACCTCGTGACGGCAGAGTTCTTGAAAAGCTCGGTCATTACGACCCGATTGAAAAGGACCAAGCCAAGCAGATAGTTCTGAATCTCGAACGAGTGAAGTACTGGCTTGATAAAGGTGCGATACCGTCTGATACGGTTTCTCAGATTTTGCTTCGTTTAGGTATCGAAACCAAATATGCCAAGGAGAAGACAGCAAGATTAGCAAAGGCTAAGGCAATAGCAAGAGCTAAAGGTAAATTCTTTATGAAAGCAGAGAAAATAGAGGCCGAAAAGGCTGTGGCAGAGGCAGAAGAAAAGGCTAAAGCCGAGACCGAGGCAAAAGCCAAGGCAGAGGAAGAAAAAACCAAAAAGGAAGCTGAGGCAAAAGCTAATGCAGAGAAAGAAGCCGAAGCCGCACCGGAAGCTAAACCAGAAGCTGAACCGGCTGAAAAAGCAGAAGAAAAAAAGGCTGAGGTAGAAGCGGAACCTGAAGCTGAGGTCAAAGAAGAAAAAGCGGAAGAGGCTGAGGTTAAGGCTAAAGCAGAAGCCTCGCCTGCAACGGAAGAAAAGGCAGAAGAAAAACCAGCAGCTGAAAAAGTTAAGGTAGAAGAAAAAAAGACGGAAGCTGCAGAAGAAAAAGCAGAGGTCAAGGAAGAGAAAAGCTCTTCCAAAGAAGAGACAGAAAAAAGCGATGAGAGTTGATTGTCTGACGCTTTTTCCAGAGATGTTCGAGTCACCGTTGAGTCACTCGATATTAAAGAGGGCTCAGGAAAAAGGTGCAGTTGAGATAGTCCTTAGTAATATACGCGATTTTGCAACTGATGATTACAAGAAGGTAGATGACAAGCCATATGGAGGCGGGCCTGGTATGGTAATGATGCCGGGTCCAGTTTTCGACTGTTTCGAACATGTCGAAAAATTATCACCTGAAAAGGGTCGAGTTATATTATTAACACCGCAGGGACAAAAATTTAATCAGGCGAAAGCGGTAGAGTTAAGTAAAGAAAAACGGCTGATTTTGATTTCCGGCAGATATGAAGGATTCGACGAACGGATTCGAACGGGTTTAGGTGCCGAGCAGATATCGATAGGTGATTATGTTAACAGCGGTGGTGAGCTGGCGGCTATGGTGCTTATCGACGCTGTGGTCAGATTATTAGAAGGCGTCCTCGGCGATGAAGATTCTTCGAAGGATGATTCTTTTAGTAATGGTCTTTTGGAATATCCTCAATATACGCGGCCTGAAGTTTTCCGCGACATGAAAGTTCCTGAGATTCTTTTGAGCGGCGACCACGGAAAAATAGCCGAATGGCGCCGGAAACAGTCTTTAGAGCGGACAAGGGAACAACGGCCTGATTTACTGGAAGAATAAGTTTTAAAAAAAGTGCTTGTTTTGAGGGTAAGAACCAGTATAATAATTGGTTCTTTGCCGGACAGCAACTTGTTGTAACGTATTTAAACTAAAGTAGTTGTGAGTTTTTTTGCAATTTAAGTCGCAAGGGTAAGTATCAGGAGAAAAATCGGTGAAAACAGAAATATTAGATGCCGTCGCAAGTAAGAGTATCAAGGAAAAGATACCTCATTTTGAGATAGGCGATATAGTAGACGTAAACTGTAAGATTAAAGAAGGTAACAAAGAACGTATACAGATATTTACTGGTACGGTGATTGCTCGTAAGGGTCGCGGCATTAACGAGACTTTCACGGTTCGCCGGATTGTAAATAACGAGGGGGTAGAACGAATTTTCCCGCTTCACTCACCGAATGTAGTTAATGTAAAAGCAATTCGAAGCGGTAAAAAGAGACGTGCGAAGTTATACTTTCTTCGTCAGCGAAGCGGTAAAGCAGTAAAACTGGCTCAACGTCACAGTACTCATACTGTTTCCAAATAAAACGGGGCAAATATAAAAATTGTTTGGTTGGCTTGCGAACAGAAGTAGGCTTTTGTCAAACCGGGGGTTGCTCGGCCGATGGGGCGAGAGACGCTGTGAGAAATTTCTAAGAAGAAAAGGCCTTAAAACACTTACCCGTAATTTTTCCTGCAAAGGCGGTGAAATCGACATTGTCATGGTCGACGTTGATGGGACCGTTGTTTTTGTAGAGGTAAAGACGAGGGCTGATGAAAGTTTTGATAATGTCGAATCAGCTATCACGCCCGTAAAGAAAAGCAGATTATTAAAAACAGCACGTTACTTTCTTGCAAGTTATAATATAGGAGAGCGTCCTTTTCGTTTTGATGTTGTTAGTATAGTGCTGGGGAAAAGAGGTCGTGAGCAAATAAGACACTACGAAAACGCTTTTGTGTTTTAGTTTTCAGGTAGTGGTTTTGCCTGTTTATAGATTTTAATTTTTTGGCGGATGTGTCTTACTAATTTATCGTTGCCCTTCTGGGAAGCTAATTCGAGAGCCCTGCCCGCAGTTGTGACAGCTTGCTCGAATTGCTTTGCAGTGGCATAGGCAGTCGCTAAGGTATTAAGCATTTCAGGATTTTTGTAGTTGGTAAGCTGACAGGCAAGTTCCGCGAGCCGAATAGCTTCGGAACTGTTCGGCACTTGCGCTTTTTCATCCGTAGCCAGAACCCATGCCAATTCGTTTAACACTTCAATATGATTAGGGACAAATTTCAGTATTTGATAATACTGGTCAACCGCCTGCTGAGTTTTTTCAAGTTTCAACAAGACACGGGCCAGATTAATGCGTGCTTCGATAAAATCAGGTTTTAATCTTAAAGCTTCTGTGCAATGTTTAACGACTAAGTCAAAGTTGCCTTTCTTAAAATGGATTTTGGCCAAATCGTAATGTAACATTGGTCTTTGCGGGTCTATCTTCAAAACATCATTAAAGTGTTTAATGGCTTGGTCATATTTACCTTGATTAGCCAAAGCTGAGCCCATTTTATAATGGGCATTTGCATAATTAGGGTCAATTTCAAGTGCCTTTTCAAAATACGTGACGGCTTGGTCGATATTTCCCTTACCAATGGCAACGACCCCCATGTTATGAAGAGCTTTTTCATGCTGCGGATTGATACGTATCGACTCTTGAAAATGTTTAAAGGCCTCATCAAGCCGGTTCATTCCGAGTAAAGCACTGCCATAATTATTGTGCATGAGATAATTATTTTCGGTTACTTCTACGGCACGTTTGAAGAGAGCAAATGAGTTTTTCCAATGTCGCAGCTGGAACTGTGTGCATATCGACATAGCAACGAGTATTAATCCGGCAGAAATTGCCAAGATATTTTTTCGATATCGCCATTTAGGTAAAAGGTCGGCAAGACCGAAGGCAGCCATAATAAAGAGCCCGATTAGAGGTAGATATGTGTATCTGTCGGCCATGCTTTGGTCGCCTACTTGAACCAAACCAATAACTGGTATTAGAATTCCAAGATACCACATCCATCCCATTGCCAGGTATCGGCGTTTTCTGGCCATACAAATCACACCTACTGATACAGCCAGCAGTATTATGAATGATACAACAGCTTTCCATGCCGACATATAGGTTTGAAGCGGATATAAAACTGCAAGGCGGGTTGGCCAAACCGTTTTGGCTAAATAAGTGGTATAAGTGGTTACAACATTAACTATGCGATAATCTATAGATAACTCTGTTTTTATGGCGTAGTCCCGAGCAGCAATCAGGGCAATAACACATGAGGCAGCCGAGAGAATAAACAGCGGAATTTTTTCAATAACTAATCGCCAGGCTGATAGTTTATTGATGTCGGAGTCTTCAGGAGTATCTTGATGTTTCCATCGCACCCTGTTCAGAGGCCAGTAGTCCAACAGAAGCAATACAAAGGGTAAAGTCACCAGTATAGATTTGGACATCAGTCCCAAGGCGAAAAATAAACATACTGGCAGAAACTTAATTATACTGGGACGGGTAACATATCTAATGTATGCCGCAATGGTCAACATGCAGAAGAAACCGCTTAGTACATCCCTGCGTTCTGTAACCCAAGCAACGGACTCGACATGTAGCGGGTGCAAGGCAAAAGCCGCAGCAACAAATGCGCTTGGCCAAATTCGGCTGGTCATTTTCTTAAAGATATAAAACAACAGCAGCGTGTTTGCTATATGAAACCATAGATTAGTCAAATGATGTCCGGAAGGATTCAACCCAAACAGCTGACAGTCAAGCATGTGGCTTAGCCAAGTCATTGGCTGCCAATGACCAGTATGTGGAACGACCAACGTAGTAAATGCCCATATTGAGGATTGGATGGTTATGCCACCGGTAACGTGCGGATTTTCAGTGACATAAAAACCGTCATCATAATCGACGAAATCACTTGTACTAACCTGTTGGAAAGTGACAAAGGTTACCAAGGCCAAAGCTACATAGATTAAGAGAACATGATTTTTTCTCATTTTATTTTCCATGTTTTCAATAGGGCTATGCTACCATTAAATATGTTCGGGCAAAAGTATAACCTGGATATTTTACAGTTTTTTGTTTTTGACGAAATTGGATTTAAAGTTTATTGTTAGTTATATTTAATCAAAAACCTTTTGGATATATGAGCTAAAAGCAATGGAACTGATTGATACACATTGTCATTTGACATTCGAGCAATTGGCAGGCGATGCTGAGGCTGTGATAGAACGCAGCATAGCAGCGGACGTGACCGGTTGGATAACCGTAGGCACTGATATAAAGCAAAGCCAGAAGACCATCGAACTCGTGAACAGGTTTAAGAATATGTATGCGGCTGTTGGAATCCATCCTCATTATGCCAAGGATGTGACGGGCCAATCTATAGCAGAATTAAAGGAGTTTGCCCAGAATGAAAAAGTAGTCGCAATTGGCGAGACAGGTTTGGATTTTCATTATGATTTTTCGGAACCACGCGAACAGGAACGGCTTTTTGTGCAACAGTTACAAATCGCCCGGGAATTGAATTTGTCTGTGATTGTGCATTGCAGAGAGGCCTTCGAAGAGACTATGGCCATTCTGGAACAATTCGGGTCAGGTGTGAAAAAAGTGGTATTTCACTGTTTTAGCGGTTCAGTAGAGGAAGCAAAAGTTGTTTTAGAAAGAGGTTTTTATATTTCCTTTACCGGCGTAGTTACTTTCAAAAACGCCGAGTCACTCCGTCAAGCTGCCAAAGTTGTTCCGCTGGAGCGATTGATGGTTGAGACGGATTGTCCCTATATGTCACCGGAGCCGATGCGAAAGCAAAAAGTAAACGAACCAGCTCTTATGGCTCATACTGTCAGGGCGTTGGCTGAATTGAAGGGTGTGGATTTAGACAATTTCGCAAGAGCGATAACCGCTACAAGTAAGGAGTTTTTCGGGTTACCTTAAAGGGGTTACGCCGGACTCGCTCCATTTAACCAAGTGTCTAAAATAGTTCAAAATGGCGTTTATCAGTATTAAAAGCGGGGTTTCAAACATACTATTTGACTTTTTGGCAAATCGGACTATATTTAAGTAGCAAGCCTTTTAAATAACAAGCCTTCATAAGGCGGTAGGAGCGTAGTTGGGATTCCAGTTTTCCGGGGTATGGGGAACAGTGTTTTTATATAAATACATAAGGGATTTATGGTATTGGGTATGTCAGGAAGATTCGACAACAGTATGGTCACTCGGGTACAGCAAGCCAACGATATCGCTGAGGTTATAAGCGAGCATGTAAGCTTGGTGAAGAAGGGTAAGGAGATGGTAGGGTTGTGCCCTTTCCATGAAGACCATCGGCCCAGCATGTATGTCAATAGTGTTAAACAGATATTTAAGTGTTTTGCGTGTAGCGCAGGTGGCGACGTATTTAAGTTTGTTCAGATGCGAGAAAATTTGAGTTTTCCACAGGCCATAGAAAGATTAGCGGAGCGTGTGGGTATTAAACTGGAGCGAACCGTTACAAAGAGTCAAGGTCAAAAAGAGTATGCGGACGTTGACCCCAATCGGCTATCAAAAGCCAACGCATGGGCAGCGAAACACTACCAGCAAAATCTTTTTGATGAGCAAAAAGGCAAAAATGCGCGTGATTATATTTCTGAACGACAAATAACACAGGAAAGTATGAAAAAATGGCAACTTGGCTTGGCGATTGACTCGAAAGATGATTTAGTAAATGCGGCGAAAAGGCAAAAAGCATCAACGGAATTATTGGAAAAGGCAGGTCTGGTTTTATCAAGTAATACCGGCAGCGGTTTTATCGACAAATTCTCAAATCGTTTGATGTTTTCTATCCGCGATGTAACGGGTCGTGTAATCGGTTTTGGCGGCCGGACACTTAGTAATGCGGGTGCTAAATATATAAACTCGCCAACGACGGTATTATTTGACAAGAGTAATTGCTTGTATGGTTTGGAGCACGCACGCCATAGTATTGTTTCTTCAGGCGTAGCGGTGGTTGTGGAAGGTTATACCGACTGCA
>JAGLSU010000092.1 GCA_023135935.1 Planctomycetota bacterium
CATAATGGCACATCAGTTCGGCTGTGATAATGTAGTCGCTACTTTAGGGACAAGTTTAACAACTGGTCATGCCAGAATATTGCGGCGGTATGCGAAAAAGGTGGTTTTGATTTTTGACGGTGACATTGCGGGTGTTGAAGCAGCTAACCGAGCATTAGGAATTTGTTTGGCACAACGCATAGATATTAAACTTGCCTCCGTACCAGAGGGCAAAGACCCATGCGATTTTCTTTTAAGTGCCGGCAAAGAACGATTCGAGCAATTGGTTGAGGACGCTGTTGATGTTTTCGAATTTAAGTGGAACAGGCTAACGGAAACTTTTAGTGCCGACAATGCTATTATCGACAACAAGGCAGCGATTGAAGAGTTTTTGCAGACAATAGCGACGGGTTTGTTGTCGGGCAATTTAAGTGCTATAGAAAGAGGTTTGATAGTTAATCGCCTATCTAAAATCATAGGTCTTGACAGCAGAGAGATAAATACTGAATTAGGCATAAGAATTGAAAGAGCAGCAAGGACGGCGAGTTACTCTGATGTGACTGGAAAACAAAAAGTACAAAATATTGATTTTGGAGAAGGGATTTTTGCCGCAACTCAGCGGGAGGTTTTGGAAGTGTTGCTTAATGAACCGGAACTTTCCAGGCTCTTAGAAGAGAAAGTTGGAGTAGAGTTTTTTGATGTGCCCATACTGAGACAGATAGCGGCTATATTATTTGAAGCACTCAAGAGTAATACCGGAGCTGGATTGACCGCGATTTTGGCTAATACAGATTCGATAGAAATAAGTAGTGCCATTGTAAGCTTAGCGGCATCTGGTGAAGAAAAGGGCAATTTCAAGTCCCGGCTGATTGATGCCATAGAGGCAATACAGCGAATAGAGGGACAAAGGAAAAAGGGTAGAATCGAAGCAATAGAAGACCAAACCCAGCTTTTGCGGCATTTTTCTAAAGATAATAATAAGGAAAATCCACACAGCATAGGAATGGTATAATGAACAATTTCAGGTAAATGACAGTAAGGTAAATTTAGTTAATAAGTTGTAATTAAGGATACAAATGGCCTCCAAAAAAGAAATCAAGGTAAGCAAGCCAAGCGCTTCCAATAAGATTGTAATCGTTAATGAGCCCGCATCACCTTCTAAGGTGAGATTTGCTGAAAGAAAGATAAAAGCAATTATTGAGAAGGGCAAGAAAAAAGGCTTCCTCACCTACGAAGAGATGAATGAGGAGTTACCCGAAGAAGCCGTAACTCCTGCTCGCTTAGATAGCCTACTGATGACGTTAGATGAAATGGGCATTAATCTTGTTGATGAAGCCGACATTGAGAAGCAGGAAGGAGAAGCCTTCGAATCGTCTGAAGAGTTTTTCGGCGACGAGAAAGCAGAGAAGGGTCAGCTCAAAAAAGATTTGAAGCTGGAAAAAGAACTCGTCCCAGAAGAAGTTAGTCGACGGATAGATGACCCCATAAGAATGTATTTGACGCAAATGGGCGAGATACCGCTCCTGAACAGAGAAGATGAAATTTCTCTTGCCCGTAAGATAGAACTGGCGCGTATGGCTTTTAGAAGGAAGATGCTGGAAAACGATTATTGCGCCCGGAATGCAGTGGATATACTCCAGCAAGTTCAAGACGGGTTGCTTTCATTTGACAGGACAATGAAGATTAGCACCTCCGAAAATCTTGTCAGGACAGTAATAAAAAAGCGGCTTGAAGAAAACCTTAAAACAGTAAACAAACTACTAAAGCTTAATCGTGATTTATTTAATAAATCCCAAGAGAAGAACATCGATAGCTCCGAGGCAATTAAAGTATTGAAACGAGTGCATAGGGACAGGCGAAAGAACGCTACGCTATTAGAAGAATTGAGTCTACGAACGAGCAGAATTCAACCGATGAAAAACAAGCTGCACGGCATTAGCAACAAGATGCATCAGTTAGAGCAATTAATTTCCGAGGGCATCAACGAAGATTACACAATTGAAGATGTCGAAGCTATGAAGCAGGAATTGGCTGGCCTTCAGGAATTAGTTGTAGAGACCCCCAAGACGCTCGATAAAAGGCTGCGTGCTATAGATAAGGTATTTACGCAGTACGAGGAAACAAAGCGGACGCTTTCAAGTGCGAACCTTCGGCTGGTGGTTTCAATTGCTAAGAAATACCGCAATCGCGGCTTGAGCTTTCTTGATATAATTCAGGAAGGCAATACGGGTTTGATGAGAGCGGTGGATAAATACGAATACCGCAGGGGTTACAAATTCAGCACATATGCGACGTGGTGGATTCGACAGGCAATTACGCGTGCAATTGCCGACCATGCACGTACGATTCGTATCCCGGTTCATATGATAGAGACGATGAGCAAACTGCGAAACGCAAGTAAAAATCTTCTTCAGAAGCTTGGCAGAGAAGCCACAATCGAAGAGATAGCTAAAGAAGCCGAGATGACCATCGATGAGACACGTAGAGTTTTGAAGATATCGAAACACCCTATCAGTCTTGACCGGCCAATCGGTGAAAGTGAGGACAGTTACTTCGGCGACTTCCTCGAAAGCGATGAGATAGATTCTCCAGTGGCATCGGCTACTCAGGAAATGCTTAAGGAGCGGATTGATTCAATCTTAAAGACACTTTCGTATCGTGAGCGTGAGATTATAAAGCTGCGATATGGAATTGGTGACGGCTACACGTATACGCTGGAAGAAGTTGGTCGGATTTTCAAGGTTACTCGCGAACGCGTTCGGCAGGTCGAAGCAAAGGCCATACGGAAGCTGCAGCATCCTGTAAGGGCTCGCAAGCTCGAAGGCTTTTTGGACCACAAGACGGTATAGAACCATTGTATATCGGATTTGGAATATGTGGCCAGTTTCATTCGATTGCCCCTGTTTTTCAGGTCGAAATTCAAGCAAAATAATGGTATCAAAAAATAACTTGAATTTATAGCAGGAAAACTTTCTAATATCTGCAAGGATTCAGGGCGAAGAGGGAACTTATGCCTTTTGGGGATTTAGGAATATGGAGATAAAAGAATTTTGGTCCAAGACAAGCGGATGGTTGAAATCTCACAAGATACCAATACATTCCAATTATCGTCATCACATAGATGACCAGGGGTTAATCAGTCAGGATGCCAAGTTCGAAGAACCTTCCAGTAACGATGCCGGTGAAACAGTCATAGTAGAAACGATACAGCCAACAAGCAAGCCGCAATCACTCGAAAAACTTCAGGAAGGTTTCAATAAACTCATAGAGCAGTTGCGTGACATCAATGAGCATTTGAATATTCAATCCAATCAAAACAAAGAACTGGTGGACAGGATGGAAAAACTTCCTAATTTGATAGAAAGTTTTCCTAACGTCGTGGAAAATCAAAAGCAATTGACAGAGCAATTGTTCGAACAGTTAAAGTCAGCATCTATCAAGAACCAGCAATTCGTAGATGCTGTGGAGAAGATACCCAGCGAAACGAGCAAACAGACTGACGCTTTAGTTGAAATTGACCATCAGCTTGCCGCAGCAGCTGAGGCCGATGTTCAGATGGGTGAAAGTTTTAACAAGTTTAATGAGACATTAGACAAATTAAACCAGAGCACAGCTAACCAGACTGACAGCATTATGCAGATGAGTAAGACGTTTGCCACCAGCGACAGGTATCTTAAATATCTTATGTCACGGCAGAATAAACGGTTTATGTGGATGTCCATAACTGCTATTGGTTTATGCGTATTGGTGGCTTTGACTCTGGCAGGTATTATTATTTATCTCAAGCAATAATTTTTACTTGAAGTTTGTTCGGTAGTTTGATAAAAGGACATTCGGTTGCTCTTTGAAAAAAACATATTCTAACTATAGGTTCCGAAGCACAGTGCTTTGGCATAACCAAATGGGAACGCGGTTAAAATCCGCGACGGTCGCGCCGCTGTGAGCGTCTGTCCTGATTATACAATCAGGAATCCAAGAAGCAGCTTTTCCACTGTTCGTGATGAGCGAATGGGAAGGAGCTTTGAGGTAAGACGCAAGTCAGAAAACCTGCCTGTGATTAGTTCAACATATATAATGTTCTCGCGATTTGGAACATGGTGTTATTCTTTGGCCTTATAAAGCAAACCAGAAGTTTTGGCTATAGATAATCAAAGCCGTCGTTCTCCTCGCGAGGACGGCGGTTTTTTTATTTTATCTGAGCTAGCCCTCGCGATAAGGGCAAAAGCAACAAAAGGAGGAAGTATTATGGCTTCGAGGAGATTGGTAAGTTTATTTTTTGTGGTTGTGATTGTAACAAGTGTTTCAGGCGGGCCGAACGATTGGCTTCATTTCGGAAAGACTGTTGCTCGATGTTCGGTTGCGGTTGATGGGCCAAACATAATTGACAGCAGCACGTTAGCATGGGTCGCCGACGAGGACCCCCAAGACCCAGAATATTTCATAGAATTCGAAGGTGCTACGGGCCCAGTAGTTTATGACGGTATGGTTTACATATATGCTAAATATTTCGAGCCAAATGAGGAGGCGCCAACCGGCTTTGATTATACCAAGAGCCAAGTAGTTGCATATGATGCCAATTCAGGGGAGATGGAATGGACGACACCTATTGAGATAGCGATATGGGATTCGTGGTCAAGCCCCAGTATAGATATTAAGCATGACACGGTTTTGATAGGTTCGGGTTACAAGGTGTATGCTCTCGACGCTCAGACAGGTACGGAACAGTGGTCCACACAATTAGAAAAATTTATGGTAAATGCATCTGTGTGTCCTGCAACTGACATCGTGCATAGTCGAGCATTTATAACTGATTATGACGGTTTCGGCACCACCGGCAAACTTTACTGTATTAATCTTGACGCCAATGAAGTTGGCAATCGTTATGAGCCGGGAGAGATAGTTTGGTCAGAAACAATAGGTGGAACCAGCGGAGATTCGCCTTCTTATAAAGATGGTGTTGTCTACGTAGGAACTATAAGTGGAGTAAGCAGCGGTTACGGTACCATATATGCATATGACGCAACGGCTACGACTGCCACAAAAATATGGGAAAAATCTGACCCTAATTTTGATGGTTTTTGTGGAGGTCTTAACGTCACCAAGGAAGGATATATATACGCAGCGAATTACGACTGGGATGAAGACGGAGAGGACAATTCGATCCTGTGTAAGATTGACTGCAGTGACGGAAATGTTGTTTGGATTACAGATGTAGAGCGAACCGATTCGATGCCGGTGGTAGCAGGTGACAAGATATACGTATCCGGTGGTTTCACATACGACGGTTCCCGCCCCAAAGTCGAAGCGTATCAAGATTTGGGCAACAGTGCCATCAAGCTATGGGAAACGCCATCGAACATGGTCGTAGGTGGATGGACGAACCAGCCGGTTTACGCCAATGGCAAGTTGTACGTAGGAGCAATTCCGCTTGACGGGAACTACTTTGGGTCATATACCGAGTTGTATATCCTCGATGTGACACTGACACCAAGTGACGCAAATTTTGTGATAGACCACTATGACACAAAGGAATGCGGTAGTAATCCGGCTGTGACTTACGACAGTATTTACACTATGGGATACGACGGTTTATTCAAGTTTCATCAGCCAGCACTTTTGGGCGATGTTGATAAAGATAATAAAATTGATACATACGATTTATACGAGTTGTCGGATGCATGGCTTTATGATGGCGATATCGGCGTTAATCGCTGTGACCTCGACGTTGATGGAGACGTTGATTTTATAGATTTTTGCCTGTTGGCAAATCAATGGCGCGAAGAATTGGATTGAGTTTTATGAATATGGACTGTACAAGATTTTCATCTGATAAACGAGCAGGGTTTACTCTTATTGAGTTGCTCGTGGTCATAAGCATAATCAGTATTTTGATGGCGATTTTGGTTCCGACGCTTGTGCGAGCGCGAGGCCAAGCAAAATCCATTGTTTGTATCAGTAACATAAAACAGCTTGGACTTGCTTTTTTATGTTATGGCAATGATAACGACGGTTACACTATTCCCCTGCATGAGACATCAACTGACACATACTGGTGGGGCAAGAAACATTCCGATGGTATAAATCACACAAAAGGTTTTGTTTGGCCTTATTTGCAAAGTAAACTTGAGGAAAGAAGTGTTTATGAATGTCCCAGCCAGCCTTACGGCAGTTATAATCTTCAAGGTAAGCCACCAGGAGCCATAGATGAACCCAAGTGGATTACGAGTACTTATGGATATAACGGTTATTATTTGAGCCCGCCGAAAAGTGGGTGGTTTGCACTGCGGCAGAGGCCTTGGCCAAAGATAGCAACTATCAGCAAAGCTTCTGACGTAATCGTTTTTGCAGATACCCTAATCAATTATAGCGCGGCAGAGGGTAATCCAAATGTCTGGAACACAGCGTTGTTGGACCCGCCATACATATTATCGTCTAATGGAACTTACTGGCAAAAAAATACGTGTCCGACAACATGTTTTCGTCATAACGACAAAGCTAATGCGGTTTTTGTGGACGGTCACTGCAAAACAATAACACCAGAAGGTGCGAAGTATATTTCTGAGAAAGCAAAAATCGGTTCTGTGGGCGGTAAGAATTCGCCGCATTATGTTCCGGATTATCAGCAGTGGGTTCAATCGGAAGGCAGAAGGCGCAGGTGATTTCATGAGTTACATCACATCCTGGAGCGGCGGCAAGGACAGTTGTTTGGCATGTTATAAGGCAATGCTGGATGGATACGATATCTCCTACATTTTAAATTCCATTTCCGAAGAATATAAGAGAGTGCGGTTTCACGGTTTGGAAGCCAAATTGATACAATTGCAAGCAAAGTCACTTGGCATACCGCTTTTACAAAAGGAGACAACGGATGATAGGTACGAGCAGGAATTCAAGGAAGCAATTCAAAGTTTAATTCCAAATGGTATAAAGGGAATGGTTTTCGGTGACATTTATTTAGAGGGAGCAAAAGAATGGGTGGAAAAAGTTTGCGGTGATTTGGGTATTGAGGCGGTTGAACCGCTTTGGGGGAAGGAAACAGAAGAAGTTTTAACAGAATTTATCGACGCAGGGTTTGAGGCAATTATAGTTGGTGCTCAATCTGAGTTTGTTGGTAAGGAATGGATTGGGCGATATGTAAATAAGGATTTCATGAAGTATTTGAAGGATAAGGGTGCGGATATCTGCGGAGAAAATGGTGAATATCATACGCTGGTAGTCAACGGGCCAATTTTCAGCAAGAGGATAGAAATAACAGAGAGTGAGACAATTCGAAGGAATGGTTATTGGTTCTTAGATACGCGCCAATATCGCTTGGTTTATTAATTTTCAGAAATAGGTATTTACATTCTTTAAATAAAGTGGTATATTTTCCGGCATGGGCGGGGTAATCCTGAAACAAATTGCAGCTTTTGTTCTGCAAAGTCTTAATCAACTTTTGTGGCCTGCGGTCTGCATTAACTGCAAGCAGTACATCTGCGAAACCGATGACGGCTTATGCAAAAAATGCTGGGGTGAACTTTTGGCATGTACAAGCGGTGATTACTGTCATCGTTGCGGTCGAGATGCCAGCAGATACGCAATTGTGGAAGGTGTTTGTCCGGACTGCCAAGGCAAAGAAATATATTTTGACCAAATAGCTCGAAGTGGAGTTTATGGAGAAGCGTTACGACAAATGATATTGGCCTTTAAGTCGGGGGGACGTACGGAATTAGATGTAGTTTTAGGATTTCTGGCTGATTCGGCTTTTAGCGGGAGCAGTTTTTACAATGATGTAGATTTATTCGTTCCCGTGCCGCTGCATTGGTCAAGACGATTGGTTCGCGGTTACAATCAATCACAGCTTTTGGCTAAAAAGTTAAGTCACCCGAAAACAAAAATCAACACAGAGCTTGTCAGAATTCGCCATACAAAATTACAACCCGCAATGGCAAGTGCTGCTGCACGAGCAAGAAACGTGGCCGGGGCTTTTGCTGTGCGTTACAGAAATGATTTTGCCGGTCGAAATATTTGCCTTATAGATGATATTAAGACAACCGGTGCAACATTGAATGAGTGCGCAAAGGTATTGAAAGAAGCTGGTGCATCAAAAGTTTTTGCATTAGTTTTGGCTGTCGCCGGTCAAGACAGGCGTTGATTACAGCAGGTCAGGTAAAAGTTTTTCATATCTTATTACAGCTCGGCACAAAATATTGATTCGTTTGTTATTAATAATTACCGGTGGATATTTTTCATTGCGAGGCTGGAGCCGAATTTTTTTATCCTGTTCAAAAAATACTCTTTTAAAGGTTGTTTCGTGCGGCGTTTCAAATCTAATGAAGCAATCGTCACCATCGGCAACCTCGGCAGCAGGAGAGAAAACCACAATGTCACCTTCATGAAACTTTGGTTTCATGGAATTTCCGACAACTCGAACGGCAAAGGCATCGGGGTCATGTAAACCCGGGCATCGCACATAATCATCGGCTGCAGATACGGAGCAATCCGAACCAGCAAAATCAGTTGGGTAACCAGCAGAAATTTTGTTTATCACCGGAATTAACCGCCCTGCCACCGATAAGGCAGCATTTTTTTCGATATTCAAACTACTTTCGGAAAGAAGGACGTCGAGTTTTCCCGCATCATGTTTTGCATGCATCAGATTTTTGACAAACTGCCGCAGCTTTTGGTTTTCGGCTTCGGCTGATTCATACTCCTGACGAATATCAGAGGGTAAACTTTCCATATGTGCAATATGCAGTAAGAGCCCCTGTTCGAAATCAAGCGTCTTTTCGAGCTTTTTGAGTAATTCATCACTTGGTGGGTTTTTCACTTTGCCTGTTTCAATGGTAGATAGATATGGCCTGGAAAACCCTACGCAACTGCTAACTTCATCCAGAGTTAAATTCAACTTTTCACGTTTTTTTCTTATAATTTGACCTAAGGACATAGCACCTCCCAATTATATTTTCCCCCATTTAGTGTAAAAGCAATTTAGGCAAACAGATGCTCAAACAATATTTTAACGCCAAGTGCGATAAGCACCAATCCCCCGATAGCTTCGATTTTATTTTCGAAAAAGTGTCCTAATGTTCTGCCAACAAAAATCCCTAAATAGGAGAGCAGAAAGGTCACCAGACCTATAATTGCTACAGCAATAAGAATAGAACTTTTTATAAATGAAAGTGTTATTCCGATTACCAAGGCATCGATACTGGTAGCGACAGATAAAACCAGCAAAACCATAATATTTGAGGGGTCGAAGTTCCGCTCGACGGTTTTGATTTTAAATGATTCATAAATCATTTTTCCCCCAACTGCACTTAGAAGGCCAAATGCAAGCCAATGGTCATATTCTGTTATATACTGCCTCACGCTAAGGCCTGCCAAAAATCCTATCAAAGGCATAAAGGCCTGAAAAGCACCGAAAAAGACCGCCATCCGAAAGGCATGTTTTGCTTTCATCTGTTTAGATACTGAGCCGCTAACGATAGAAACAGCAAAAGCGTCCATCGCTAAGACAACGGCCATAATTATGATTGAAATTAATTCCATAACTGAAATCTCTTTACTTATCCCCGCCATTAAGTTCAGTACGGTTTGTGTGAATACTAAAATTTAAGGTTTACATCTTAAACAAGGTCTTTTTCCAGCTTTCCTCGCCTCTGTTCTGGTATTGTAATTTATAATATTTTCCGGTTTTATTCTTTTTGCAGAGGCACAATCGGTTTTATGAAAGACTTTGCTATTTTTCGAAGCAAGGTATTTATATCCTACTGTTATTGGCACTACAACCGGTTTGGATTGCTCTTTTGTCACTACAATGGCATCATTGGGGTCTGATAGTGGAGAAGGCTTTAAATTAGCTCTACGCCAAGCGGAAATAAAATCTTCAACTTGTTTTAGTATTGTATGGCTGACTTTAGCAGAGACAGCCCGCACCGATGCCGCCTGAATTACGGGGCTGGACTTCCAAGCATCGGCTTTAAAAAATACTTTTTTCTCTTCCAGATAAACTCTTGTGGCCAATGACAGTTGTGCACGAAAGACGTAAACTTTTGAATCAGGAAATTTTAGCATTTCCATTTGCACCCTAAGTTCTGGTATGTCACGTTCCCTATGGTCTTTTTTGAGATTAGCACCGGGCACTATATCAATACCGGCCTTTACAAGTTTCTGGCCTATCCGTGTTTCAATTTTTCCCCAATCTAATTCACCGCTGCTCGTTTTGCCATTGGATGGTTCGATGACAAGATATAGCTGTTTTATTCCGTTGAGAGCAGGATTCGGCTGACCAGAGGACAGTTCATCGGATACAGCCAAAGCAGAAACGGCTAAAACCGCTATCAGAATTGCTGAAATAAAGTAATATTTTCTCATTTTATTTCCCCTTGCTTCTAAGACTTATAGCTTAGTGATATATGTGTCACTAAGCTACGAGTTCAAAAGCATCGACAACATCCATACCCTCTTTGATACCGAGAGCTTTGGCTTTTTCGTTTGCTTTTGTAACCTTTCGATTTGGAAAACGCTCAAGAGTGGCAATGGGATTGTCCGGCGTGCTTTCCACTATCGCAGCAGCGACACCATAGCCCTGACAAGCATCGACATCAATCGCAGGGCAAGCCAAAAACCCCTTAGAGCCAGTTACCAATAGGATATTGAACCCCACCCACTTAGTTTGAACGCCTTCTACCGAACCATTTGGCGTTTGAAATGTTTTCTTATATATTTCCATAAACACTTCCTTGAAAGTTTTTCAAACAGGTTTTCCAAGTTGCGCCTCAAGTCCGGAAAGCTTTTCTTTTAGTAATCCGTTGCTTTTAGCTTCAACGTTTAGTCTTAGCAGCGGTTCGGTATTACTTGGTCGGCAATTGAACCACCAATCTTTGTAGCGTATAGTGACACCATCCAAGTGGTCAATTTGGCTGTCTTTGTATTTTTTTGCAAGCTCCTTCATTTTTGTTTGCTTGTCCTCAACTTCAAAGTTTAGCTCACCGCTACTGGAATATCTTCGCAGTGGTTTTATAAGCTCGCTAAGCGGTTTTTTGGCGGCACTTATGATGTTCAACATATGCACCAAGGTAATTGCTCCTGAATCAGCATAGTAGTTGTCGCGATAATAGAAGTGCCCGGAAAGTTCACCACCAAATACGGCGTGCGAATCCCGCAGGGCTTTTTTCATAAATGCGTGCCCCACTCTCTCTCTGCGTGGCGTACCACCATTTTTGAGGATTTCTTCGGAAACAACCAAGCTGCTGCGTAAGTCGTACACAATTGCAGATTTCGGCTGTTTCTCTAAGAAATAAGGGGCCATCAGTGCAGTCATTAAGTCACAACTGACTGTTTTGCCCTTTTCATCAACCATCATCAGCCTGTCTGCATCGCCATCGAAGCAGACACCAAAATTACATTTCTTACTCTTTATCGCGGTTTTTACCTCTTTCAAATTTTTCTCGACCAGCGGATTTGGCTCATGTTTGAATTTGCCATCATGTTTGAAATTTATTTTGACTATTTCTATTGGCAAATCACCAAAAACAGCGGGTATCATTTTTCCGGCCATTCCGTTTGAAGCATCAATTGCGATTTTCAGCTTTTTTAATTTCGGGTAAAGAAATTTCAGTACATGCTTTTTGTATTCTTCGGTTAAATCATGTTTTTCAACCGAGCCGGTAACTTTTCCTTTTGTATGAAGCAAGGCCATTGCAACATGTTGTATATCTTTCAAGCCGGTATCTTCGCTGACGGGTTTGGCATTTAGGCCAGAGATTTTAAAGCCATTATACTTTGCCGGATTATGTGAAGCCGTGACCTGTACACCACCGCAAGTACCTAAGTGATTGATTGCAAAATACATTTGAGGTGTATCAATCATTCCTATATCGATTACATTTGCACCGGCAGAATTCATTCCTTTTATAAGTGCCTGGGCGATTGATTCGCTATGAGTTCTCATATCGCGGCCGACGCACAACGATTGCGAATTAGCCTGACCACGTTCGTAGCCATGCAGGTGCGAGCGTAAAAAACGGGCTGAGGCACAACCTATTTTCCATGCTGCTTCTTCATCAATCTGGTCAGGACAAATTCCTCTTATATCGTACGCTTTGAAAATTGTAGGATCCATCTTACAGACTCCCTTGAAAATTAACCGTGTAGAGACAATTCTTGTATTTCTCCGCCCATTTACTCGATGAGCAAGTCACAATTCGGCACATACTGTACACCGCCGGCGCCTATAATGTCAACAATGAATACAGGAGGAGATTAAACACTCAAATCGCATATGATACAGTAAATAGGCGTGCGGTAGTTGCTCTTGTTTTATCTAAAGCAACCAAAGATATACATAAGGCAGTAATAAATCCCAACTAAGGTAAATATTGCACCGGTTATACGCCTAATCCACAATTCGAACTTTGTTATCCTATTAAACATCTTCCCCACCGATTTTGCTCCAACAGCAATGAGGACAGCAAATAAAAGAACAGGAATTCCTGTCCCAAGGCCGTAAAAGGCAGGCAACATAACACTTGAATTAAACTTTACCGACAGCGGGATGAGACTACCGAAAAAAAGTGCGGCGGAAACGGGACAGAAAGACATCGCAAAAACCATCCCCAAAAACCCTGCTCCAAAAACACCTCCTGATTCGGCATGTTTTTGCATTTTTTCAGTTAAGCCAAAACCTGGCAAATTTATCTTTATGAGTTCCAAGAGAACCATACCCACAAGAATCAAGATGGGTCCGAGTATTTTATTCATATATTTCTGCAAGACAACCGAAAGCTGCGGTATAGACAAAGCAGTGGTGACAATAAGGACACCGATTACTATATAAGTCAACATTCTGCCAAGCGTGTAGAGCAGTCCCGTAAAAAATACCATGCGGGTTCGGCCTATACGTCTACTGACAAAAGATACGGCAGCAATATTCGTAGCCAAAGGGCAGGGGCTAATGGAAGTAAGAACACCCAGCCATAATGCAGACAATACTGCTAAGAAATATGCAGACATCAATTAGCTCCCAGATAATCTCTGATTTCATCCTGAATGTATTTTATAAAGGTCTGCTTGTCACGAACCAACTCCCAGATTCTGTTCAGGTTTTTCCATTCGGTCTGCTTGCCGTCTTGAATTTTTGCAACAATCACCGATTTAGTAAACAATTGATAGTCATTTACAAAGTGTTTATTATTCGGTTCATCAATATTAATCGGCTGCCACTGAAGGCGACCATCTCCAAGTTCCTCAGAGAATTCCATTCGAAGAGCTTCATTCGTAAAAGATTCTAAATTTCTGCAAGTGGCACAGCGAACCGTTCCATAGAAATAGTAAACCACAATTGACAAGTTTTTTTTCTGCGTCACCGGCACATCAGACTCTGCTGTTTTCTGCAAACTCATCCGTGCAGGCGGTAATTTGCGATTTGACTGCACCTGCTCAACAATCAGATGTGCGACGCTGGCTAACACAAACAGCAAAAGAGCTATTTTAATTATAGTTTTAATCTTCATATCCACATAATGCCCTTCTTATGCGAGTAATGTTTTAATGTCTTCTACAGATGGAACTTTACCCGCAATTTTAACATCGCCATCCACTGCAAGTGCAGGGGTCATCATAACTCCAAAGTTCATAATTTCGTTGATGTCCGCGATTTTTTCAATCTTAAAATCGAGATTAAGTTCTATGGCGGCTGCTTCCGCATTTTCCGCCAGTTTTTTGCACTTAGGACAGCCCGTACCAAGTATTTGTATTTTCTTCATAGTTATACCCTTTTAGAAAAATATACCAAAAATAACGCCTGATATTGTCGCCATGATTATCACCAGTGTAACATATACAATCGTTTTTTGCGTTCCGATGACGCTACGAATAACAAACATATTGGGCAACGAAAGTGCCGGCCCTGCCAACAAAAGTGCCAGTGCAGGACCTTTTCCCATACCAGAACCTAAAAGACCTTGAAGGATAGGTACTTCCGTCAAGGTAGCAAAATACATAAAGGCCCCTGCAATCGAGGCAAAGAAATTTGCCCGAATCGAATTACCACCAACCGCTGCACTGACCCACCTTGAAGGCATCAGACCATCATGCCCAGGTCTTCCCAAAAGTAGTCCTGCAAGCAATACACCAAAAAGTAATAAAGGTAAAATTTGCTTGGCGAAACCCCAACTTGCCTGAGTCCAATTGGCAAAATCCGATTTTTTGAACCAAAGCGCCAAAATAACAGCTAAAAGTACAATGAAAAATCCCGAGATGAACCATTTAGCCGAATATATCACATTCCAGATTCCAACGGGCTCTGCGGGCTTTGCCCAATTGGCAAAAACAAGAACACCTATCATAGCAGCAAAATAAATTATATTTTTCCACAATGGGCGTGCGACCTGCGGTTCGGGCATTGCCATTTGTGCTTCGGCTTTTTGCAATTCCTGCCGTCGATATATCAGGTGCATTAACAGGCCTATCACTACACTAAAAAGCACAGCACCGACGACTCTGGCAATACCTATTTCCAAGCCAAGTATTCTTGCAGTTAAGATAATTGCCAAGATGTTTATGGCAGGGCCAGAATAAAGAAATGCAGTTGCAGGTCCAAGTCCGGCACCGACACGATAGATACCGGCAAAAAGCGGTAGAATCGTACATGAACAGACCGCCAAGACAGAACCGGAAATTGAAGCTACGGAGTATGCAGTAAATTTATTTGCTTTAGGCCCAAGATATTTTATTACCGAAGCGCTACTTATGAAAACTGAAATTGCACCGGCGATGAAAAAGGCCGGAACAAGACAAAGCAGTACATGCTCACGCGCATACCATTTCACCAAATGTAGAGATTCCATAATAGCGTTATCGAAACCGGAAACGCCAATAGGCAGATAGAAACACCCGAAAAATGCGGCAACAATAATTGCCAATTTTTTCCATTCTGTTTTCCAGGTCATCATAAAAATCCCAAACTATAGAGCACTAAGCAATTTTTTATTATCTTTGGCCTGCTGCTTTAAACATTTGGTCATACACTCAAAAAACTTGAGGATACATGGTGTTTTGAGTTTGTATATAACCCGCAGACCCTCTTTGCGATGTTCCAAGACACCAGCATTAACCATTACTGAAAGATGCCGTGAAACGTTAGACCTTTCAGAGCCGATGTGGTCCGCGATATCACAGACGCACTGCTCACCATCTTTCAGGAAATCTACGATTGCAATACGGAGGGGATGAGATATTGCCTTGGCGATTTCTGCTTGTTTTTCAAGCAATATTTGTTCTTTTCTATTTGGCATAGCACCTCTCCAACTAAATTACTATGTGATTACATACTCACATAATACCAAAAGGTTCGAATAAAAACAAATATTTTTTAGGAAAAAACTTCAGAGAAATTAGTATTTTTTTCTGAATCTTGCAGCTGGGATACTTAAAAGTTTGCGATATTTAGCAACGGTTCTCCGGGCAATATCTTTAATACTGACTTCGGCTAGTTTTTTTCGTATTTGGTCGTCACTTAGCGGTTTGGTTTTATCTTCAGCATCGATGATTTTCTGCAATTCGGCTCTTATCGCCTCCCAGCTATGTCCCCTGCCGGCATCGTCTTCCGTACCGCCACTGAAGAATTTACGCAGCGGCAGTAATCCCCAGTAACATTGAATGTATTTACCAGCAACCGCTCTGGAAACCGTAGCGAGATGTACGCCAACTTCATCGGCAATTTTTGACATTGGCAACGGCTGGAGGTAGAGCGGTCCTTTTTCGAAAAATTCTTTTTGGTATTTCACCACGGCTTTGGAGACTCTCAGTAGGGTACTTTTTCGCTGCTCTATCGCGTCTATAAGCCATTGAGCGGAACGAAGGTTATTCTGCAAAAAGTCTCTTGTTTTTTCATTTACTTCATTTTTTTTCAGCATTTCCGCATATTGATTATTTATTCTCAGGGCCGGCAAGTTAGAGTCTGCCAACCACACAGAATAATCTTTCGAATCTTCTGAAAATTCCACAACCACATCGGCTTTGACTGGGTGATTTCGGTACTGGCCAATTTGAAGACCCGGTGAAGTATCAAGTTTACTCATACGCTCAACAGCTCGATTGATTTGCTCGATACTACAGTTCATTTTTTTCGCGATATCAGGTAGACGGTTTTCCAGAAACTCATCCATATGTTCAGCAATCAATCTGGATTCGAAACTCATGTCGTCACTACTTTGAGCCATTTGGATAAGCAGGCATTCTTTCAGGTCACGCGCACCAATGCCAGTTGGTTCTAAGTTCTGCACAAGTTCCAGTGCTCGTTTCAAATCATCAAAAGAAAAATCGGTTCTATCCTTGTTATGCAGCTGCTCCAATCTTACGCTCAAATACCCCCTGTCATCGATGTAGTCTATAATCATGCTGCCGGCCTTTTTGACTGTTTCTTCGGCTTCGACTAATCCCCACTGTTCAATAAGATACTCATGCAGCGACTGTGATGGTGCGGCGGTATTTTTAATTGCTTCAAGTTTTTTGTCGGGTTCACCGGTTTGAGTTGAACGACGGAAAGAACCGGCTTGTTCCATATAGTCCTTATACTCGTCATTCAGATTAGCTATACGTTCAAAGTCTTCGATTTTTTCGCTGTCTATTTCGGCGGTCGAATCTTCTTCGCTCGTATCTTTTTGAGGTTGGGGTTCAGCATCTTCAGGGCTTGTGGGTTCTTCTACTTCCAAGACGGGGTTGCTGTTGAGTTCCTGTTCAATTTTTTCCTGAAGTGCAAGTATCGACAGTTGAAGGATTTCCATCGACTGAATCATGCGCGGAGCGAGCTTCATTTTCTGCTCGAGCCGCATTTGTCCTCTCATCTCCAACTTCATATGCTATTCCAAAAAACAGTTGTTTTTTATCCGCTATACTATAAGCCATAGATTTTCCTATATGTAAAGTATACACAACGATAGCTTAAAATAGCCCATTCAATTATAAAAATTTTTGTCTGCTCTATATTATATCATAAATGCATCAAAAAATTCAGGCAATATTGGGGGGCTAATTTAAGAAAATGAACAAAAATGGATGGTAACTATTTCAGCTCCTGCCTACCAATTATAGCATCCGTAAGCATTTTGCCGCTTGCATACTCGATTGTGCTGCCGGTAGGAAGTCCCCTTGCCAAGCGAGTGATTTTCACGTTATTATTTCGAAGCAATGAGCTTATATAAAGTGCGGTGCCATCACCGGCCATATTGGGATTGGTGGCCATTATCAGCTCTTTTACATCACCGCTGTGGATTCTCTCGATGAGTTGCTCAATGGTCAAGTCGCTCGGTTCGACACCCTCGAGCGGTGCAATATGACCGCCAAGGACATGATAGACCCACTTGCAACTTCCGGTTTTTTCGAGAGTTATGATATCTTTAGGCTGTTCGACGATACAAATCAAGCTTTTGTCACGCCGCGTATCAGAGCAGATTTCGCAAAGTGGCTGTTCCGAAAGATTAAAGCATATCTGACAGTGTTTGATTTTGTTTTTGACATCACCGATAGCTTCTGCAAGTGACATAGCCTCTGGGGTTTCAGCTTTTAGTATGTAAAAGGCCAAACGCTCGGCTGTTTTGGGGCCGATTCCCGGGAGTTTTCCAAACTGTTCTATCAATCTGCTCAAGCTTTTAGTGTAAGGAATACCCATAATTCACATTCGATTATTTATATAGCTTCTAAGATTTATTTTCTTCTTCTATACCGGTAATTGTTGCATCGAGTCCAAGAAGAACTGTTTTGACTGCAGGGTCGTTAGCTATTTTATCTTTCTTTTGAGTATCGGTTTTGGGCTGCTGTGATTCCTGGTCGGTTGCCAATTCGAGTTTTAATTTTACAGGGGTCGAAAACTGTTCTGTGAGCAATGACTGTATCGTATCGATTCTGCCGTTACTTTCACACATTCTTTTGTGCATTTGTCCCGAGGCATCGAATGTAAGTGTCAATAGGCCATCTTCGAATCGAGTCGGTTGAACTGAACTTAGCAATCCCCCAATGCTGGGGCCAAGCTTTTCACTGATAATTCTCAAGACCTTCGGCCAATCGTTTTTTATTGAGTTCAGATTATTTAACAGAGATTGCTCGGTTTTTTTATCAGTTTCGGTGCTGATGGGTTCTGCTGGGGCTTTAGTAACTGTGTTATGATTAATTATTTGTTTTTTTTTGACGGGATTTGTCTGCGATTGTGAAAGGAGTGAGTCAATATTCAAGAAATGTTCGCTTAAGGCAAATCTTAGAAGGGAAGCGTCTAAAAGTGCTCTGGCAGTATCGCTGTTTTTTACCGACCATCGCATTTTTTCCAGAGCGGTTATATTGTAGACAAGCCCAGCCGTATCAAATTTTTTGGCTAATTCAGTGACACGTGAGCGTTGCTGGGCAGTTAGTACCAGAAGTTCGCTTTCGGAGCCCGTCGATTTGGCTACCAGTAAATCCCGCATACAATCAATAAGGGAGTCAACAATCAGAACTTCGCTTAGACCAGTACTAATCAAGTCATCAACAGCAGTAAGAGTTCCCGCGGCATCACTGTTGCCGATGTGGTCGATAAGATTGTAGATTTTTTCGCTATTGGCACAGCCAAGAAACTGTTCAAGTAATTCGCTTGTTAAAGGTTCGGTACCTGTGCTTATCAATCTGTCCAGCAAACTCAGGGCATCTCTCATCGAACCGTTTGCCATTTTTGCCAGCGGCAAAACCAAATCTTCTTCGTACTTTATTTTTTCCTCTTTCAGGATATACTTCAACTGCTCGGCAATTGAGGTTGGATTTATATTGTTAAAATCAAATCTTTGGCATCTGGACTGAATTGTCGGTATGACTTTGTTCGGTTCTGTGGTTGCGAAAATGAACTTTACATGTTCGGGTGGTTCTTCGAGAGTTTTCAATAGCGCGTTAAAAGCCGAGGTGCTAAGCATATGCACTTCATCTATAACATAAATTTTAAATCTCGAACGTGCCGGTCGATAAATTGCGTTTTGACGTAGTTCACGAATCTGTTCAACTCCATTGTTTGTTGCACCATCAATTTCGATGACATCGATATCTTCGCCAACATTTACGGCTAGGCAGCTATCGCACTTGCAGCATGGTTTTGTGGTTGGTGCATCTGCGGAGAGGCAATTGAGTGCTTTGGCAAGAATTCTAGCCATAGTGGTCTTGCCAACGCCACGAGTACCAGCGAATAAATAAGCGTGTGCGACTCGTCCGGTTTTTATGGCGTTTTTTAGAGTCTGTGAGATAGGGTCCTGGCCGACGATATCATCGAAGGTTTGCGACCTGTATTTTCTTGCAAGGACAGTATAAGCCATCTTAGATTGATAATCGCTTTTCAAAAAAGGTGGCCGGGTTTACCACAGCACTACAGAGCGCTCGCTTATGGCTGCTCGGTTCCCCGTCTGACCAGGTTCGCGGGCTCGGTCTGCATGGGACCCGGCCGTTAATTTCGTCTTTTCGACCTCAAAAATCCCTATTTTTCACAACATTTAGTTGCGAAAGTAATATAACAAGACGGGTAATAATTTTCCACAAAAACATTTTAAATTGACAATTTTTGCTTTATCTGTTCCATTTATAGGAGTAAATATCTACCAAAGAACAGGCAATCAATCGGGGATTTGATATAAATAATCATTTAAAGGGGAGTTTATTATGAAGGTCAGAATTGAAAACACCTGCACGGCTTGCGGACTGTGCGTGGATGCCTGTCCGGATATTTTCGAGATGGGTTCTGATATTGCGCAGGTCATCGTCAGTGAGGTTCCTCCTGAGTTTGAAGATGCTGCTCTGTTAGCTGCTGACGAATGTCCCGTTGAAGCGATAATTATCGAGTAACCGCAGGAGAGCAGGTTTAAATTCTATTTCGACAGTTGCTGACTTTTGTCACGGGCTGCTTTTATGGCTTCGGCTATTAACTGTGCGAATTTGGCATCTTCAAGAACTTTCAAAGCAGCTTCGGTCGTTCCACCGGGGGAAGTAACTTTTTGGCGAAGTTGCGCAACAGTTTCACCCTTTTTATCCGCTTCGGCTGCAAGTAAGGCAGCGCCTTTAGCTGTCTGGAGCACCAAGGTTTTAGCGACGTCTTCTGACAAACCCAATTCGACAGCGGCTTTTATCATTTGTTCTGTTAGTAGAAAATAGTAGGCAGGTCCGCTGCCACTGACTGCGGTGACGGCGTCAATTAAATCCTCATTGTCGACAACTACAGTTTGCCCGACGGCAGAAAGAATCGCCTCGGCTTTTTTGAGCATTTGTTTTGCCTTGTCGTTGGCGAATAGAGCGCTGGCAGCGGCACCAATTAAGGCAGGAGTATTGGGCATGACGCGAACTATCGCAAGGTCGCCGAGTACTGCGGCAATATCGGCTGTTTTTATGCCGGCGGCGATAGAGATGACAAGTGCGTCGGCTTTGAGAGTGCCTTTTATACTCTGCAGAGCCTCGGTCATATTCTGAGGCTTAACACCCAAAATCAGGACATCCACTTTTTCGGCCAGGTCAGAATTTTTATCGAGGGTTTGGACCTGGTATTCGGTTTTCAGCAGGGTTAGTCTTTCGGGGCGAATGTCACTAACCAAGATATTTTCAGGTGTACAGGTTTTGGTGACTATCAAGCCCTTTATCAAGGCCTCAGCCATATTTCCACCGCCAATAAAGCCAATTGTCTCCACGTCTTTCTCCTTGTCAAAATCAACCTTCGAACTTACAATTCTACCAGCAATTTCTCGTAGGTAAATAAAAAACCGATTAGGAGTAAATATGATGCAAAAACAAATTGAGTATGCCGAAGCAATCCGGAGCAAGTATCCGGAGCAGATAGTTATCGCTATCGCCAGAGACAAGGAAGGCAAAGCCAATCCAATTACGCTCGGCTGGACGATGATTGCCTCGGGTAAGCCGCCAATGATGGCAATAGCTGTGGCAAGCACGCATTACTCAATCGAAGCTATCCAACATTCAAAATGCTTTACTGTAGCATTTCCATCATCGGAGATGGGTGAGGCAGCTTTGTTTTTCGGTTCAAATTCAGGGAGAGATATCGATAAATTAGCTAACTTCGATTGCAAAACTGAACCAGCCGAGAAAATTGATTCCGTAATTTTAAATGACGCTGTAGCCAACTTCGAATGCGAACTCGAGTCGGAGACGATAGCCGGAGACCATATAATCTTTGTGGGCAAGGTGGTCTGTTCTCATATAAACACCGAACCCAAAAAACGTCTGTATACTGTTGGTTCGGGACACAATTTAGGGGCTGCACAATAGCCAGCAAGTCATTTAGCCTGTAAGTAGTTCAAACTCTTTTGTATCGAGGGAATGTTTCAACTTTTGCAGGGCAATCAGTTCGATTTGCCGGACCCTTTCTTTGCTCAAATCCAAATCATCGCCGATTTGCTTTAAGGTCTTTTTCTCTTTTTTGACTGTCGGGCCAATCAAACCGAAATGATTTAAAATTATATACTGCTCACGCTCATTGAGGTCATCCTTTATTACCTGAATAAGGCTTTGGCGTGCCCTCTCGACGGCGACCACCCCTGCCGTTGTCTTGGTTCTAAAATCACGCTGGACATTCGCCAAGGAAACAGTTGGAGCCTTGTCCGGTCGAGAGGTTTCGGCGGGAATTTTGCGTGCATAATCTTTGGCTATGGCCCAGGAGGCATAAGTGGCAAATCGGAACCCCCTCGTATAATCGAATTTTTCGACCGCCCGCATCATAGAGAAATTACCCTCGCTGATTAAATCCGGCAAATTCGCTCCGCGCTTAACGTGCTTGCCTGCAATACTGACGACAAGCCGCAAGTTCGACTCGATTATCATTTTTTTGATTGCCTCAGCTTCATCAAGATAGTTTTCTATCTCCTTCATTTGAGTGCTTGATGCATGAGTTGGTTTTATTCCCGCTCTGGTTATACAAGCTAAATATTTTAGATAGTTATATCTGCGAAAGAACTCAACCTCACGTTCCCTATTTAGCACAGGTACAACTTTCAATACCTGCAAATACTCAGGTAACGAGTCACCGGCTAATCTGAGCAACTTAGAACTTTTGCCAACGATGGGTTTGTGGCTGCTTATTGGTTCTGCAAGGATTTTTTCTTTGGCACCGGTCTCAAGAAATTCGTCGCTGGCAATAAATTCTACTTTTTTAGCTAATAGTGCCCTCGCCCTGCGTTGATTTATAATGCGGTATATCGAGCTCTTGCTGCGATTGAAGCGATTCATCAGTTCTTTGACATCAAGGCCTTGTTTGAATAACTTGCAGATTTCGTATTCCTGGTTTGTAGTGATTACTCCGGTTGGCTTGTTAAAAATACGCTTATTGGGATTGTTTTTTTCGTAGTTTAAGATTGTGTATCTGACTGTCTCATGTACCTTGCCGATTTCGGCTGCTATTTGCTTTATAATCTGGTAGCGACTCTTTTTGGTTTTTGCGGCAAGTTCAATTACACGTTTAACAACCTGTTCTTTTTGTTTTTTTGTCAGACGGGCAAATTTTTTGGCTTTATAAATAAGTTGCGGATTTGCTTTGAGGAATTTATCAACGATTGACTGTGAAAAACCGAGGCGTTTTTTACCATCATCAAAAACAAACTTTTTCGCTAATAACGCTCTTTCTCGCCAGCGATGAATCGTCTTTGTCGAGACATTGAGAGCTTCTGCAAGTTCTTCGATATTATAAACTTTTTGGTCTTGTTCGGTGACAGATTGAACCACTTGGCCGCTAAGTTTAGAGATGAAAATTCCAAGGTCATCTGCAAGTTCGCCGCCTTTTATTGGCTGCAACTGGGGCAAGTCTTTAGGATGAAAACCTGTGATGCGAAAAAAGACAAATTCGAAAGGATACTCTTTGTTCTTATCTATAATTTCAAAGAGTTTTTCGGCAGCATCAAGTTGTTGGTGCCGCTTTTCCGCCGGTGTAAATTTTAGCTGCATCAACAACTGTGCCAAATTGTGATTTTGTATTTCCCGCATGGCACCTGTCCACCTGATTTTCCACTATCACCAAATGTCCATTTTATCAAATTCGGCGCAGAAAAGCAGCGTTTTTTAACACTGCTTTGAATTTTTTATGAATTAAGATATGTTTGAAGTTTCAAGCAACAAGGCTTTTGGCAACATCTACAGCAGAAGCAGCATCTGAAGCATAGCCATTGGCGCCAATTTTGTCGGCGTAGTCCTGCGTCACCGGCGCCCCGCCTATCATGATTTTAGCCGAGACACCTGCATCCTTCAGTGCCTCTATAGTTTTTTGCATGGCGGGCATTGTGGTAGTCAGCAGTGTACTCATTCCAACCAACTGCACCTGGGCGGCTTGTTCGACAAATTTTTCAGGCGGGACATCAACCCCAAGGTCAATAACTTCAAAGCCAGCACCTTTCATCATCATCGCCACTAAATTTTTACCAATATCATGTAAGTCGCCTTGCACAGTTCCTATGAGGAATTTTCCGACCGGTTTGACACCAGCCTTGGCTAGTGCGGGTTCAAGAATTTCCATTGCCATTTTCATCGCCCTTGCAGCAATAAGCACTTCAGGAATGTAAACCTCATTGTTTTTGAAACGGACACCGATAGTATCCATACCAGCAATTAAACCGTCATTGAGAATGCTTTCCGGTTCCACCGCCTCCTCAAGAGCTGCTTTTGTAATTTCAGCAGCAGCATTCTGGTCACCTTTAATAATAGCCTCAGACAATTTGCTCAAATCCGCCATCTAAATCCACCTCAACAAAATCAATTGCCCCACATGTATTTCCATGACTGAAGTTAGGATTAAACATCATTCAGTGGTTCAAAACAAGTACTAAATAAAACTTTTTGATTTCTATGGCGGTTTTACAGGAAATGACGACACAAAAAGGTATAAAAGCAAAGCGCACAAAAAACCCGCCTTATTTGAACAACTACCCAAATAAAACGGGGCTAAAAATTAACAATATGGATGTGACCTGTTATTGTTGCTTCTTTTGTTCTTCAGACTTTTTCTCGGCTTTTTCTCTCTGAATCGCTTCGTATACTTCTCTGCGATGAACCGATATTTCCTTCGGCGCGGTTATGCCCAGACGCACCTTATCGCCACGAACATCCACGATAGTGATTTCGACATCGTCACCAATTATAATCGACTCATCTTTTTGTCTGCTTAGCACCAACATTTTCAATTCCTTTTTTGGAGTCGGCTTCACCTATAGTTTTACGAAAAGAGCCAGTTAAATGTTCTTGTTATATCTACAGAATGCCTTTTATCCCGTTGCAATTATATTTTCGGCCGATTCTAAGAGTGAAAATAGCTGTTTTTACGGACAAAAAATGATTATGGGACTCTGGTGGCATAACTACTTACTAAATATGGAGTTATTTAAGAAAAGATATCAAAAAAAGATGTGTAAAATCTGACAAAAGTCACTTATTCTGCTATTTCAATTCGTGTTCCCGCCAGTAATTATAACGGACAGCCAACCAGTAACCCACAATTGAACCGAGCGACCCAAAAGCTACCATTTGAATAGGCAATATTGAAGTGGCGGCATTAGCAAAAAAAGTTGCCGGCCATTGTTGAATAAGGTGTTGCAAGACATCCATTTTGACGTAAGTAGCGACAGCAAAGCCCGTTACCAAAGCACTAGCAATAATAGGCCAAATATAGCTGGCATTAAGAAATTTTTTGACCAGAAAAGCAGTTATCGCAAATGAAACCAACACAGCAAAAACAATCTGGCCTGTAGCCGGCTGAGCCACGACCGAACCTAATTTGGCGTCTAACATTCGCACATCCTGAGCAAATACGGCGATAAGAAATTGAGCTATCAAAACCGAGCCTATCAAAGCAATAACAATATTTAAGTAACCATTGGATTTAGACTTGGATTTCTTGCGGTTTTCTTGTGGTTTTGGTTTTTGCCCTGATATTTTTTGTCCAACCAACACACCAGCAAAGCCAAGAGCTACAATAGCCAGCCAGAAAACCGGTTCCCATCTAAGCGTTGTGAAAAGCTGCTGTCGCAAATTCAAGGTCGGATTCATTTGAATCTGATTGGCCATACTTCCGCTGCGTATAGCCCAAACCGCCAATCCGGAAGGTACCGCGAGAATGCCAATTTCTCGACCGTAGGGCCAGGAGAGAAAATAAGCAACGAAAGCTACCAGAAACGCTAAACCGCCCACAATTATTGCGTTACCAAAGGCAGGCATGGATACAAGACCAAATGGCTCATCTGGCGCCACTGAAGGCCATATTAACAAGCCTATCAAGCCAACCCCTATGGCAACGGCTACTGCAATTCTTAATTTCATCAGCCAGGATAATTCCACAGTTTAGCTCCTTTATTCAGACTACCTGAGACTTATCGGCAACAGGCAGACGATGTTAACAGAATTTTTTGACAATTCAAAGAAAACTTGAGCAAAACACCTACCTCTGGTAAATTATGGCTTGGTGAATAATCCCACTCATTGTGGAGTTATGATTTTAACATATTATTAATCGAAATTTGAGGTTGAGACATGAATGTACTTTTAATCGGCAGCGGCGGGCGAGAGCATGCACTTGCCTGGAAATTAGCTCAATCAAAAAAGTTAAGTAAACTCTATATCGCACCGGGCAATCCAGGCACAGCCCAATTCGGGGAAAACATTCCTATCGGCGTCAACGACATAGACGAATTAGTAGACTTTGCAAAACAAAATGATATCGGCCTTGCGGTGGTCGGTCCGGAAGACCCACTCGCAGCAGGAGCAGTTGATACCTTCGAAGCTGCGGGCATAAAGGCGTTTGGGCCCAGCAAAGGTGCGGCCCAACTCGAAGCGGACAAGGCATTCGCAAAACAATTGATGCGTTCCGCAGCCGTTTCGACAGCGGAAGGCAGAATTTTTGACAACTTTACCGACGCCAAAGCCTACATCGCAAGCAGAGACGAGCCGGTCGTGATAAAAGCCGCCGGCCT
>JAGLSU010000093.1 GCA_023135935.1 Planctomycetota bacterium
ATAAACAGCGGATTAAATGGACTTTTTTCCTGCTCTACAACCGCCTTCGCGGTGTTATAGGCTAATTCATTCGACGGGCCTACGACGAATGTGTTCAGACTTAGTTTCAGTGGTCTTCTTGTAGGCCGATTTATTTTTGTTCGGGGATGAATCGTTCGGTTTTGTGTTTTTTCTACCAACTTTGCCTGAGAGTCCAGTTGTGCACGTCTCTGATGACCGGAAAGCTCCGGGTCGATAGAAAAAGTAATTTTGCGTTCGCTGCCTGTGACTGCGCGAACCGCTTGACTAATCTCATTTGAAAAATGATTTTCAATCCAGCTTGCTATAAAAAGATTTGGTACGCCTATTTTCACATATCCGTCGACAAGTGTTAACATGGTTGAATTCTTAAACCAGATGCGAAACTTTTGCGGCCCCACCCGCTCGGCAATAGCCTCGTTGATGGCACTTATGTCGTCCTTGATGGTAGTCTGCATAGACTCTCTCCCCGTCAAAACGGCGTTAACTTGCAGAAATAAATCCTTTATGGCTATTATTGTCCGATAGCAAAACAAATCAATCCCATTTTGGCAAATTTCTTTTCCACGCAATTAAGGTTGTTGTCAGCACTGACTTTACGCACGAAAAAAAAATGTTTTTAACAGGTTTTGCACAACGTAACTTGCTTTTGTGGATAAGCTGTGGAAAGCGTTTCAACGCGCGATAAGATTGAATCACTAAATTTACGAATAGATTTCTATGGAGTTGCCGAAAGAACAAAGAATTGATACTATTAACTATGCAATTGTACATAAAACTTTAACGAAGCAAAGGAGTACGACAGTGAAAAAGCCAAGCAGGCGAGAATTTTTGAAGTGGACCGCGGCGACTTTAGGTTTGGGCGGGTACGCTCGACTTGCCAAAGCGCAGTCACCCCCGAATGCAGCTTCTACAGAATTGGCTCAGCCCCTCCCGTTTGTGCCGGGCTCATGGACATGGGTTGTTTTGCCGGACACACAGAATTATTCGAAGAAATACCCGGGTCTCTTCCACCTCCAGACCCAATGGATAGCGGAAAATAAAGACAAGCACAATATTACCTACGTTCTTACCTTGGGCGATTTAACAAATGATAATAACCAGCAGCAATGGGAACGGGTAAGTCGAGCCCTCGGAAAACTTGATGCAGTGGTGCCTTATACCATAGTTTTAGGCAACCATGATTACAGCCCAGACGGAAAAACCCGCAATACTTTGGTGAATAATTATTTTCCACCATCGAAGTTTGCAAATTGGCCAAGTTTCGGCGGCGTCATGGAAAAAGGACTAATCGAAAATAACTACCACGTTTTTAATATGGCAGGTCAGGATTGGCTGCTGTTAAATCTCGAATGGGGCCCGCGGGACAAGGCCCTGCAATGGGCAAACCAGATACTTGCCAAATACCCGAAGCACAAAGCTGTTATCGCAACCCACGCATATCTTTATAGCGATTCCACACGATACGACTGGGCAAAAAAAAGCAGAGGCCAGAAATGGAACCCGCATAATTATGCCACAGCCGGAGGTGTCAACGACGGCGAGCAGATATGGCAAAAGTTAGCCAAAAAACACGCCAATGTATTTATGGTTATCAACGGGCATGTGCTGAACGATGGGTTAGGTTTTCTAATAAGCAAAGGTGCCCACGGCAACACTGTCAATCAGATGCTGGTAAATTTCCAAAGCCCCATCCATTCGATTGGTGGCGATGCGTGGCTCCGGCTTTTGGAGTTTTCACCTGATGGCAAAACTATCCAAGCCAAAACTTATAGCCCATTATACGAGAGATACAAAACCGACCCGGACAATCAGTTTGTAATCAGGATAAGCGACTGATGATAGCGACGTAGCCGCCGTCATGGTCGAACCCACCCGCCGATGGCAATGTGAGCAGTTCTGATTCGAGTTCGAACTTATTGTTTTTCCGTAAGAATTGCCTTACAAGCTGACCGTTTTCCTCTTTTTGGATACTGCACGTGCTGTAGCAGATTTTCCCCTGTGGCTTCAACATCGTTGCGGCACTATTTAGCAGTTCGAGCTGTATTTTTGCTAACTTTTGTATAGCCTGCGAGTTTATCCTGTAACGAACCCCAAGCCGCTTTGCCAATACGCCGCTATTCGAACACGGCACGTCCAAAAGAACACAATCAAATGGGCCGGCCTTGGCAACGGCGTCTTGTAAATTCTCATATTCAATTACTTCAACACTGTTCAGCTGCAGCCGTGTGATATTTTCCTTAATCTTTTCCAATCTTACCAGGTCGATATCGGTTGCGAGAATTATTGCCTTATCATTGGTCATTTCAGCTAACTGCGTTGTCTTTGTTCCCGGTGCGGCACAAATATCGAGAATTACCCAATCATCACAAACATTAATTGCCCTCACTGCCCGCGAAGCGGTTATATCCTGAACAACGAAAAGCCCCTCCGAAAAACCGGGCAAATCCGTTACCGCTGCCGGACTGTTTAGCTTTATCATCGATTCGTCGGGACTTATTTTGGAATCGATATCGGCTTGACGTAATTTGTCGGCGAATTGATTAACCGTTGTCTTTAGCTTGTTTGGCCTGAGATAAATACTTGGCCTGCGATTGCTCGCGAAACAAATGTCCCTGGTTTTGGCAAAACCGAATTCAACTAACCATTCGGCAACGAGCCATTTGGGCAAAGAAAAGGCGCAGCTGAAATAATCTTCCGGCGAAGTTTTTGGCTCCGGCAAAATAACAATATCGAATTCACAACCGTTCGTCAGTGTTTGCGGCAGTGTCTTTTCCGGGTCAGCTTCTGATAATAAAGCCCGGCGGTTTTTTATGCCCCTTGTGATTTGTCGAAGCAGTGCGTTTACGAAACCAACCTGTTTTTTCCCCGCGACCGCTTTGACGTTTTCGACCGCTTCGTTGACGATAGCATGCTCAGCGGTTTGTGGATTATAAATAAGTTCGTATGCACCGACGCGGATAACGTTAAGCAATTTTGCGGGTATCCGCTCAGCCGGACAATCGCCCAACTTAGCTATCACCGCATCGATGGCCAAACGGTTTCTTATTGTTCCCGAAACCAGGTCGGTGGCCCGCTGTTTCTGGTCGGTTTCTCGCAGCAGTTTGTTTAAAGTCGTTCCGGTGAAAATTTGCTTCGGGTCTTTGTCGAATTGATTCAATACAGCTGTTGCGATACTTCGTGCGGATTTTTGTTTATCGCGAGCCATTTTATTCATCAATCTTCATAAAAAGGTCGCCGGGACAACTCTGTCTACCGTTGACGAAATCCTCGAATTCCATCAGTGTTCCGTCAGCAGGTTTGATTTTAGTTACCTTCAAAGCGTTCTTACCGCAGATAATATTTAAGTTCTCATCGAGTATCCCAGTCGCCAAGTCAGCCGGATTCGAACTTTCAACCACCTCCGCCATGCCTAACGTGACACGCCGACATCTTGTGGTCTTTTTAGAGACATAAAAAACCGAAGCGCCGGGCCAAGGCCAAAAACCGAGTATCTTTTTTTGTATCTGTTCCGCCGAATCGGTGAAATCAATAAAACCATCGGACTTTTTCAATTTATGCGCCCGTGTCACCTGCGAAACGTCCTGTTTGGTGTAAACAGCTGAACCGTCATCGATTTGCTTTATTGTCTTCAACAACAACGGTGCCGACAGCTTAGCCAATCTATCATGCAGCGTACCAGCGGTTTCATCGGCGAGTATTTCTGTTTTTTCCTGCCCCAAAATTTCCCCGGCATCCATTTTTTCTGCCAATGTGATAATGCTGATACCGGTTTGTTTTTCACCGTTGATTATCGCCCAATTTATCGGAGCCGCACCGCGATACTTCGGAAGCAGCGAAGCATGAACGTTTATAGCGCCTTTTTTGGGGACGGCTATCAGTTCGTTCGAAAGTTTTTGGCCGAAAGCGATTACAACAATCAAGTCCGGTTCATAAGAGGCAATTTTTTCGATTATTTGCGGCGCGTTTACATCTTCTGTTTCGATAAAGTCGATGGAATGTTTTTCCGCCCATGAAGCGACTGGCGTAGATTTAAATTTTCTTCCCCTGCCGGCTTGGTGTGCGGCACCGGTGATAACCAAGTCCAAATTGTGCTCTGAATCAGCGAGTGCGTTCAAGCAATCAATGCCGAATTCCCCGCTGCCAAGATATACTATTTTCATTTGCTTTTACGCTTCGTGTTCTTCTTTAAGTTTTTTGAGTTGCTTTCGATTAACAATTTTGGCTGTCTGCCCCATACGATTGACTATGGTAAATCCCTCGATATGGTCGTATTCGTGCTGCAAGGCCCGCGCCAAAAGCCCTTCGGCTTCTTCACCGAATTCATTTCCATCAAGGTCGACGGCTTTGACTTCGCATTTTGTATATCTTCGAATTTTTGTTGAAATTCCCGGTACTGACAGGCAGCCCTCTTCCAGTGTTTCGAGCCCGCCGGTTGACGTGACGGTTGGATTTACATAGACCTTTGTCAATTCCCTGGTTCCATCGAGCGATATAATAAAAAGTCGCAAACCTACCCCGACTTGCGGTGCTGCTAAACCGATGCCTTTATTTTCTATCATAATGTCTATCATCTTATCTACCAACTGGTGGATATTGTCGTCGATTTCCTCGACCGGCTTGGAGGCCTGCAATAGAACCTTAGCTGGGTAATGCGTGATGTGACATTTTTCAATATCTATCATTTCCTGTTTTCCGCATCGATTGGAACCTTGTCGTCGAATTCGTCACCGGTAAATATGTTGCCGAGATAATGCTTCTTTACGTTTTCGTCACGAATGAGCGTAGCTGGTGAACCGGACCCTATAACCTTACCGTGGTCGATTATATACGCCTTGTCGACTACCTCGAGAGTCCTTTCGACATTGTGGTCGGTGATAAGCACACTAACACCGCTGGAAACAAGACGGCGTATTTCGTGCTGAAGGTCCTGAACGGCAATGGGGTCGACACCGCTGAAAGGTTCATCCAACAAAATCAGCGATGGGTCAGTCACCATCGCACGAGCAATTTCGAGCTTTCTTCTTTCGCCGCCGGACAAAAATCTACCGTGACTATCAGCCACCTCAGTCAAACCGAAATGCTCAATGAGTACATCTGCTTTTCGGTCACGCTCGGACTTGGTAATGGACATGGTTTCCAAAATCGCCCGGAGGTTATCCTTAACACTGAGACGCTGAAAAATGCTCGGTTCCTGGGAAAGATAGCCAATGCCAAGCCGGGCACGTCTGTACATCGGAAGCGCCGTAACATCTCTACCCTCAAAAACAACCGAACCGGCCTTCGGCGTAATCATACCCATAATCATTCTAAACGTAGTGGTTTTGCCGGCTCCGTTTCTCCCTAAAAGCCCGACGATACTGCGCTGGGCGATTGTAATGGATATTTTGTTTACAACGGTTCTACCGGAGTATGCTTTTACCAGTTCGCGAGTTTCAAGAAGAGTCATGTCTACCAAAATAGCACCTCATTTTTTTAAAAAGAATCAAACAAGCGGTATTATAACAACACCGATAGCCAAAGCAAACCGTCTTTTTGCCTCAACTAAACAACCATTTGGATTCAGCCTTTTGCAACGGGCCCCAAAATGCCCGCCCCTGCTATAAAAGCTGATAAATATACTGGTATTTTGACGGAATTTCTGCTATCAAGTAGTGCTTTACTGACATAAATGATTGTTCGAGAGATTATATGTTTGCCGTTATAAGTGATATACATTCGAATTTAGAGGCCTTGACGACCGTTTTAACCGATATCGAAAAACGGGGCATCAAAACCATCTATTGCCTTGGCGATGTTGTCGGCTATGGGCCGAATCCGAAGGAATGCCTGGACCTGATTATAGAAAAGACAAAGTGGTGCGTTTTGGGAAACCACGACTATGCTGTCTTCTACGAACCCAGCAACTTTAATTACGGTGCCGAACAGGCAAGTTTCTGGACGCGTGAAATAATGGAAGCCGAAACGGATAAGCGACGCAGCGACAGACGATGGAAATTCCTGGGTGGCCTGCCGATGCGGCAAACGCTGAAAACAAAACTCGGCGCAAGCACCGCCGTAGTAGATTTTGTGCATGCCTCACCGAGAAAACCAGTCAATGAATATATCTTCCCTGATGATGTTTACACTAACCCGGCAAAAGTCAGGGTGATGTTCGAACGCGTCAAACATATTTGTTTTGTAGGTCATACACATCTGCCGGGCGTATTTCTCAATGAACCGGATTTCTATCTGCCGGACGAACTTGGCGATTCTTACCCGATTATCGAAGATGAAAAAGCTATCATTAATATCGGTTCCGTTGGCCAACCCAGGGACAAAGACTCTCGGGCCAGCTATGTCTGCGTAGAAGATAACCAGGTAAATTTTGTTCGACTGGAATATGACATCGAAACCACGGTGGGGAAAATAAATGCTATCGCAGCTTTGGATAATTTCCAGGCGGAGCGATTGCGAGACGGAAGATAATAAAACAAGAGGAAAAAAATGAATCCTAAAATCATTTTAACTTTAATCGTGGTGGGTTTCTGTTTGCTTTGCGGATTTCTTGTAGCTGAGTCCGGACTTTTCCAAACTTCTACTTGCGACACAGCACAGCCATGTATCCTTCTGCAGCAAACCGTATCCGGCGAAAATAATCAAACCCCAATTGCCGAAGAAACACCGCAACTGCAGCCGACCGATTCTATTATTTTCGGTGCGGATAATGCACCAGCCGCAAATATTACCATTGGCTCGACCGACCCGAGAAGCGGCTTCCAATTTCTGTTGGAGTTGACCTCAAAAGGCGCTGCCATCGAAAGAGCGACACTTAGCGGATTTGATGACCGCGACTACAAGGACCCGCAGCCGTTAGTTCTTCTTTCTCCGGTTACCGAAGATATTCTACCGATGGCAAACAGAGAAATTATATTCGTTAATCGAAATTCTCAACTGCCGCTGCATAAATTGCACTGGGCCAATCTTGGCACCGACACCGGCTATGATGGTTCACAGTCCGCTGCCTTCGAAGCGATTGTCAAAGACGAGTCCACAGGAAAACCAATTATCAAGCTGGTCAAAACTTATAAGATTATTCCCGGCAGCTATATGTTGGACTGCAGCATAAACGTCGAGAATCTATCGAATATCGAACAAAAGATTCGTTTAAATTTGGCTGGCCCAGTAGGGCTTGGCAGAGAAGGCGTCAGAGGCGATATGAGAAAAGCTGTAGCCGGCTTTAAAGACGCGCAAGGCCAGGTTACCAGCGTCAGACTCGATATTAGAAAACTTCGAAAAGCAAGAACCATCGAAGACAGACTACTGGCAAAACCGGGTGACAATTTTATTTGGCTGGCTTCGACGAGTAAATATTTCGCCGCTATACTGGTACCGCTTGCCGATGAAGGCGAAGATTACTGCAAGTGGGCCTTGGATAGAACCGCACGATATTATAATCCCGACCGTGACCAAAAAGGCGATTCCGGAGACGAAGCCGTTGGTGTAGATTTGAAAATAGCACCAAAAGTTTTAGCGGCAGCCGGTGAAGCTAACAGTAAAAAAGCATACAATTTCAAGCTTTACCTCGGCCCGAAAGACAAAACCCTTTTTGATGAAAACGAATACTACAAGAAACTCGGATTTGTGCACACGATAGATTTTCTGGCCTGCTGTTGCCCGGTTTCCGTGATAAGCCCGTTGGCATTCGGAATATTCGCCATAATGAGATGGATGTATATGTTTATACCGAATTACGGTGTGGTCATTATCATCTTTGTATTCTTTATTCGAATTGCCCTGCACCCGCTTACCAAAAAGGGACAACTCTCGATGAGTAAAATGGGTCAGCTCGGACCCAAAGCCGAAGAACTGAAGAAAAAATATGCCAACGATAAAGCCGAACTGAACAAACGAATCATGGCACTTTATAAAGAAGAAGGGGTATCTCCGATTTCCGGAATGCTGCCGATGATGGTGCAGATGCCCGTCTGGATTGCATTATACAGCGCGATATATGCCAGCATCGAATTAAGAGGTGCGCCATTTTTACCGTTCTGGATTACCGACCTTTCCGCACCGGACGCGCTGGTCAGGTTTGCGACTATAACGCTGCCTATATTCGGAAAAATAAGCTCGTTTAATCTGCTGCCCATTATGATGGGCGTGGCATTCTACCTCCAGCAAAAGCTTATGCCAAAGCCAGCAGCCGCGACCAGTAATCCTCAAATGGCTCAGCAGCAGAAAATGATGATG
>JAGLSU010000094.1 GCA_023135935.1 Planctomycetota bacterium
AAAAGAAAAAACCAAAACCGTTCTATAAGCAGTTTTGAGTTTTTAAATCCATGTATCAACTCAATGATACCATCGCAGCTGTCAGTTCTCCGACCTTGGGACAAAGAGCTATCGTCCGCGTTACCGGCCCGAAGACAATAGAGAAAGTCTCGCGGATTTTCAGCCCGCCAATTACCAAAGCCAAACCCGGCATAATATCCGGAATCGTCACGGTCGATGACGAATTAAAAATCGACGCGAAACTCTATTTATTCCTGGCTCCACATTCCTACACCGGTGAAACGCTTGCCGAAATCCATATCCATACGAGCCCAGCTGTAACGCAAACTCTGGTGAGCAACCTATTGACCGACGGCTCCAGAACAGCCGAACCCGGCGAGTTTACCGCAAGAGCATACCTTAACGGAAAAATTGATTTGGCCCAAGCCGAAGCCGTTGCCGAAATCGTTGCCAGTTCCAACAAGTTCCAATTAGCGGCAGCGGAAAAACTTCTCAGTGGGAGATTGTCGGAAACTACCAACCAGGTTAGCTCGGCCTTAATGGATTGTCTCAGCCTAATCGAAGCCGGCCTGGATTTTAGCGGAGAAGATATCGAATTTATAACTGGAGCCGAAGCGATTCAACGACTCGAACAGATAAAACAACAACTCCAGCAACTGCTTTCCGGAAGCATCAGCTACGAAGCCGTTATTGATTTGCCCGCTGTAGGAATCGCCGGCGCCCCCAATGCCGGAAAAAGCAGCCTGTTAAACAAACTACTCAAAGAGCAAAGAAGTATCGTCTCAGAAGAACGCAAAACCACCAGAGATGTGTTGGCTGGCGAATTATCAATGAAGCATTGCAAAGTTGTGCTGTTCGATTGCGCCGGGCTAATACTAATAACAGAAAATATCCTCGACGAACTGGCCCAGCAAGCCGCCACCGAAGCCCTTCAAAATAGTACCGTGGTTTTATTTTGCCTCGACGCATCAAAAACCGATTACACCGAAGATATAGCTATACGCAAACTTATAGATAACAAAGAAATGATACTTGTCGTTACGAAAACCGATTTACTGACAGAAAAGGCACTTACTGAGCGACTTGCCGAACTGAAAAAATTGTTCCCCGCCGACATCTTGGCAACCAGCGCAAAAACCGGAACCGGCATAGAACAACTGCGGGAAACAATAGATAAAAAAGTGATGTCGATGTCACTCGCCCCCTCTGCCCTGCCATCTTCGCAAATCTCACCCGATGGCCTCGGCCTTACCACCGTCCGACACGAACGAGCTGTTACCGAAGCGGTAGAACATATCAGCGAATCTATCAGCGAGTTAAAATCCGACAACGAAGAAGTCGCCGCGATGATGTTGCGAGCGGCACACCAAGCTATTTCAAGCATCGAACAGGAAAGCATCGACGAGCAGATACTGGCAAATATTTTTCAACGATTCTGTATAGGCAAATAACTACTGTTTTTATTTGTCTTTGGCCTCGAACTCAGCGTCAATTACATCATCGCCGCCTTTTCTTTTGACCTCACCTTCCGGAGGAGCAGTTCCCGGCTCAACCTGTCCTTCTGGTGCCGAAGCCGCCTGCTTTTTGGCCGCCTCTTCATAAAGTATCTTACCTAACTCTTGGCTGGTAGTATTCAAATTCTCGATGGCCTTTTTAATCGCCTCGGCATCTTCGCCCTTCGCCGCTTCCTTCAAATTGTTTACCGCACTTTCGATTTTGCCCCTGATATCCGCGGAAACTTTTTCGCCATGCTCCTTAAGACTCTTTTCCGTCGCGTAAACCAACTGGTCTGACTGGTTCTTCAGGTCGATAACTTCCCTTTTCTTTTTGTCCTCTTCAGCATGCGACTCGGCATCTTTGGTCATTTTATCGATTTCACCCTCACTCAAACCAGAGCTGGATTTAATCTCAATCGATTGTTCCTTGCCCGTTCCCAAATCCTTGGCCGAAACATTCAAAATACCGTTGGCATCTAAATCGAAAGCGACCTCAATCTGCGGAACACCGCGCGGTGATGGTGGAATATTTGCCAATTGGAACCTACCGAGCGTACGGTTGTCTCTGGCGAACTCCCGCTCGCCCTGCAAAATGTGAATATCAACCGTCGTCTGACTGTCAGCCGCAGTCGAGAAAACTTCCTTCTTGCTGGTTGGTATCGTAGTATTGCGTTCAATCAACTTTGTCATAACACCGCCGAGCGTCTCGACACCAAGTGAAAGCGGCGTCACGTCCAAAAGCAATATATCTTTTACGCCGGCATCACCAGCCAAAACCGCACCCTGGATAGCCGCACCTAAAGCCACGACCTCGTCCGGGTTGATACTCTTGTTGGGTTCCTTACCGAAAATCTCCTTGGTGATTTCCTGAACCTTAGGAATTCTTGTCGAACCGCCGACAAGCAAAATCTCCGCGATTTCATTGGTATTTAGTTTCGCGTCTTCCAATGCTTTGCGGCACGGACCTTTGAGCCTTTCCAGTGTCGACTCGACAAGTGACTCGAACTTACTGCGAGTAATAGTAAGCTGCATATGTTTTGGCCCTGAGGCATCCGCGGTAATAAACGGCAGATTGACAGTTGTTTCCAGTTGGCTGCTTAACTCACACTTGGCTTTCTCGGCAGCTTCTTTGAGCCGTTGATGAGCCATCGGGTCGCCTCGCAGGTCGATGCCTTCGGTCTTTTTGAATTCGTCAGCCAGGTAATTTATAAGTAGCGCATCAAGGTCATCACCGCCTAAGTGCGTGTCGCCGTTGGTGCTTAAGACCTCGAAAACATTATCGCCGATATCGAGAATCGACACATCGAATGTCCCGCCGCCGAAATCAAACACTGCGACCTTTTCGTTCTTTTTCTTCTCAAGACCATATGCCAATGCCGCAGCCGTTGGCTCATTTATAATCCGCTCGACTTCGAGACCTGCGATTTTACCGGCATCTTTAGTTGCCTGCCGCTGCGCGTCGTTAAAATGAGCCGGTACGGTGATAACCGCATGGGTGACTTTTTCCCCAAGATAGTCTTCCGCGGTCTTTTTCAAATCCTGCAATATCATCGCCGAAACTTCCGGTGGCGTGTAGTCCTTGTCGTGTGCCTGGACTTTAACCAGTTCTTCCGCACCGCCGGTGATTTTGTAAGGAACTATCTTTTCTTCGGAAGAAACTTCGCTGTGTCGTCGGCCCATAAAACGCTTGATTGAAAATATCGTATGCTCAGGATTGGTCACCTGCTGATGCCGCGCTATTTGGCCCACGAGCCTTTCGCCCTTATCGGTAAAACCCACCACCGAAGAAGTAAGCCGCGACCCGGAAGAGTTAATCAATACTTTCGGTGCCGAACCCTCCATCACAGATACCACCGAATTCGTCGTTCCCAAATCTATTCCGATTATTTTAGCCATCTCTAAATCCCTTTCACTTCTTTTGGTTATTGTGTTTGCATATTACTCTACACTACCTAATACGCAAAAACCGTGCCAATTATATAAACTAAATAACATAGTACGCTTAACTGTTTGTTTTGCAAGCACTTAAGATTTTTATGAGGCGATTTTCCCCTTCAAAATATCCCCCCTATCGTGCCATTTTGGCAGAGTCGGACTGCCCTCGGAGATTGGTTTTGTAGAAACTGGCAGGTTAAAGCAACTACTGATTCAACGCTGAGCGGATAATTTGGGCCCGAAGAGTGTCCCTGCCCGCAGGGTCAAGCGATTTTCCGCAATTCAATTGCAGATGGGCGGGAAGAGTCAACATAAACAACCGGTTTATGGTTTTAATCGAAAGACCTTCGGACTTCTTTTTGCCGCTGGACTTTCGAGTGCAAAGCCGGTCTATCGCCGGAGTCGAACTGCCCATGCGCTCGTGGATATTGATACCCATCCTCAAGTGACTTAACAAAAACAATGCTTCCTGAGAACTTATCAACTGGGCGTTTCCCAAAAGTGCCATCGCACGTGAGATTTTGTCGTCAAGCAGATTGGCCTCCTTGTCGACCAGCTGATTCCTCGCGGCGTTTTCATATTCGACGATTTCAGGGATGATAGTCTTCTCGAAGCTCGATACGATATCTTCCTCTGAAATACCAAGCGTTACCTGGTTGGATATCTGATAAAAATCACCCGCTGCCTCTGTGCCTTCACCAAAAAGTCCCCTGACTGCAAGGTTCATACTTCTTGCGGAATTGAAAAACTTCTCTATGTGCCCCGTCATCTTCAATGCCGGCAAGTGAAGCATTACAGAAACCCTTATGCCGGTGCCGAGGTTAGTCGGACAAGCTGTCAAGTATCCGTAACGTGGACTGAAAGCATAATCCACCTTGTTTTCTATCGAATCATCAATTTGGTTTATCTGCTCGGCACATTGTGACAACTGCAGCCCGCCCTTGAGAACCTGTATGCGAAGGTGGTCCTCTTCATTAATCATAGCTGTGAAAAATTCCCGCTTGGCGATAACTACTCCACGCGGCCCCTTACCGAAAGCGTGGTGTCGGCTAATCAGATGTCTTTCGACGAGAAAATTTCTGTCTAAAACAGGTGCCTTATCTATCCCGATATAGAAAATCTCATCACCGAGAGGTAATTCCATCAAAGCATCTTTTAATTTCTCGAGGATAGCCGATTTTTCAGTGTTTGAACATCGACTCAGAAATTTGTGACCAGCCAGATTTCGAGCAAGACGAATCCGGGATGATATTACCACGTCGGCTAACGGACCGGTACCGTCAAACCATTCATTTATATTACCGCTTATATCAGTCAGTTTCATATTTAATAAAAAACTACCCCAACCGTTTTATTTTGTCACGCAACTTCGCTGCCAACTCATAGTCTTCGCTTTTAACCGCATCGTCCAGCTTCTGTTGCAAAGCGGCAAGGGCTATCTGCTTTTTAGTGTCAGCCGGCGCCTTAGAAAGAACCTTACCGCAATGTTTTGTTTTACCGTTATGAGTTTTCTCGATAAGAGGCAGCAATGCCTTCTCGAAAACCTCGTAATCATTGGGGCAACCCAAAAGACCGTCCCTGCGAAATTCATCCAGCGTAAAGCCGCAATTGTCACAGGTAAGCTTCGTTGAATTGTCAGCCAAATCTTCATCCGCCGGCTGAACCGCAAGCAGATTACTGAGCAACTCGTTCAGAGGAATCTGGTTTTTCGCCGCTATGCCCTCCTCGCTGGCACAGGTCTGACACAAATGCATCTCGACGCGAATACCATCAGTTATCTCGGTCAGATGAATCGTAGCTTCGTCTTTTTTGCAGACCTGACACAACATGTCACAACATCCTCAAATCTATATTATAGTAAATAGCGTCCGAACGTAGATTATCGTCAAATTTAAAAGGCCGCTAAAGACCGTTTTGCTATTTACTGAACTTTGCCGAACAACCCGGCGCCTCAACAACTTCAACATAATCGAGCGAAACACCTTCAGGAACTTGTCTTGCGAGCTTCGTGTATATAAATTGTGCTACGTTCTCAGCAGATGAATTATTTCGTTGAAAGTAATCAACATCTTCTAATCGGCCGTTATTGAAATCCGACACAATGTTATCGGTCATCATTTTGAGTTCACCGAAGTCCATAACAATTCCTGCACCCGTAAGCTCCCTGCTGCTGACCGAAACGGTAACTACCCAATCATGATGATGCACGGGCTCCTTCGAACCGTCAGGAAGGACTAATTGATGGTCTGCCGAAAAACATGTTTCGATATTAATCGTAAACAATGTAAAGCTCCGAATATCAGCAAAGCAACCTTAATCCTTCGAATTCTCAAGATGTTTCTGCAGATGCCTGCAAACATTTTCCGGTACAAGGTTCGAA
>JAGLSU010000095.1 GCA_023135935.1 Planctomycetota bacterium
TTGGGAAATTTGGATGCTTTGGAATTTGCTAAAATTCGAGACTCACTACCGACTTACCCGTCCCAGATTGAACAAACGGAAAATATAGACATAAGTGGTGAGGCAAAAACATTACTGATTGAGGTCTCGAAAGATACAAAAGGAGATATAATTAAAAGTCTTTTTGGGAATGGGACTACTAAGAACATTCAAATAGGTAGCAAGAATATGGTTCCTTCGCAGGAGCCACGGATTATCGCAAAATGGGAACATGCATTGAATGAACTTGATGAAAATGATTTTATCGAAGCAAAAGCCGCAAGAGGAGTCTTTGCTGTTACCCACAAAGGTTATAAATATTCAGATACTCTCAAAAAGGAAGAAAATATATTGAATGTGTTGCAAGGCAAATCCTCTGTGGAAACTTCCGTATCCGTACAACAAGATGATGATTTAAAGTTTGACTCGAAGACAGGAACTTATATTTCTGAAAATAACAATCTCAGATACTGTGGTAAGTGTTATAAATCGACTCCATCAAATAAAGTTCCATTAACAGAACAGCAAAATGGTTGGCGTTGTAATGTCTGTGATAAATTTTATCCGAATCCCAATTACGATCGACCAACACATACGAGGAACAATCTGGGTCCAATGGCGATGTAATAATTGAAATAGCTTGGTTAGGATGTGCAATTCGTTTGCACATGCGGATTTTTTGTTTATTACGAGATACTAATTGCTCTCGCACCAAATGCGCAAGGGGGTAAATTTTTTTAACCCGAAAGCGCCCCTTTTTAACCGCATTTTGCCCCAAAGCGCCCGCATTTTACCCCACTTTGACCGCGTTTTTCTAAAACTTGCGCATTCTATTCGAAAATTCAGTGCGGTTTATAGTTAAATTGGAGTTTATCCTGAGCGAACCGTGGTGAGTCGAAGGGCGTTTCTGGAATGAAAACCCACTTTACTCCTTAGCAGGTTATTTTTTTCACACCCTATTTTTAATACCCCAACATTCAACTTCGCAAAGCGAAATTGTAGGGGCCTTTTTTTTAATTTTCACAAATCTTTTAAATCCTATTCTACCGTAACACTTTTTGCCAGGTTACGGGGTTTGTCAACATCATGACCGCGAAGTACCGCAGCATGATATGCTAAAAGTTGTAGCGGAATAACCGTCAGCATCGGCTGTAAAATTTCCGGTGTATCGGGAACGGTTATCAAATGGTCTGCATGTTCCTTAATACTCTCATCGCCTTCGGTGGCAACAATAATCGTCTTACCGCCGCGAGCCCGAACCTCTGCGATATTACCCATTATCTTGTCATATTGCGGCCCCTTCGTAGCAATAAATACAGCCGGCATCCTGTCTGCTATTAGAGCTATCGGTCCGTGTTTCATCTCTGCCGCGGGAAGCCCCTCAGCGTGGATGTAACTTATTTCCTTCAGCTTCAATGCACCCTCGAGAGCCACAGGATAATTAAACCCTCTCCCTAAGAACAACCAATTGTTCTTATCTATATTCGCCGAAGCGATTTTCTTAATCTCCTCGGATTGCTTCAGTATCTGCTCTATCTTATCTGGTATCTTGGAAAGTTCATCAATATAACTGTCCGCCTCGGTGCTGCTAAGATGCATTCTCCTGCCCAACTCGATAGCCAACATGCTCAACACCGTTACTTGACCCGTAAACGCCTTCGTACTTGCGACACCTATTTCCGGCCCAACGTGCAAATATATACCTGCATCTGTAGCCCGCGCTATGCTCGAACCAACAACATTGATAATACCAAGTACTGTTGCACCTCGCTCTTTGGCCTGCTCTACTGACGCAAGTGTATCTGCCGTCTCACCCGATTGACTTATCGATATAACAACTGTCCCGTCTTCGATAATCGGATTGCGATATCTGAATTCACTGGCATATTCGGTTTCCGTTGGAATCCGTGCCAAGTGCTCGAACAAAAATTCACCAACTAACCCTGCGTGAAATGCCGTACCGCATGCGCTGATAATAATTCGTTTTGTTCGTGTTAGGTCACGAAGATAACGGTCTATCCCGCCGAGCCTGATTTTGCCATTCTGCCTGTCAACTCGACCTCTCATGCACATGCTTAATGCCTTCGGCTGCTCAAAAATCTCTTTGAGCATATGATGCTTAAAATCGCCAAGCTCAATTTGCTCCAGTGAAAATTCAATCTCCTTCAGGTCTTTGCTTACTGTAACATTATCAATGGTTTTGGTATGAAACTTATTCGGGCCGATGATAACCATCTCGTTATCAGTAAAATATACCGCCTGAGTCGTATGCTCCACTATCGCTGCTGCGTCCGATGCCAGTATGTATTCATTGTCACCTACTCCAAGTATCAAAGGGCTTCCCTTTTTCGCACCAATCAACATCTCTGGGAAATCTGAACAAACAATAGCTAAACCATATGTTCCATGTATCTCGTGAAGGGCGCGTTGGACTGCCCATTCGAATTTATTTTGACTATTGGACTCGTCGCCATTGCCTTTGGCATAAAAATAACCAATCAGGTTGGCTATCACTTCAGTGTCGGTTTCGCTGCAAAACTTTGCACCTTTATTTTGCAGCCAGGTCTTTAGTGTGCCGTAGTTTTCGATAATACCGTTATGAGCAATTGCTATCTTACCCGTATAATCCAGATGCGGATGTGCATTAACTGTGTTCGGTTCCCCGTGTGTTGCCCAGCGTGTGTGTCCGATACCGAGAACTTCAGCCTCGTCGGGCTTATCTAATATTTCCTCCAAACAGCTGATTCTACCGCTGCTCTTTTTGATTTTTATTGCGCCACCATTCAACATTGCCAAACCCGCTGAATCATAACCGCGATATTCGAGACGTTTTAAGCCCTCTATCAGTATCGGCTGTGCCGCCTTTTTACCCAAATATGCTACTATTCCACACATTTACACCTCTTTTTTAAGACTAATTCGGCCAAAAACACTTGTCACATAAAGGCTTATAATACGTATTTTAACTAAATTGTGTTCATTACACCCAGCATTTGGCGTTTTTTAGAGTTTGTGACTTCACAAAAATACAAAATAACGCCTTTCGGCCGACTAACCTATCGCTTTTTCACCCTTTTCGCCAGTGCGAATACGGACGCATTCATCTAAAGGCATAACGAAAATCTTCCCGTCGCCTATCGTATCGCTCCTGGCACCTTTGATAACCGCGCTAATTGTCGGGTCAACAAAATCATCATTAACCGCTATTTCAATCTGTATCTTCTCTAATAGATTCACGGTCTTTATCTGCCCGCGATAATGTTCATCGTATCCTTTTTGTTGGCCACAACCTCGTACCCGGCTGACCGTCATCCTGTGGATACCCGCATTAAATAAGGCCTCTTTGACCGAACTTAGTTTCTCCGGTTGAATAATCGCTATTATCATCTTCATTTTTTATCTTCTCCTTTTTAGAAAGCTTCTTCAGGATTGGCTTCTATCATATGAACACTCAAATCCGTTCCAATCAATTCTTCATGCGGGCCAAGCCGAATTCCCACCGTCAATTTCAAAACGCCATAAACCAACGTGCTTGCCACAAGAGCAAAAATAATTATTCCCGTGGTAACAATCAGTTGCGAGAAAAAACTCACACCGCCGCGACCGCCAAGTGCCTCCAATCCAAATATCCCTGCTGCGATTCCTCCCCACGCGCCGCATGCTCCATGCAGGGGCCACACTCCTAAAACGTCGTCAATTTTCCACTTGTCTGTTTCAGTTACAAATAGGAAAACAAAAATTGCGCCCGCTACACCGCCAACCACCAAAGCCGCAATAGGATGATATAAATCGGAACCGGCACAAACAGCAACAAGACCAGCCAATGCTCCGTTATGTACGAATCCCGCGTCATTTCGCGATATAAATAACGCCGCTAATGTGCCGCCTACCATCGCCAGCAGCGAATTAATTGCTACCAGCCCGGAGATATTTCCTATGCTGCCTGCACTCATTACATTAAAACCGAACCACCCGACAATAAGTGTCCAACTGCCAAGAGCAAGAAACGGAATGCTGCTTACTTTGATTGCGTTTTCTTCATATCGTTTAAGTCTCGCACCCAATAGCATTATCGCCGGCAGTGCCAACCAACCTCCTGTTGCGTGTACTATCACCGAACCTGCAAAATCATGAAAGCCCGCTCCAAAATTTGATGCCAGCCAACCGTTTGGTTCCGTTAAAGCTGCACTAAAACGACCCCACGTTGCTCCTTCGATAACAGGATAAACAAATCCTACAAAAATACCGCCCGCAATAGCATTAGTCCAAAACTTCGAGCGTTCCGCTACTCCGCCTGAAATAATCGCCGGTATACATGCCGCGAAACCTAAGAGAAGAAAAAATTTCACATATTCAAAGCCGCCGTCCGCTATCATTTCGTCAACAGGTACCAGAAATGAAATGCCTCGCGCGATTGGATAACCAATCAGAAAATATATCAATGTCGAAAAGGCCCATTCGCACAGTATCTTATTAAGCGCATTGACCTGGTTCTTCTTGCGTACCGAACCTAATTCTAAAAATGCAAACCCGCCATGCATAGCCAGAATCATTACCGCGCCTATCAGTACGAAGAAGACATTGGAAGAAGTGGTAAGTTGATTTAATCCACTCTCTTCCGTTGCCACAGCTGTACCGCACAGCAAAAGCATCAGCAACACCGTAGTGATTAATAATTTCGAGTACCTTCTTTTTCTTCTCTTTTCCATAGTGCTTCCTTCCAAAGTGCTTTTACAAAAAATGTGTTTGCCTAACTCATAATAGGAAGCTGACTACTGGAATGGAAATTAATTAAACTGGCTTGTATTATTAGTGCGTCTTATTACGACATAAGACGTACTTATCGGTCGTGTGGGTTTTTATTTGACTATTCCCCATAAATGCGGTTTAATCTCATTTATGATAGTTGTCATCGATTACAATGTAGGAAACGTCAAAAGTGTCTGTAATGCCTTTAAATACATAGGCTGCGACGTAACTTTAAGCTGCAAACCGGAAACCATTGAATCCGCTACTGGCATCGTTCTCCCTGGTGTCGCCGCATTCGGGTATGCCGTAAACGCCTTGGGTTCACTCGCGGAACTGATAAAAAAACTTGCCAATAACGGGAAACCTCTGTTGGGTATTTGTGTTGGCTTCCAGTTGCTTTTCGACCGAAGCTGTGAGCATGGCCAACATAATGGGCTCGGATTAATTCAAGGCAATATCGTTCCAATTCCTACCGGCAGGGTGATTCCCCATATGGGATGGAACCTTGTAGATTTGCCCGAGGATATGAATTTGTTTGATGGTTTGGAAAAACAAAAACATTTTTACTTTGCGCACTCGTACTATGCGGATGTCACTGATATCGAAACAAAAACAGCTTACACTGATTATGGTTTCGAGTTATCTGCCTCCGTGCAGAAGAAAAATATATATGGCACTCAGTTCCATCCTGAAAAAAGCGGCCAAACCGGCTTGAATGTACTTAAAAATTTCGCCGGAATTTGCGAAGGAGCCAATCCTTAATGTTAACCAAAAGAATCATTCCGTGCCTCGACGTAAAAGACAACCGTGTTGTCAAAGGCGTCAATTTTATAAATCTTCGTGATGCCGGTGACCCCGTAGAATTGGGCAAGAGATATAGCGACACCGGTGCCGATGAACTCGTTTTCCTCGACATCACCGCTACCATCCGTTCCAGAAAAACCATCGTCGAACTCGTCGAAAAAGTTGCTGAAAACGTCTTCATCCCCTTTACCGTTGGCGGCGGCATCCAGACCGTTGAACAAATGGATTTGCTATTGCGAAGCGGTGCCGAAAAAGTTTCCATAAATACCGCTGCCGTCCAAAATCCAAACCTGTTAGCTGATGCCTCTAAACGTTTCGGAAACCAGTGCGTAGTTCTTGCTATCGATGCCCGACGCTCAAAGAAACTTCCCGGCAAATGGAATGTTTGCGTAAAAGCCGGCACCGAACCGACCGATATTGACGTCGTCGAGTGGGCTGCCAAAGGCGAGCAATTAGGTGCTGGTGAAATACTCCTTACCAGCATGGATGCCGATGGTACGAAAGCTGGCTATGATAACGAACTAAATAAAGCTGTCACCGACGCTGTCAATATTCCAGTAATTGCTTCCGGCGGGGCGGGTAATCTTGACCACCTCTATGATGCCATCATCGATGGCCACGCGGACGCTGTACTTATGGCTTCTATTACGCACTTTGGAAATTACACCATAACCGAAATGAAAGAATACCTCGCCAAACGAGGTATCCCCATGAATCTCTGATAAATATAGAGTTTAGAACGTGTCTAAATAGGTATCAATCTCCCACGGTGTAACTTGAAGCCGGAACTCGTCCCACTCTTTCGTTTTCACATCGATATATTTTTCGAACAAATGCTCACCGAGCACATCTCGCATAAGTTCGCTTCTCTTGAACTCATGCATTGCTTGGTCAATTGATGTCGGCAGCAAGTCAATATTTCTACTTATTCTGCTTTCCTCATCGAGTTGATAAATATTCTCCTCTATCGGCTCGGGTGCTTGCATATCGTTCTTGATTCCTTCCAGACCTGCTCGAAGCATCACTGCAAATGCAAGATATGGATTGCAGCTTGGGTCCGGACAACGCAACTCTACCCTTGCCGCTGCTTTATTCGTCTTGAACCATCTTGGTATCCGCAATAGTGCCGACCTGTTCGCCGTAGCCCATGTGATATATACCGGTGCTTCATAACCGGATACCAATCTCTTATATGAATTAACCGTCGGGCAAACTATGGCACTCATCGCTTTGATGTGTTTCATTTGACCGGCTATGAAATTATATGCAACCTTCGAAAAATTGTATTTATCGTCATCATCGTAGAATGCGTTTTTCTCTGTTGCGATATCAAATAAACTTTGATGTACGTGCATACCCGAACCCGCGGCACCCATCATTGGCTTTGGCATAAATGTAGCGTGTAAATCATGTACCTGAGCCGTTCGCTTTGCGGTATATTTTAACGTCAACACCTTGTCCGCTATATCCAGACACTCACCGTATTTAAACGCTATCTCATATTGACCGTGACCAACCTCATGATGCGACGCTTCCACTTCCATCCCGAAACTTTCCAACGCACCCATTATTTGCTTGGTAACTTTATATCCTTCATGAGATGCCAAATCAAAATAACTACCATAGTCCAACGGTGTTGTCCTGGTCTTCTCGCCGGTCTTAAACAGATAAAATTCCGGTTCAGGACCAACATTATATTTGAATCCCATTTTCTTCGCTTCGGCTGCCGCTCGTCTGAGAATATACCTCGGGTCACCATCGGACGGTTCACCATCCGAATTATAAATATCACATATCAACCTTGCTGTCTTACCGTCTTCGGTCAGCCACGGTACTACCGCATACGTATCCATGTCCGGCTTCAAAAATAAATCACTCTCTTGAATCCGCGCAAAACCTTCCACCGAAGAACCATCGAACCAAACACCGTCGCGAGATGCGCCTTCGAGACCTTCGACTGGTATCACAACTTCCTTTGTTACACCCAGCAAATCAGTGAATTGCAGCGTAACAAATTTAATACCGTCTTTTTCTGCTCGCTCTAATACCTTTTTAACTTTCATTTAGTCGCCCTTGTAATGTTGAATTTCATAAAAAAACACGTAGTACCATCTTATCGACAATTCTTATTACTCAACGCAATAAGTGCAAGATAAATTTCGAAAATTCAGTAATTTGCTGATTTGCCCGAAACTACCGCAAGGCAGGGTTATAGGACTTACGGAAGGGTATTATCGTTTCCTATTCGACCTATAACCACTTCTTATCGCCCTTTAATCTTTTTGAATGCAAATCTGTCTTCAAAATCCCATAAATTATCATATCCTCAAATACATCCCATTTTTTAATATGTTGCCTTAAGCACCCTTCATATGACAATCCAATCTTTTGCAAAACACGGCCCGATGCAGGATTGCGATTCAAATAATGAGCGTATATACGATTCAATCCTAATATCCCAAAACCATATTCTAAAACCGCTTTGGCTGCTTCGCTGCAATAACCATTATTCCAATATGGTTTACCAATCCAGTAGCCTAATTCAGCTTTTTCAGACTCCTTATCTATGGTTAAACCAATCGACCCTATCAGAAAATCTTGCTTGTGATCAACAATGGCGAAAATAACAGACTTCTCCTTTTTAAATTCTTCTTGGTGTTTCCCAATCCATTCTTCAGCTACTCCATCTTCATAAGGATGAGGTATTAAAAGGGTTGTCAATGCAATATCCTTATCGCCAGCCAATTTCTGTACATTCGGAGCATCTCTAAGACTAAAAGCTCTCAGGACAAGGCGTTCAGTTTCAATTACGGGATATCTGTTTTTATCATATTGTAATTTCAGTTTCGCGGTCATTTTTTTAATCTTGCCAATTTATAAAGTAATATTCTTGGACATGATTTTCAGGTCCGTTCGTTCGTTCCAGCCAATATTTTGCCAGAACTCCTGACCGTCGATATTATCAGCAAAAACGAATATATGGCACGCTCGGATACCAACTAATCGCAATTTCGAAACCACTCGCTCTACCAGCGCTTTACCGACACCTTTTCTGCGGTAGCCCTCGGCGACAGCCAAATGATGCAGATACCCTCGTCGTCCTTCATGTCCACATAGAACGACTCCGACAACTTTGCTGTTTTCCAAAGCCACAAAGCTTAAACCCGGATTACGCTGCAAATATATCGAAATCCTTTCTCGCGAGTCAGTTCGTTTGTCTAATCCTACCGACTCGCAGCTTTCCCACAGCGAAATAGCTTCTTCATAGTTCCCGATGGACATTTCTTTAGTTTCCATAACTGCTTCCCTTACACTTTCTCTAAATAATTTTACCAAATAAAAAAGCCTCCCAGAAATTCAATCCTGGAAGGCTTTTATTTTTTTAAAATATAAAGTTCTTCTAAGGACTGTTCTCCTTAATGAATACCTGGACAGACATGCGCCAATTCATTACCGGATGTGCATTTCCCGTACCTTTTGCCAGGCTTGTGAATTGCTTTTGCATGTATCTTTTAAATAGTTTCATCAAAAAAACTCCGTTGGAAAAACTTTAAAAAAGTTAGATTATCGACATAGCGGGTCTCTGTCAACATGAAATCTCAAAAAATTAATATTATTTTTTCTCGAACTTAAATCTGTAACCCTCGGCATCTATTTTTATTGTGTCACCTTCGGCGAATTTGCCTGCCAAAATCTCGGTGGCGAGCTTGTTTTCCAGCCGCTGTTGAATTGTTCGCTTCAAAGGCCTCGCGCCATAAGCCGCATCATAACCTTCGTCCATAATCTGCTTGCGGGCATTGTCGGTAAACTCAATCTTAATCTTACGTTGCTCTAATCGCTCTTCCAGATATCCGAGTTGAATGTCCACTATCTTTCGCAGGTGCTCTTTCGTAAGAACGTGAAAGACTATCATCTCATCGATACGGTTCAAAAATTCCGGCCGAAAGGCCTGCTTCAATACATCCTTAACATGTGCTTCTATCTCCCAGTCGGCACTCTCCTCTTCCGTCAACTCCTGAATCTGGTGGCCGGCAATATTGCTCGTCATAATTATAACCGTATTCTTAAAATCGACCATCCTGCCTTGGCCATCCGTCAAACGTCCGTCATCAAACACCTGCAGCAAAATATTAAACACGTCGATATGTGCCTTTTCTATCTCATCAAGCAAAATTACCGAATATGGTTTTCGTCTTACCGCCTCGGTCAGTCTGCCGCCTTCCTCATAACCTACATACCCCGGCGGCGAACCGATAAGCCGAGCGACCGAGTGCTGCTCCATGAATTCACTCATGTCTATCCGTATCATTGCGTTCGGGTCATTGAATAAAAAATCCGCCAGCGCCTTCGATAACTCCGTCTTCCCCACGCCCGTAGGCCCCAAAAACAAAAATGTCCCTATAGGCCGACCAATCTCGCTAAGTCCCGCCCGACTTCTGCGAACCGCGTTACACAATGCCGCAACTGCCTCTTCCTGACCAACCACTCGTTTACCAATCGCTTCCTCCATCTTCATCAATCGCTCTCGCTCACCGCTCAAAAGTTTCTCGACCGGTATCCCCGTCCATTTCGATACTACTGCTGCTATATCTTCTTCTGATACCTCATTCTGAATCATCGACATCTCGGATTTCGAAAGCTCCGACTCCTTCTTCTCGAGCTCTTTTTTCAATCCCGCTATCGTTTCGTATTTCAAGCGGGCTGCTCCCTCCAAATCTCCCTTACGTTGCAAATTCTCGAATTCGGTCTGAGAATTCTCCATTTCCTCTTTCAATTGCTTTATCGCATTTATCTGACCCTTCTCGCCTTCCCATTGGCCGGTCAGCTTCGTATCTTTTTCTTTCAACTCAGCCAGTTGTTTGTCCACCTTCTTCAACTGCTCTTTACTCGCTGCGTCATTTTCCTTCTTCAATGCTTCACGTTCGATTTGCAACTGAACTATTCGCCTGCGGGCGTTGTCCAGTTCCGCCGGCATCGAATCATTCTCAATTCTCAACTTAGATGCTGCCTCGTCCATCAAATCTATGGCCTTGTCCGGAAGCCACCTGTCCGATATATACCGATTGGACAAAGTCGCTGCCGACACCAATGCCGCATCCGTAATTCTCACCCCATGATGTGTATCATACCGGTTCTTCAACCCACGAAGAATCGCTATCGTCTCTTCAACGGTAGGCGGGTCTACCACTATCGGCTGAAAACGTCTCTCCAATGCCGCGTCTTTTTCCACATACTTGCGATAATCATCAATCGTTGTAGCCCCGATACACCGTAGTTCACCCCGTGCAAGCGATGGCTTCAATAAATTTCCCGCATCGACCGCGCCTTCCGCCTTGCCCGCCCCAACAATCGTATGCAGCTCATCTATAAAAAGTATTATCTCTCCTCCGGCACTTATGACTTCTTTCAATACCGCTTTGAACCTGTCTTCGAATTCGCCCCTGAATTTTGTCCCTGCTATCAATGAACCCATGTCCAAAGCGATTATCCTTTTATTCCTCAGGCCCGTCGGCACGTCACCGGCCACTATCCGTTGAGCAAGACCTTCCGCAATCGCCGTCTTACCAACGCCCGGTTCTCCAATCAATACAGGATTATTTTTCGTTCTTCGATTAAGAACCTGCATACATCTTCGTATCTCTTCCTCTCTGCCGATAACCGGGTCAAGCTTACCTTGCCGCGCCATCTCCAATAAATCTATCCCGTAACGCTCCAACGCTTTGTATTTTTCTTCCGGATTCTGGTCCGTCACCTTCTCTCCGCCTCGAACATCTTTCAATGCCTGTTCAATTTGTTCCGCTGTAACCGAGTTAAGCCGCAAAATCTCTCTTGCGTCGCTTTGTACCGTTGCCAGCGAAATAAACAAATGCTCAACACTCAAATATTCGTCACCCATCGCGTCCGCATGGTTCTGAGCATCCAATACTATCTGATTAAATACTGGCTCTGGTGTAAGCAAATTCTCCTTGCTGCCTTGCGGCAATCGCCTGAGTTCACTTTCTGTCATATCTTGAATACGCGAAACGTCAGCGCCAATTTTTTTCAATATCATTATCGCGATACCTTCATCGTCGCTGCACATCGCACTCAAAAGATGTAACGGCGAAAGAACAGTATGCGACTTAGCCATCGCTATCTGTTGAGCAGTCGCCAATGCTTCCTGCGCTTTCAAAGTGAATTTATCGAACTTCATAACATAACCCCTTA
>JAGLSU010000096.1 GCA_023135935.1 Planctomycetota bacterium
CAACGTGCAGTTTGCCGGCACGGGCGGTGCGGTATCCGGCTTCGCTTAGTAAGACGGGCAGACTCTTTACTTTATCGAATGATACGAAGTGATGATAACCGTGTTGGTGGCCGTACTGACCGTTTGCATGATTATACATGCCGCTGAGAATTACGGAACGGCTTGCACTGCAACTGGCAGAAGTACAAAAGGCATTTGTGAAGCGAACACCTTCTGCAGCGAGAGAGTCCATGTTTGGTGTTTTGATGATTGGGTTGCCATAGCAGCCGAGGGCATCAAGTCCGTGGTCGTCAGATACGTACAGTACGATATTTGGTTTTTTGCCGTTATTTCCTGCGAAGATTTTCCTTGGAGCCAAGCCGCTTCCGAGAATTGCGGCGGTGCTTGTTGCGGCACAGCCTTTCATGAAATCGCGTCGGCTCAGTGATTTGCTTTCCATTATTATAACCTCCTGTTTTTAGGTGTTTGCCACAAGATATTTAGTTTTGCTTATGCTATCAGGTTTTCGGCATATTTCAAGGATAATCCAATGGTTCGGTTAGTCCAAATAGATTTGGTCATTTGGTTTTATTTGCGGGATTTGGCTTATTTTTTCTTTGATGTCATTTTTTTCGACAGCGAAGCTTGGGGCTATTTCTATGAGGCAATCGGGTGAGCCATCCGGTTTTCTGGGGACGGGGACTCCGGCAGAATCAAGCCAGTCGGCGGCGCGAGCAACAGTTATTTGTTTTGCGGTTTCTGCGCTATCGATACCGGTGGCATTTTTTGTCGGTGCGAATTCTTCACGTTTTGTCTGCAGGATTATTGAATTTGAGGCAAGAGGCAGGGCGTCGAAGATAAATGTTTCGAGTTTTACGCCGTTCGGTTCTGTGGGCTTGATTACATTTCCCTGCTGGTCGATGTAAGGGATTTTTTTGGCAGCTCTGTGGAAAGGAAGCGCAAAGCCTTTTTTATTTATTTTTTCGACGAAAGTTCTACTGATGATATGTATGCCAATACTGCCGAGGTTAAAGACAAGTGAACCATCCGTGTTTCGTTTTTCTGCGAGTTCATCGGGCAAGTCACTATATTCGATGACAGTTACTTTTCCGTCAACTAAACAGAAGTTGCCTACTTTTTCTTTTGGTTCGAATTTTATAAGGGCTTTTGAAGACATTTCGGATTCGTCGAGTGCGTGCAGGCCGATGAAAAGCGGGTCGAAAAGATTTACAAGGGAGTTATCAATTTGCCAATAGCTAATGAATTCTGTGCCGCGTTTTTTCATGTCTTCGACAGCACCGGTTTCGTAAAGTGCTTTTAGGCTTCCGCCATGGCCATCTGGTGAGGAGGCGATTTTGTCTTTTTCAGCCATCAGGATTTTGCCGTCGAATCCGAAATTTGGTAAGGTTCCTTGCTGGAAAATGATAACGTTTTTTTCATCCAAGCCGTAATAGTTGTTTGAGCGGAAGATTTCAACAGTTTGTGTGTAGTTTAGCGGGCTGGTCATAATATACCATGGGCAGGTGGCTTGGTATTTTTCCGAGACGGCTTTTATGGTTTCGGCGAAGATTTGGAAAAGTGTTTTGTTCTTTATGGGGCTGATGGGGTAATTGCCCTTTGGACCGTCGAATCCGAGCCGGGTACCTTGTCCGCCAGCAACGACGAAAGCGGCTATCTTGCCATCTGAGATTAGTTTTTTCCCTAACTGTACAGCTTCGTCATACTTGTTTTTCTGGTCCGAATTTACCGGTGAATGGGTGTAGGATTGTGCTGGGTCGAAGTCGGTAGGTATTGCGGGTGGTGTGTATTTTTTGACATAATTGGCGACCCAATCATCTATTTTTGGCAGGTCTAATTGCTGGATTTGAGTCAGCAGGGCCTGCTTTTGGTCTGAGTTTAGCTGTTGCCAGAATGCTAAAAGTTGGTTTTGTCCGTGTTTTTTTAAGAGGTTTTCTGTGTTTTCAGGTGTTTTTTCCATGTTCATACCTTAGAAATTGCAGGTTATTTGATGAAGATATTAAGCTAAATTACGAAATTTTCAAGGTATTAGGCGTTATTTGCCGAAAAATATTTGACAAGTGGGTATATCTGTGTTAGGATTTAAGCAGAGGTAAATGGGTTTAAGAAGTCTATATATATAATTTAAATTGTTATCATTCTATACGGTATTTGTTTCATATCTCAAACCCACCTGCCCAAAGTGCTTTATTTTTGATTTCAGCTTAAGCTGTTAGCGGCATTGAGCGAGTATAGTCATTACGAAGGATTTTTGACAGGATTTGGTTCCACTGAATTATACCGACCATTATTTAGGCGGAAAAATATAAAAAAGAGGTTCGCGAGAAAATAGTTATAATTTATGAGTACCTGTTTTCTTAACAAAATAATTTGGGCTTAAAAATGGTTTAGTAAGCGAATCTCGAGAAGAGCTAAAGGAGAAAACTCATGAAGCGAAAAGGTTTTACATTAGTAGAGCTATTGGTCGTAATTGCGATCA
>JAGLSU010000097.1 GCA_023135935.1 Planctomycetota bacterium
ATCTATCAACGCCAGTGACTGTTCCGGTCGTTTCGAATAGTAACTTGTACCGACAAGGTCAAACTTGGCCTTAACTTTTGGCGGTCTGCGCGGCGCACTCGGCTTACGGGATACCTGCGACCTGGGTTTTGGCTTTGCGGGCGGGTCCAAATAGAGTGCAAATAATTCGGCTTGTTTTACAAGAGGTGAAACCTGGTCATCACGGCCTTTTGCTTTATTTACCTTGGCTCTGCTGAACTGTTCTATCACACCCGGTGAGTTTAGAAATTCCTTAACGTCTTTATCTCCGCGAAAACCGAAAAATACGGGAAAGGAGAAAAAGACGATGGATAGTATCGCCACTATAATACTTGTTATTCGCAATGTCTTTATCATCTTAGTGTTCCTAAGTCCTTTACTCTTTGACATCGCTGGAAGCCATTGGTTCCATCCAATAAATAATTTTCCTCAACAAAGCTATTGGCCATCGGAAAATACCGTGTTCATTATTTCGTCGAGCGGAGGGCTTTGCCCCTGCCAGAACTTAACTACTGAACCGTTCATTATCACAACAACAAGAGGAGTTTCAATATTAAACCATTCTTTTTTCGAATCGAGTTTTCCTCTAAGGCACGGCGTATCATCAGGGATAATATCGTCGGTTTCCTGGCCGTATGGCGGAATCTCAACAAACGCAAAACGTACCGAAGTTTCACCGGTCATGCCGCGAGCCATCTGGTCATAAAACGGAATGGCTTCATGGCAATCCTCACAATCAGCCCTATAAAGCAGCACAACCGCTATGTTCGAACGCAGCGACTGTGCGATATCGATGTACTGCAGCAGCGGCCATTCTTTTTTTTCCGATGGTGCTTGCCCGGTCCACTCTTCCGGCTTTACCACTTCATACTTATCCGTTTTATCCGGCGGTTTATTGAATATCAGTACGGGTACAATAGCCGTTAGAAGTATAAAGGTCGGTATGGCAACGCCCCAAAAATGTTTCGCTGAAGGCCAGGGCGGTGGTAAAAGTTTCTCGCCTTTGGGTCTGAAAATTAATAGCAAAAGCAAAAACGGCAAATCGATTGCGGCAACAGTTAACCATGGATTGACGGTCACTACGCCGAAACAACCGCAGGACTCAAAGCCCATCAGAGCCTTGTACAAAGTTATCACGATAAATGCGACAAAAGCAAATACCGATATCAGCCAGACTGGTTTTTTGAATAATCCGCTGATAAGCCATATACCAAGTCCAAGTTCCAGCGGTATCTGTATTACGAAGAACTCCCATGACTCCCAGAAGCCCTTACTGATAATCGGTTCAGTGAGGAGCTGATGAGTTTTAAGTATAGCTGCGACGATAAAAATCAAACCCGCAGCAATCATGATAATTCTGTTAGCCGTTTTCATAACTGAAAACCAGAGAACGTATTCTATTTATTATTTCGCATAATATCCGCGACAAACGACCTCAAGTTGCGAGCCGTCTTTTATTTTTATAAGAAACTTGTCAGAAAAAGAGTTCGACTCACCTTTAGGAGGCGGGGTTATCTGTACTTTGAACTTATAACGCTTACCAAATTTTTTCTGCTCTAAAACTTTTACGAAATCTTTTCTCGATGTTACCGCTCCGATTTCAAATTCCTCACCATAGTTATTAAGCACCCACAGTTCTCTTTCTATCTGTTTTCCCGGTGTAGCCCTGAGCAAACTAATCACCGATGGGGTAACGGTAAATTCCGGCAGCACTTCAAAAGGAATAACAACCCGATTGCATCCCGGATGGGTTAAACCGATTTTGATACTTCCCCTCAGGGTTTTTTGAAATTTTTTCATGTTAATTTTGGGTTTGATAATAAACTCTTTTGCCTTGACCGCGGGGTCATAAACATAGGTTATTAAATTGCCCGTTGACGTAAAGCTCTTTATCGCAAACGTATTTTCGTCAAGACTTTTAAGAGTAATATCATCATAGTCAGGCTCGCCTGCCTTGAGAGAAATTTTCAGCTTCGCCGGTTTATAATCGACTTTCTTCACCACCTTGGCTTTTACATCCAATGTAACTTTAGGGTTGTTCTTATCGTTTGTCTTTACATACATGTGCTTGGTTGATTCTCCAGGCTTCGAGCTCACATGGTAAGAAACCTTTATAATCCCGCTTTCACCAGGCGTATATTCTTCTTTGTCCAGTTCAGGGACGGTACAACCACAGGAAGTTTTGATTTTCTTATCAACCTTCAACAGTCCTTTTCCTGTATTTGTAAACCTGAACTCACATTTGTTTTTCGAGCCCGGTCCCACCTCGCCAAAATCGTGAACCGTTTCGTCAAATGTGATTTCGGGCACATCTCCATCAGCATCTGATTGCGAAACCACCTCTGCGGATTTTGGAGTGGATGTCACTTTGGCCTGTCCCTTGCAGCCAAACTGCAATAGCAGGCAAATGACGATAAAAACGGTTAAAACCCAGCAATCACGCTTCATATTCTTAATCTCCAAATCAATTTACGATGTAAAGCTATAATTGTTTTCGGACAATTTTTGAGTTTAATGAAAAAAATATCCCCAGGCAAGCAATTTGTTAGCATTACAAAGATAGGAATAACGCTGACTTTACTCGGCATAGAATGCACGACAAGCAACCTCGAGCTTTTTGCCGCCTTTTATTTGTATATAAAGCGTATCAGAAAAAGTGCTCGCGCCATCTTTGGCAGGAGGTACTATTTGCAAATCGAGCCTATAACTGCCCTCAACTTTTTCCTGCCGCAAAACCTTTACGAAACCTTTTTTCGATGTTACCGGTTCGATTTCAAATTCCTCACCATAATTATTGACTACCCACATTTCCCTTTCTATCGGTTTTTTCGGTGTAACTTTAAGCAGACTTATCGCCGACGGGGTAACGGAAAATTCCGGTATTACCTCGAAAGGAATGACGACTAAATTACGCCACGGATGGGTCAATCCAATTTTGATATCTCCTTTCAGGACTCTTTGGAATTTTTCCGCGTCAATTTTGGGTTTGATAATAAACTCTTCTGCCTCAACCTGGGGGTCATAATCGAAAGTTATGATACCACCCGTTGACGCAAAGTTCGTTATCGCAAACGCAGTACCATCGAAACTTTTAAGAATAATATCAGCACAGACGGGCTTGCCTTGCTTGAAAGATATTTTCAGTTTATTCGGCTTGTAATCGACTATCCTCAAAACATCGGCTCTTATATCCAGCTTGGTCTTAGGGTTTGCCTTGTCATTGCTGGATATATATATGGCATAGCGTTTTCTTCCAGACTTTTGGTGTGAGGTGTATGCCACTTTCAACGTTCCACTTTCGCCCGGTAAATATTCTTTCTTGTCCAACTTAGCAACCGTACATGAAGTACAACTGGGAGTAATTTTCCCGATTTTCAACAATTTGCCGCCTGTGTTCTTAAACTTAAACTCATATTCACTTTTAGTTCCTGGTTTCATCTTGCCAAAATGATGACTTGTTTTATCGAATGTAATTTCAGGCCCAGCCCCATTGGTATCGTTAATGGCTTGTGACGAATCGGCAGTTGGCTCCGAGGGCTTTGTCACCTTGGCCTGCTCCTCACAGCCGAACTGCAACAGCAAGACACAAACGATGGTAAAAACGGTTAAAATCCAAAAATTACGCTTCATGTTATTAGTCTCCAACTCGAACTACGACGCAAAGAAAGCGATTGTTTTAATATAATCCTTAGTTTAATGAAAAAAACACCCCTAAGCAAACAATTTCCATCCTGTCGATGCAACAGAATTTATAGCTATTTCGGTCTTATATTTTGGGATTTTAACTATTTAGATATGCCTTTACAGACGATATTTTAACCATTACCATAGTACAAATGCGTATTCTTAAGGAGTAGACCATGGACAGTCAAAACCTTGAATTATCGATTGTGGTTCCGCTGCTTAACGAGCAGGATAATATAGGACCTCTTTATGACCAAATTACTCAAACCTTAAGCGGCAAATACAATTACGAGATAATATTCATCGATGACGGCAGCACCGACGGTGGTTTCGGCAAGCTGACCCAGCTGCACCAATCCGACAGCAAAGTCCGAGTAATTAAATTCCGCAGAAATTTCGGGCAGACCGCCGCCCTAAGTGCCGGCTTTGACCATGCCCGGGGAGATATTATCATCGCGTTGGATGCCGACCTGCAAAACGACCCTGCCGATATCCCCAAAATGGTTGATAAAATCAACGAGGGTTTCGATGTCGTAAGCGGCTGGAGAAAGAAAAGACACGACCATGCAATCAGACGATTGCTGCCTTCAATGATTGCGAATTGGTTAATCGCAAAAATCACCGGCGTTAAACTTCACGATTTCGGCTGCACACTCAAAGCGTACCGCCGAGAAATCTTAGCGGAAATAAATCTGTATGGTGAGATGCATCGGTTCATTCCGGCGTTGGCGAGTTGGAGCGGCGCAAAAATAGAAGAGATAGTTGTAAACCACAGACCAAGAACCGCCGGCGTAGCAAAATATGGTCTCGGACGAACCTGGAAAGTTATATTGGACCTCGTTACCGTAAAGTTCCTCGGTTCATTTTCCACGAAACCAATTTATGTTTTTGGCGGTCTTGGATTGATAACCGCTTTAGGTTCAATGGCTTCGGGTCTGATGGTATTGTATCAAAAATTTGTTTCCCCTGAACATTTGGCTATGAATAGAAACCCGCTGTTGGTTCTAACAGCCATGCTGATTACAACTACGCTTTTATTAATTCTGATGGGACTGCAGGCTGAGTTGCTGGTTCGGACATATCACGAGTCACAAAACCGCTCGACTTATGTCATAAAAGAGATGCTCGAATCACCCGACAGCAAGGGGGTTTAAAAAATGACCAAGCCGTCCCGAAAGACCAGACCCTCAAAAAAAATCCACAAACAAAAACTGTCCACTGACGATAAAAGCAAAAAAAAGTTTATTGTCTTCGTAGTAATAGTAATTCTGGCCGCAATTCCATTTTGCCTGGGAAGATATTTTGAATTAAACTCCCCTGACCCTTTCGATAGCGGCGCCAACGTTTATTCGGCAAAACACATCATCGATGGCGCAAAAATCGGCGTAGAGGAAATACCAAGTGCGGCCTTGGGGACATTGCTGGTAAATATGCTTGGGGTGAAACTATTCGGGTTCAATGAAATCGGTCCGAAACTTATCCAGGCGATTTTGCAGGCGGCTGCGCTTATCTTCATGTTTATTTCCATGCGAAAGCTATTCGGAACTTTCGCCGCTGCAACAGGCGTAATAATAGCTTCAATTTATCTGTCCGCACCAACTATCGCAAAATTCGGCAATGTAAAAGAGCAATACATGACGGCCTTTATGGTTATGGGGATAAGCTGTTTCGTTTTGTATCAACTCGGAGGCCGTCGCTGGCAAGCCGTTTTGGCTGGAGCTTTTCTCAGTTTGGCTCCGCTTTTTAAAGAAACAGGAGTTTCGGCAATTTGTGCGGTCGGATTTTTCGTAATTGCTCAGCCGATATTCAAACACAAAAACTTAAAGCAAACAGGTATCGACATTTTATTATTGGCAGCGGGAGTCGTTATAGCTATGGCTCCACTGTACATTTGGATAATCGGCTGGGACGTCCAAACGGGCCTGCCTTATTCATTCGCCTGGAAAACAGCAGCAAAAATACTTCCTGCCGCAGAAACCAGCGAACAGGCGAAAGCGGCATCGGGCTATCTATCTCAAGCAAAAAAACTCATTCCCTTCTCGCAGCAATGGCCGAAGGTGCTGCGATACTACAAAATGCTTATACTCCCGATTGCACTTGCTGTGATTGCGATTATCTTAAGAATCATCAGAATTATTATCCACCGAAGAAAAGAAGGCGAAGATGACACAAAACTCGCTTGCGACAGATTCGTTTTACTGTTCGCCGTATGGTGGCTTGCCGATATGGCCTTCGTATGGATAAGCCCGCGTTCGTATCAACAATATTATCTCCCGCTAAATGCGTCGGCGGCGATGTTGGGCGGATACGTAATCGCACTTTATAGCGAAAAATTTTCAACCGCGCTGCATAAGGGCAGATGGTTTTTCATCGCAGCTTCGGGATTCGTGCTGATGATTGTTTTGGTCTGGCCCATTATTTTCGGCATGCCGAAAAGCCCGGATTCAGGCATGTACTACGGGAAAAAAAGGAGAGGTTACACACAAAAGTGGCAGCAAGTCTCAAAGGTTAGAAAAAACCAGCTCACTTACCCCTGGCAAGCTGTAGCTGATTATATCCGAACTAATTCCAGACCCACCGACAAAATGTACGTCTGGGGTTGGTATCCCGGGATATATGTAAGAGCCCAGCGCTTCAGTCCAACAGCTGTGGCTTTCCACATGCCGCGAACGGCACCTGCGAAACTCAAAGAAACAATTGCCGGCATATTGGCCGAATTCGAAAACGAGATGCCCAAATTTATCGTGGACTCGCGAAAACGTCACGTGCCAATGGAAAGACCGCCATACGAATTATGGCCGACAATACCACCAGGAATTATGGGATTGAAAAAAGCCGCCTTGATGTCGCACGACAAAGATATAATCGATAAGTATGATAAAGGCTGGGCCCAGCTGCTTCGCAAAACATTCGATGAAGACGAGGCGCTTAGATACGAAATACTGAAATCATTTAGAGAATTCGTTATGAAAAATTACGACCTGGCCGAACCAACACAATATGGAACGACAAAGGACGGACGTAATATTGTCCACAGGATGTTCGGCGACCAAAGAGTTTTTCGCCTGAAAACCTCGCAAGCAAATAAGGAACTGCAATAGCTGTGTCAAAATTAAAACTGCTAATGCTAAATCATGAATTTCCCCCTGTCGGCGGCGGCGCAAGTCCCGTCAGCTTCGAGCTGTCAAAACAGATGGTCCAAATGGGCAACACCGTCGATGTGGTCACGATGCACTACGGGGACCTGGCTCGCTTTGAAACAATCGATGGAATAAATATATACAGAACGCCCGCAATTCGCAAAAGACCAGATGTCGCCTACACGCATGAACTCGCGACATACTTACCGGGCTCAGTTATTAAGACTTTGAATCTGATACGCAAAAACAGATACGACATAATACATTGTCACTTCATCGTTCCCGGCGGACCGTTGGCGTGGGTAGCCGGCAAGCTGACCAATACGCCTTTTTTGATTACATGTCACGGAACCGATATTCCCGGACACAATCCCGAAAGATTCGGCCTGGTTCATAAGCTCATCAATCCCGCATGGCGTTTTCTGGCACGAAGCGCTCCGGCTTTGACCTCGCCGAGTGAATACCTGAAAACACTAATTATAAAAAATTGTCCCGATGCCAAAGTAAATGTTATCCCGAACGGGATTTATCTCGACCGGTTCAAGTCATCCGAAAAAACAAAAAGCATATTGTTGTGCAGCAGGATTTTTAATTTCAAAGGTTTTCAATATGTCATCGAGGCGGTCAAAGATATGCAAACTGATTGGCAGGTAAACGTAATCGGAGAAGGCCCGTATCTGGGCGAACTTAAAAAACTTGCCGAGGGCTCAAAAACTCCCATTAAATTCTGGGGTTGGCTCGAAAAAGATGACCAGAGGTTTTACGACCTGTTTAATAAAAGTTCTATATTTGTCTTTCCTTCGGAAGCGGAAAACTTTCCAACGGTATTACTGGAGGCCATGGCTGCCGGAACAGCCATAATCACTTCCAATGCCGCCGGCTGCCCCGAAGTAACGGGCCATGCCGCGCTGTTTGTACAGCCTCGAGACGTTGCCGGAATTCGTGATAACATCAACAAGCTGATTTCCTCCGAGAAATTGCGTCAGCAACTTTCCACAGCGGCCCTTGAGCAAGTGCAGCAATTCAGTTGGAAAAATATAGCTGCCAGATTCGTTGAACTGTATGAAGAAATTATTCAATCCAGGACGTCGTAATGGGAAAAACTTTTTGCATAACAATAGATACCGAGCCGGATTGTGACATCCATTGGAAACGCTCCGACCCGTTGACTTTCGACTCGGTTCTAAGCGGTATACCCAATATCCTGCGCCCGCTGTGGGACAAATACGATATCAAGCCGGTATATTTCGTCTCGCCGGAAGTGGTGCAAAATGACAATTGCTGCGAAGCCCTGAAACAGGAAGTTCAACAAGGCGCTGAAATTGGAACTCATCTGCACTCCGAATATATTCAGCCGGAGAAAAAACACGAAAACTTCGCGGGAACAAGCTCCGATGAATATCCCTGCTTTGCGTACGATACCGAAACTGAATTCGCTAAGATTAAAAACCTTACCGATTTGATTGCAGAAAAATTTGGTATCGTCCCCGTCTCCTATCGGGCAGCCAGATACGGAGCCGACCTCGATACCATAAAATCCCTGGAAAAACTTGGCTACAAAGTCGACAGTTCCATCACCCCACAAATAAACTGGTCATATCAGGACGGTCCTGACCACTCGAAGGCTCCGCAGCAGCCGTACTTTATTTCAGAAAACAATTATTATTCCGTGGGCGATTCGAAAATACTGGAAGTGCCTATAACCATTTCGAAAAAAAGACTGCCGCTGCTTCCCGATAGGTGGCCGTTCTACAGATGGTTAAGGCCGACGCACATGACCTTTACCGAAATGAAAATTCTCGTTAACGAGTTTATAAAAAATTATCGCGAGCCGGTACTGAACCTGATGTTTCACTCTATGGAAATCATCCCTGGCAAAACTCCTTTCGTCAGAAACGAATTCCAACAGAAAATGTACCTGACCCGACTCGAAAAAATAATAAAACACATAAAAGCAAACAACTTCCAATCCAAAACCCTACAGGAAGTTTATAGTTGTACAACAAATGCCGCAGAATAAATCGTTTGCCAAAAAAACTATGGAATCACAAAACACCCTACAACTAAAAGCTCGTTATCAGTTGGAAACGTTTTTGTCTGACTGCAAAGTCGAAAACCCCAACGGCAAAAAGATTCTGGAAATCGGTTTCAAAAATGGCTTATTTCTCAATGAATGCAACAAGGCGGGCTTAACATCTACCGGCATAGAGATAAACGAAGACCACTACAAAAATACCAAATCTAAATATCCGGATTTGGACATTGTGCTGTATGACGGCGGGACCATACCCACACCGGACGAATCTTTTGATTTTGTGGTATCTTTTCAGGTTTTGGAACACGTCACTTCCATTGAGCACATCTTCAGCGAATGTGTCAGAATTTTAAGGCCCGGCGGTATCATGTATCATATCTGCCCGAACTTTCATTCTTTTTACGAAGGCCATTCCAGGTTGATTTGGCTGCCGTTCTTAAATAAAACTATGGGGCGAATTTATTTGAAAATGCTCCGCCGTTACACCGCCGGATATGAACACCTGAATATTGTCAAACCGAAAAATGTCAGCTCGGCTCTACAACGCCATCGAGATAACCTGGAAATTGTTTCTCTCGGACAAGCTGAATTTATTAATAAATTCAATGCCGAACAAATCGAAAAAGTGGACCAAAGAACATTACAGAAGGCGTTAAAGCTGCTGCTTCGCTTTGACGTGCTAAAAAAATATACTCTTGGGTTTGTTTGTCGGACGAATTTATATTATCCTATCACTGTAATCGCAAAGAAAATTCATAAGTAACAATAAACTATGGCTATTAGAGTTTTACATGTAATTGACCATCTGGGCCTCGGCGGCGGTCAGGCCTCTACAAAAAGCATCGTAGAAAACGTAGACAAAAAACAGTTCGAAATTTCCGTATGCGCACTCAGGGCAAAACCGGAAACAATACCCATCGATTCGAAAATCATCACCCTGACATACGGCAGGTTCGACCCACGAACCGTTTTCGCCATAGCCAAGCTATGCAAAGAGCAAAAAATAGACATCCTGCACGCCCAACTGGATAAAGCAATCATCACCTGCCTGCTGGCTTCTTTTATCTGTAAAGCTGGTGTTGTTATCCATGAGCGCGGTGGAATCTCACGCAAAAGTATCGCCTCGCCATTATACAGATTCATGTTGCGGATATTTCACCGCAGAGCCGCGGCGATAATCGCAAATTCACAAGCCATAGCCCTTGAACTGACCAACAAAGCATCGGTAGAAAACAGCCTCATAAAAATCATATATAATCCCGTGGATTTCAAATTTTTCGATGCCGAAAAGATATCCCGCAAACAAGCCAGAAAAGACCTCGGCATTGCCGATGATGATTTCGTCGTCGGCTACGTCGGCCGATTGCACACCGTCAAAGGCATTGATATACTTCTCGAAACTTTTTCTTCGCTTTTGTCGGAATCACCTCGCTATCTTCTGGTTTTAGCCGGTGACGGACCGCTGCGGCAAGAGCTCGAACAGCTTGCCCAAAAACTGGGTATAACAAACCGCACCAGATTTTTAGGGATGTGCAATAACATCCCCGAAATAATGTCTGCTTTCGACGTCGGCGTAAACCCATCGAACCAAAAATCGTTCGGAAAAACGGACCCGCGATTACAGTTGAACTGGGGCGGAAGAGTTGCCGTAGAATTTATGAGAATGAAAGTACCTATCGTTTTTTCCGGCAAGGACGGTCCATCCGAAATCATAACAGACGAACAAACCGGTTTATTGGTACACGAAGACAGCCCCGAGGAAATCGCGGAATCTATCCGACGATTAGCCAGTGACGATAACCTCCGAAAAAAACTAATCGAAAATGCTTTCAAAACCTCAGAGCAGTTCAACGTCGGCGAACATGTCAGAAAAATCGAAAGTATATACAAAGAAATCACAGCTTCATTACAAAACTAAACCATGACAGCAGCCCGCATAAAACTTATTCACCTTTGGGACAAAGCGGCCCGCTACATACCTCTAATGGATACCGCCAAGCAATCCGTTTGCTTAATAAGATGGGCCAATTATAAGAGAAAGATAAAAAAATATAAAAATCTGGCAAACGAACCTACGATAGAACCCAAAATACTGGTTCTTATGGATTCCGGAATCGGCAATTCCATAGAAGCTACTCCGCTGGCCCAAGCCATAAGAGATTCGTGGCCCAAAGCCGAAATTACAATCCGAGTCGCTTCGACTGGCCTGTTCGATAATTGGTCCGCCGTCAACCATATAGCTGCTGGCCCCGAACAACTTCGAGGTCAACGCTTTACACATACATTCGTCCCATGGGGCGGCAGAATCTCACTTAATAAAGGCCATTGCTCGCTGGGACAAGTACATTACACCGAAGAAGGACTAAATCGACGCTGCACCAAACCGGAACGTGAATATAATATGGACATGCTGAGCAGACTTGGCTACGACAGCCGCACACCCGACTTATACGTCTCAACCCAAAAGCCGAAAGAAACTATTGCCTCAAGTGACCTGCGGATTTGCCTCGTACCGGGCGGAACAACAACACACAAGTGGAGATATAAACATTGGCCATACTTCGAACAACTTGGAAACATCCTGCTGCAAAAACATCCGAACGCTCAAATTTGTATCATAGGAACAGAAAATGACCACATACCGAAAGCCCTGCTAACATCTGACCGGGTAATCGACCTGCGGGGGAAACTGTCCCTTGAAGAAACCGCATGGGTCCTGCAAAATTCCAATCTTGCAATCGGAAACGACTGCGGGCCGATGCATATAGCCGATG
>JAGLSU010000098.1 GCA_023135935.1 Planctomycetota bacterium
TGTTCGGTTTTTGTTAGGGTTTCTGACCCTTCATTACCGATAGAACTATTTACCACGAATGTCTAAATCCTCTGTAATTTGAAAAGTTTTGGTGGATAGAATTAATGAGAATAAATAATGATGAACATAAGCACGCCGAACCGTTGTGCAAATTTGGACCCGGCGGCGATTTCATCTCTGTTTGGCCAAAAAAGTCACTTCACCCCTCAACGAATCGACTAGCCAAATTACTGGCTTCGATAGGTGAAATCATAACCGCAATGCTTGGCCCAGAGTTCGACCCTGCTTCAGTCTTAACTGCAAATACTCAAAAATCAACAGATTGGATTCGCACCGAAAAGGAGAAATCGAAATATGAACTTACAGACAGCGAAACCGACGAATCAGTTCACGCCCCGGCAATTACAATTATTAAAGGCGATAACCGCTTTCAAAGCCAGCCGTTGTTATTCCCCGACGATTGCAGAATTAGCCTGCGAAATGGGAATAAGCCGAAGCACCGCGTTCGAACACATCACAGAACTGCGAAGAAAAGGACTACTCTCATCCTCCCCGGCCAAGGCTCGTTCTTTGAAACCGACTTCAAAAGCGCAAAAACTGCTTAGTAGTTTAGCTGATTATGACGCGAACTTCCCTGCCGAGTCATCTGCAGGAATACCGCTCGTGGGCAGAGTAGCCGCTGGCCTACCCATCGAAGCCATTGAAAACAGTGACCGTCTGTCTATAAACTCTCACTTTGCAACAGGGGACAATGTCTTTGCGCTTGAAGTGACCGGTGACAGCATGACCGGTGACGGTATCTGTGACGGGGATTATGTTATTTGTCGTAAAAGTTCCGTTGCTAATAACGGGCAGTTGGTTGTAGCTATCGTTGATAATGATAATGCGACGGTTAAAAGATTCTATAAGGAAAAAGACAAAGTGCGGTTGCAGCCGTCCAACGATGATTACGAACCTATCTATTCAGACAACTGTCGTATCGAAGCACTTGTACTTGGTTTGGTAAGAAAATTTTGACGTAAACACACCGCTGTATTCCAAAGGGGGGGGATTAAAGCAAATCACTCTCGATGTTTGCGGCATCGCAACTGGATTATTCGTTACTAATAAATAATCGCAATTGCCTCTTCTATTTCCTTGATAGCGTCAGCAGCACTGGAGATACAACCGTCGAAACCCTTTTGCAGCAAGGCGGTCGATTCGGAGTCACTTAGTTGATTTGCAACTGCTATAACTTTAATAGTCTGTAAATCTTCGTGGGTGCGAATGTTTTTGCAAATCTCTTGTGCGTCTATACCTTCCGCTAATAAACTCACCAGCAAAACATGAGGTGAGAAGCTATGGACAATCGAACCAGCCTCAAAATTGCTCCCTACGACCTCTACATCATAGTCAGCCTTACTTTGCAATGTTTCTGCAAAAGCCGAAGCCGTCCCCTTGTTACTATCTACTATTAATACCCTGATATTATCTGTCTCGAGAGCAGTTGCGGGTATGTTATGCAATTTCATAAAACGCATCAATTCACTAACGGGGATTCTCCTGTCCTTACTTCCGGGTATGCGATAACCTTTCAACTGACCGTTATCAAACCACTTCGAAACTGTTCGAGGAGCGACGTTGCAAATTTTAGCTACTTCGCCTGTCGTCAGTACGTTTTTTCCTTTTGCCATCTTTCAATTCCCGTCACAAATGTACTTACGCTGTACTTCCTACACTTCTATTCGGCCTTAAATAAGCCCCTGTTTAGCACGAAAATCGCTTTTTTTCACTTAAGAACAAATAAGTGCTTATCCGTATAATACTACGTCCTATAAATGCCCCTGGTTTGCCTGAAACAATCTATACCATAAGGCGAAAGTGCCCCAATAGCGGCTGTATAGGAAAATCTCTTTGATTTATCGGGCGTAAACGGTACAATTTTCTTTTTGGAATTAATCTTACTGTCTTTTTAGCTTAGGAGTTTTTATGCGGGTATATTTATCTCGACCGGATATCACCGAAAAGGAAATCCAAGCGGTTTGTGCAGTCCTCAGAAGTCCTAACCTTTCACTTGGCCCCAAGGTAGGTGAGTTCGAAGAAGCTTTCGCAAAATATGTGGGCAGAAAGCGAGCTGTCACTGTCAATAGCGGCACCAGCGGCTTGTTTTTGTGTATGCTGGCATTGGGAATTGGCCCTGGAGACGAGGTCATCACCACCCCCTTCACTTTCATTGCTACCTCGAATTGCATCATGATGGTCGGTGCCAAACCGGTATTTGTAGATATTGACCCGGTGACTTTGAATATCGACCCCGAGAAAATAGAATCAAAAATCACCGAAAAAACCAAAGCCATTATGCCGGTAGAAGTTTTCGGCAGCCCAGCCGGTTTCGATAAAATCTGCGAAATTGCCCAAAAACACAATCTCATTGTAATCGAGGATAGCTGCGAGGCACTCGGTTCTCAGCTGAACGGTAAAAAGGCAGGCACATTTGGCAAGATGAGTACATTCGCCTTTTATCCCAACAAACAGATAACCACCGGCGAAGGTGGAATCATCTTGACCGATGACGATGATTTGGCGGACATGTGTATATCGCTTCGCAATCAGGGCAGGGGCAAAAGCAGTAGTTGGCTCGGCCACGAAAGACTTGGATATAACTATCGCCTCAGTGACATCAATTGTGCGCTCGGCATTGTGCAGCTTTCAAGGATTGACGAAATCAAAGCCAAGCGTAAACAGGTCGCGAAATGGTACCAGGAAATGTTAGCCGATGATGACCGGTTGATAATACCTCTCGAGCCGGATGGTTGCGATATGAACTGGTTTGTTTTTGTTATTCGCCTTGCCGATAAATTTTCCCTCGCTCAACGCGATGAACTGTTAGCTGCTATGAAGGAGAAAGGCATCCAGGTCAGCAATTATTTCACACCCGTACATCTTCAACCGTTTATGACCGATAAATTCGGCTTTAAGAAGGGCGATTTCCCTGTGACAGATTCCGTGTGTAAAAGCACCATCGCTTTGCCGTTTTACAACAATCTGACAAAAGATGAAGTGGCAATCGTTTGCGAAACGCTCAAAGAGACCCTGGATAAAATATAACCGGCTTATTTGGCCGGAGTTGCTTTATGTATTATACTTAATAATAGAGGCAACCCTTCACAATGGGGGCGGGTTACTTCCGATAAAAGGATACTTTTCCGAATGGATTTTTATGATGCTGATTATACGTTACGAATTTGATAAAAATACTATTAATTAGACATTTTACATTTGGAGTATTCGGTTTTGTTTCTTAAATATTTAATAGACAATGAGCACAAAAGGCCATACGGGGGGAGATGGCCTTTGGAGATAAAGGTTTTCGGGGGAGTGTGATATTACTATGGGGGGTTGGAGAATAAAATTCATGTTTTTGCTGATAGTTTACTTTGCTGGTTTTGCCACTGCTGTTTATTGCCTGGCACCGGCACCTGAAAATCAAAGCTATCAGACCAGCGAAAAAAGCTTTGCTTATGCGGCTTCGACAATAAACTCAGAAGAATTTGCTCAGTCTTTCAACGCTGGATTACACAGATGCCTTGATTTTGGCAAAGACGCTGCTATCAGAGTAGGCAAGTATGCAAAGCAGGCCTACGATGAAAAGCAGCGGCAAAGCGGCGGATAACGAACAACAGCCTTTTACACATATACTCCTCGTTTGGCCGTGGGGGGGACGGAAAAGCCTCACGGCCTTTTTTACGCAAAAAAAACGCCACCGACTTAAAAACCCGGCGGCGTTTTTAATTTACTATTTTTTAAAAGCCTATGTCAATCCAGTTCACGAGCTTTGCCGGAGTTACTATAGACAAAACAAGATGACTGACCGTCTATCTGCCGAAATTGTATTATTAACTTGATTTCCCGTGTTTTGCCATCTTTGCACTTGATAATGCTCGGAACTATAACTACAGGGCCAATATCAGTGGCGCTTTCATCGGATGGGGAACCAATTTCGAGAACTTCCACAATATCATCTTCGTCATTAAGGCCAAGGTTGCCTACCAGAGTTTCGTCTTCCCAATCAGCAGTAATAGGTAGCAATTTTCGTATCAGATTAAAATCGTGCCCTTTTATTGCTTGCCAGAATTGCCCTAAAATTTTTCTGCAGGCTTCATCTTTATTAAGGCCTTCGACTGATATTCCGTGTGATGGGTCATTGAGTTTACTGAATTCACTAATATTGGCCATAAAGGGGAAAATCCCTTCGAAAATTTTTGCATCTTCGGGCGCCTCAAGTTTGAATATTTCGTCAGGTAGTTCTTCATGATAAACAATTTTCTGGATATCGTAGTCAGGTTTGCCTTGACGATATATATTATCCCATTGTTTAAACCGAACTAATAGTTTGCTTTCCTCATCGAATTCAAACCACCATGAACTCTCATTTTTTGTGGAGTGACAAGTTGCAAATATACGGTTTCGGCCTGTGGAGGGGTCTTTTCCGTGGAGAACCTTCCAGTCTTCAGATTTTGATTGTTTCTCCATCAGAAAGTTCTGAGATGGCCAAGGGTCTATCATAATATAAGAACCCTGTTGAATAAAGATAGTATTGGTTTGAGGAATATAAAATTTGGATTGAGTTTCATCTGCTACTCCAACCATACCGTCGGCTGATTTGATCTTGATATTTCCAGACCTTGTTCCTTGCTTGTTTACTTGTGCCCATATCTCGATGGCGGTCTGATTATTCTCAGAAACAGTACCAACAATTGGGGCGCCAAATCCTTTCCCAAAAGCCCCGAATGTGCCGGAAAGATAGACGGCGTTAAATCTTTCCATTGCTTCGAGAGTCTGCTCGATGGCATAGGCAGGTGTTACTGTTTTGTCCAAAAGATTTATAGACAGCATCACAGCTATGATAATTACAGCTGCAGCCGCTAATTTTGTTATTCTACTTTCCATAATAATTCTCCATATCTCTATAGGTCGTCCTTGCCGAGCGTGTTTTCCCAGTGCGTACAGGAGTTTCTGTTCGAGCTTGTCACGATGGGCTGGGTCTGGAGCATCATCAAACTTTATATTGTGAACGAAATCCTCGAATTGTTTTTCATTATCGTTCATTTTTTTATACCTCCTGCCTATTGGCAGTTATTTCCTTTCGCAGTTTGGCTAATGCTCTGGCCAGTTGACTTCGAACTGTACCGTCGCTGCTGCCAAGCACCTCGGCAATTTCTGTTGATTTCAAATCTTCAAAGAAACGTAATGTGATGATAGTTTGGTATCTGGGCTTTAAGGTGAATATTGCCCGTCTTAAAATAGCCAGTTTTTCCGCAGGCACATCACTATGACTATCATAACCGGCTTGTTCGCTGACGTGTTTCAACAGAACTTTTCGGCGAACGGCTTTTCTCAGGTGGTTGTTAACGGCATTGGTTGCGATTTTATAAAGCCAGTTGCGAAATTGTCGTTCGGAACCTTTAAATCTGCCGAAATTTTCAACAACCTTAAGAAACGCCACAGATGTAACGTCTTCTGCTGATTGCCTTTCGAAAAGTCGATGCATGCAATATCGAAACACAGCATCATAGTGTCTGCGATACAACTTCGCAAAAGCCGTTGGGTCCCGACGAGCTTCTGCTATCAAACAACCGTCGACTGAATTGTCACTGTTATCAGCGCTGATTTTCATCTCCAAGCTTGAATTGATACCAACTGTCATCACTATTATAAATGCGCAAGGTACAAAAACGTGGCAAAAAAATTGCAGAAAATCAGATTAAGTTATGATAAATCTACCAAGCGGGCGTTAGTCACCTTCTCTTCGATAATAGCCCGTGCCAAATTAACCCATCTCTCGCAGCCATCAAGAATAACACTATCACTGCTGACAACTATCATATCAGTTTTCTTGAGTTTAGCGTCAGGACTTGTTAAAAGTTCAATTTCCCAATCCCACTGGTTCTCCCTCGCCAGTTCGCCAATCAAAGTTTTTAATCTACCGCTGTTAGAAACAGGACTATCCAAAAGCCATAAGCAATTCTCTGCGCCGATTTTTTTTAAGAATCCCCCTATAAGCTTCATAGCTGGTATCGTCTCAGTAACCTTACGATACGTCCCGTGGATACTGGCCAAATCTCTGAAACAGCCGTCCCTTCCTATGAAGACAAACCCGCCACTCATCGCTGCTTCTATAGTTATTAAAATATTGTAACCATCAATAATAAGCGGATGACTGGTAACGTCGGCTGTCTTTATTTCATGCTCTTTTCGGCGGGCAAGACTTTCATCGGAACAGGCGCTGCGCATAACAGCTAACCTCTGCCTTTCGGTCAGCGAGAACTTGTCACCGACTAGCTTCAATGCACTTTTGTCGGCATAGCCCTTCGTTAGCAAAAGTGAAAAATCATCAATTGCCGAACGCAAATCGAAAATAGCACCGGCATTAAATAATTTCATGTCTGTCGGATGTGGTCCCCTGTGAATTCGTTTATCTGGCATAAGAATTCGCCCTCAATTAAACCGCCCATTATCATAATCAAACGCCTGCCAATCCACAAGTACCACCAAAAACAAATTGACATAACCACGCGGCTTTTCTACAGTAAGCTTTATGGCAAGCCACAATTTAGCACATTTAAAGATAGACGAGTTGGAAATCACCGGTTATTCCATGGCGGGCGAAGAAACCGTAGTAGCCATGCCCCAACTCGATGTCTGCTTCGATATTGGCAAGGCCCCTAATCAGGTTATCTCAATAAATAATGTGCTGCTCACTCACGGCCATATGGATCACGCTGCGGGTATCGCCTATTACCTCTCGCATCGCAATTTCTGTGGCCAATCGCCGGGTACTATCCTGGCTCCTGAGAGTCTATTGCCCCCAATAAAACAGATTATCGATGCCTGGGGCAAACTCGACGGAAATAGAATACCTGCCAATCTCGTTGGCGTAAACCCTGGCGACGAATACCAGATAAAGCCCAATCTCTTCACAAGGGTCTTTCCAACCAAGCATAGCAGGGGCTCCGTCGGCTACACTGTCATCGAAAAGAGAAAGAAAATCAAACCGGAATACGCCGAACTTACCGGCCCGCAAATTGTTGAACTGAAAAAGCAGGGCGTTGAAATCGATACCCCCCTTGAAATTCCTATTGCTACCTATCTGGGCGATACCCAATATATTGATTTTTCGCAGTTGAAATATGTCGCCGAAAGCAAAATTCTAATCGCTGAATGCACCTTCTATCTGGACGAACATACAGATAGAGCCGAAGCCGGCAAGCATATGCACATTAATGAATTTGCAGAACTTATCGACAAAATGAACAACGAGCATATCATTATTACTCATACCACACAGCGAACCTCCATGAAAGAAGTCCGCGAGATACTGCAAAAAGCGGTATCACCTGAGAAATATAAAAAGATGGTTATACTGATGGACAGACGTTCTCGTGGCAGATAGTTTTTCATCATATGAAAAAATTTCATTTCCTCATACTTCTGTCACCAACCCCCCTATATTAACATTGGTTGGTCCCATAACGTTTAGCCGCTTTCGAGCCCCCAATTCTTTATAAACAGGTAAGTTATGCAAAAATACACTTGTTTGCGCTGCGATAGTAAATGGCTTTGCTAAGATTCCCCTTGACTTTTTTGCTGATTTCTAGTAGAATGATTCTCGACCAATAGGAGGTTGGTCAGTCTTATCAAATGGGGTGGTAAAAAGGAAACTCATCAGTAATCTGGCAGCAATGTAATTTGTGCTCAAGATAGTTTTTCAATAACATTTGAAAGCGAGAAAAGTGTTGGAAGAAATACGGCTTATTTCTACTTTCAGTGGGAGGATTTAAGTGTTTGCGGGGAAAAATAATAACAAAAAAAGTAAGGATGCATTCTTAACATTTCTTATTGTCATGGTGTTGGTAGTAGCTTCTGCTAATGCGACTACGATTACACAGACACAGATACAGACCTTCAGCGGTATCCCTAATATGAGTCCAGTGCTCACATTTGACCAGTTTGATGATACCGGAGGATTGACACTTATCTCTATCGAAATCATTTTTGGTATGGATATTACTGGTGGCCAGATAAGCTTGGATAATGACGGCGCTAATTCAGCGGCTGGAACGTTGTCTCTTAGTGCTACCGGTGCTATCAGTTCATCTGATGTCTGGCTTTTAAACGCCAGCAGTTTGGATATACCGATGGACCTTAGCACCACCACCGGTACTGCGTTTAATCTTGCAGCTGACAATGGTGATGGTCTGGGTGTTTATGATTTTACTGGTCCGGACGGTATGATTTACGTCGGTACTGCTACCAACGACACTTCTTCAGATTTTGTGGGTTCTGCCTATTATGATTTTGCCGGAAGAAGCTATATTGGAACAGGTGCTTTCGATATCACCGCAGATATAATGAGTTTTTATGCCTATGGTGCTATCGGTGGTATTGAAGTTGGTATTACCCCTGTCTCTGCATCTGGCGATGTTGAGATAATTTATACCTATACACCGGAGCCGGCAACGCTTTCTCTAATGGCTTTTGGTAGTATGGTGTTAATTAGAAAAAGACGCAGAAAGTAAGCGGTATATTATATGAAAAAGCTAAAGGGCTGTAGGCAATAACTTACAGCCCTTTTTAATTATCCCTACCTTTGTTTAACTTTTCTCTGTCGCATTCGTGCTGTTTCCAAATTCATACGATAACTTAGTTTCTGCGGGTCCAATCTTACTGCTTCCTTGAAATGTTTAATTGCCTCATCAAACTGGCCCCTTTGTGTTAGTAGAGAAGCTACGGTATTATGTATTACAGCATTGTCTTTGTGGTGTTCTAATAATTTCCGGTAATGCATGATAGCTTCATCGAGCCGACCGAGTTTAGTAAGCGCAATTGCCAGATTATTATGTGCCTTGGGGTAATTTGGCAATATCTCAAGGGCGGCCTCATAATGAACAATTGCTTCTTCATACTTTTTCTGCTTTGAGTAAATTCCCCCCAACTGTTGATGGGCTATGATATTGTTATCAGTTACCGCCAATGCATGTGTAAAGAGGGCGTGGCTGTTTTTCCAGTGTTTTACCTGTGAATGTGTACATAAAATCAGAACCAAAAATACAATTCCGGTCAACAACCCCAATCCGATTCTTCCGTATCGTCGTTTAGTGATAATATCAGGCACGGACCAGCCGACAATAACAAACAACCCAATGATTGGTACATACATATACCGGTCCGCGATAGATTGCGCCCCTATCTGAACAAGTCCAATTACGGGTACCAGCGTCCCAACATACCAAAGCCAACCAACCGTCAGCCAACGTTTTCGGCGCAGCATAAGTACCACGCAAATTGTTAT
>JAGLSU010000099.1 GCA_023135935.1 Planctomycetota bacterium
TGCATGATATCAAACTGCCCGGCTGCTTCGTCAGCGACGAACTTTTAGCCAAAGTTTACTCTGAAAGTGTCGACGACCACATCGAACGAGCAGCTCAACAGGTAGCGATGTACAAGGCCCTCGGCGCCACTGGTGTCGACATAGGCGGTGTCCACAATTTCGAAATGTTCACAAAACTGCTCAACAGAGCTGCTCAAATCGGCTCCGATTGGGAACAATACAAAGACAATCTCTGCTGGCCAAAGTCCAATGGATTCTATTTATATAGCGAAAAGGGGAACAGGGTACAGCTGTCTAAGCCACGTAAGAAATTCAAACAAAGATTTTTTAATCTTTTCCATCGGGCAGTTCTCGACTCGAACTACAAAGGCTTCCATTTATTCAAAAAGACTATGGCTGTGCTGGGAACTGAAAAAGGCAAAGGCGCTATTTACAAATTGTTCAATGCCTCTGAAAAGACTTTCAAATATTTGATATTTGACTGTGAGGAATGCGGCGACTGCTTCCTGCCGGAAAATTTCGGGCTGTGCACAATCGGCGGCTGCGAAAAGGGAATGGACAACGCACCATGTGGCGACTCGACAGTCGAGGGCTATTGCGGTAATAATCTTGAGCGGGTCTGTATTGGTGAATTGATTTACGAAGCCGCTGCCGCTGAAAAAGGCGGTCTCGAACGGCTGCACACTACAATCAACAAACCAAGGAATCCAGCCCTTGAGCATACCTCTTCAATTATCAACTACCTGTTCAGCAAAGACCATACGAAGAAAAACGCACTAATTTCAATTGGCGAATCAGTCCACGCTTCAATTCCCAAGACCGGCAAAGTGATGAAACTATTAGCCGACCTCGGCAGCGAAGCTTATACAAAACCATCCGGACCTTTGAATTACATCAAGGCTTTGATTGAATCGCAGGCAGCTGAGGGAGCTGATTATATCGCGGTCAATCTCGATGCCTTCGGTGAAACCGACCCGCAGGTCACTATCGACATAATGCTCGAATACGTCAGAATGGTTCGCAAGTGGAGCAACGGTGTACCGATTTGTGTCGATAGCAGCGACGACAATGTTCTCAAAGCCGCTTTAAAAGAATGGTATAACACCACCGAACCCGTCAAGCAACCGCTTATAAACTCGGTCAAGATATACACGATGGACAACATACTGCCATTGAAAAAAGATTACGATTATTCGTTCGTCGGTCTTCTGGTAAGTGAGGACAAACCCACGGGCCCGGGCGGTTCGCATTCAATTGATGAGTTATATTCCATGGCAGATAGGATTTTCGACACAGCCGTCGGCCAATATGAGTTTAAACCAGAGCAAATATTCTTCGATTCGACGGTATTCCCACTGGCGATAGATATGCCGATGGAACCAAACGTACCGGGCTACACCTATCGTGCCTTCGAGACAATAAAAAAAATCAGAAGCACCCCCAAGTTCAAGAGTGTACATTGCTCGCTCGGCATAAGCAACAGCGTCCGTGACCTGCCGGGCCGAAGAATCGGTATCTGCAGAGCCTACGTTGCAAAAGCAATCGAGTACGGCCTTGACGCCGGCATTGTCAACGTCGCGCATCATTATGGTCTAATCGAACCGGCCCCGGAACTAATGGAACTGGTCGACGCTTATGCAAATATGGACGGCTCAGATGAAAGAATGAATACCGCGATGACATTGATGGGCCAATTTTGCCAGTCAAATAGAAAACCGGCAGGATAATATCGCTATGCGATTCATTATTAAATTAATAATAAGTCTCTGCATCATTATCTTTTGTACGCAGATAGGGCGCAAGCTGCCGACTTTAGCCGGCCTGATTGCTGTAATGCCATTGACCGGTTTGCTTGTACTTGTCTGGTTATATATAGATAATCCCGGCAACTTCTCCCTTATGAACGAATACACTAAAGGCGCTCTTTGGGGTATCCTGCCCAGCATTCTCTTTTTCCTTACTGCCTTTCTATGCTTCAGAAAACATCTGTCCATCTGGATTGTAATCGGTGCAAGCTTTGCAGTTTGGTCATTCGCAGCTTTCATCCACCAGTGGCTGTTGAATAAATGACGGGACTTGCAAAATTCGCAATTGCTGGCTATCATAGCGTAAATGGCAGCGAAATCAGATAAGGACAAAAAGACACCAGAGGCAGTCAATAAAAAGGCCTATAGAAACTTCGAGATTATCGATAAATTCGAGGCCGGAATAGAACTTTTAGGAAGCGAAGTAAAATCCCTGCGTACAGGCCAAGCTGACCTCAGCGGCTCATACGCAAGAGTAGAAAACCAACAGTGCTGGCTGGTCGGTGCGAATATTGCCCAGTATCAGCAAGCTGGAATAGCTAATCATGAACCAACCAGAAAAAGAAAATTATTACTGCACAAAAACGAAATTTACAAAATAAAAGTCAAGCTCGAGCAGCGAGGTTTTACTTTCGTGCCTCTGCGGATTTATTTTAATAACAGAGGGTTGGCAAAAGTAGAACTGGCTTTGGCAAAAGGAAAAAGACAATACGACAAACGAAAAACAATCGCAGAACGTCAGCAAAAAAGAGACATCGATAGAGATGTGAAAAAATACCGTAGATAATATTTGAACTGAACTTACGAAAACACAAGGAGCTTTTAGCTATGGCGGAAGAAGAAAAAACCGAAGATAAAAAAATCATAGTCGATGAAGACTGGAAGCAACAGGCCCAAAAGGAAAAAGAAGTGTTGGCTGCCCAAGAGAAGACCGAAGAAAAAACCCAAGAAGCCAAACCCGAACATAGGGCTCTGCCGCCAGGTGACCTCGCTGCATTAATCAGCATGCTCGTCACTCAGGCGCTTTTTGCTTTAGGGATGATTAACGTAGAAGGACAAGAGGCAAAAGAACCTGACCTGGCAATTGCAAAATATAACATCGACATGCTCGAGACCTTGCAGACCAAAACCAAAGGCAACCTGACTGAAGAAGAGGATAAGGTCCTTGAAGATACACTCAACCAGATTCGAATGGCATATGTAAAACTTGCAGGGTAATTAATTTGGCAAATATATTAGATAAAATTATTGCTCACAAAAAAGTCGAGTTGGAGCTTAAGCAATCGCAAACCAGTCTCGAACAGCTTAAAGAACTTGTTCGATCGATGCCGAAGTGTCGCAACTTCTATCAAGCTGTTACAAAGCGTAACAACCGAGGAATAAACGTCATAGCTGAGGTCAAAAAGGCTTCACCCTCAGCGGGAATTATCCGCGAAGATTTCGACCCCATACAAATTGCAAAAATCTACCAGAAATGTAACGCGGATGCTATTAGTGTCATTACCGATGAAAAATATTTCCAGGGCAAACTCGAATATATAAATCAAATCAAACAAACGGTGCTCCTGCCGATTCTGCGAAAAGATTTCATCATCGACCCATGGCAGGTTTACGAATCACGTCTCGCTGGTGCCGATGCGATACTTCTAATCACCGAAGCACTACCACCCGGCGAATTAATGGATTTAATGATTGCCGCCGCGGAACTAACACTAACGGTGCTTTTGGAAGTACACGAAGCCGACACGCTTTTAAAAGTTCGCAGCCTGATAGGTTTCCCGAAGAAAGGTTACAGCATTCTCGGAATCAACAATCGTAACCTTAGCACAATGCAGGTGGATATTAGTACAACCGCACGTCTGGCGGAACTAACCGACCAGCAAGGTGAACTTGTCGCCGAAAGCGGAATAAAAACAAAAGACGATGTCGAAAATTTGAAGTCTGTCGGCGCAAGCGCTGTACTGATAGGCCAAACACTTTGCGAACATCCTGATATAGAAGAAAAATTTACGGAACTTTTCGGCTGAACAAATGGATTATATTATCTTAGGTGCAATCGGGGTTTTGGCGGGGCTTCTCGGGGGCTTGCTCGGAATCGGCGGTTCGATAATTGTTATTCCAGCTTTGGTATTTGTTTACGGGGAAAACCAGCATTTGTATCAGGCATCTGCGATGATTTGCAATTTTTTCGTGGGTACTGCTTCAGCGATAGTTCACAAAAACGCTGATACTCTTGTAATCGATACGCTCAAATGGCTGATACCTGTCGCTGCTTTCGGAATCATAATCGGCGTGGCAATCAGTAACAGTTCTGTCTTCGCTCGTCAGAACAGCTATATTCTGGCTCGAATATTCGGAATCTATTTAATCTATGCGATTTTATATAACTGCTTAAGATTTTTTAACAGCCGCGGAGGAAAAAACAGTTTTGCTATAGCCAACATCAGTCGCTCAATACCATTGGCTATTCTATGCGGTTTGTTGACCGGAATCCCCGCTGGTCTTTTAGGAATCGGAGCCGGAACTATCTGTATTCCCGCCCAACAGTTCTTTTTGAAAATGCCTCTGAAAAACGCCATAAGCAATTCCGCTGCAACGATTGCGGTAATCGCTCTCGTAGGGGCATGTCACAAGAACATCACGCTGTCACAACATAGTATCGCGATAACAGACTCTTTGAAGATAGCGATGTTTGTTGTTCCCGGCGCTATTTTAGGCGCTTTTTTAGGAAGCCAACAACTACACAAGCTTTCCAATAATATAGTCAGAGGTATTTTTATACTAATTGCGGCACTTGCCTGTTACAAGCTATTAACCGTAACACCAGGCATATAGATTTGATTACTTCTTCTGCTGCTGTGCTTTTTGAATCTTGGCCCACATGTCACGCAGACCCATCGTGCGATTGAACACGAGTTTCTCTTTGGAACTATCCGGGTCAACACAGAAATAGCCAAGTCGTTCGAATTGATAGCGGCTGCCTGCTGCTGCATCTGCCAAAGATGGTTCAATGCGACAATCCGAAACTATCTCGAGTGAGTCGGAATTCAGATTTGCGCTAAGGTCTTCATCATCAGGGTCTTCTTTTGTAAACAGATGGTCATACAATCTCACCTCGGCTTTTATGGCATCCGAAGCTGAGACCCAATGCAGCGTAGATTTGACCTTTCGGCCATCCGGAGAGTCACCACCCCTCGTCGCTGGGTCATATGTACAGTGCAACTCTATAATTTCACCGTCAGCATCTTTAACCACATCGGTACAAGTAATAAAATAGGCATATCGAAGTCGAACCTCTCGACCAGGCGCCAAACGGAAGAACTTTTTCGGCGGGTCCTCCATGAAATCTTCCCGTTCAATATATAACTCTTTTGAAAAAGGCACCTCGCGCGTGCCGGCACTGGGGTCTTCCGGATTGTTGACAGCTTCGAGCTGCTCAACTTGCCCTTCCGGATAATTGTCTATGACTACTTTTAACGGCCGAAGAACACCCATGACACGTGGAGAAGTCTTGTTCAAATCCTCCCGCACACAATGTTCCAATAACGCAATATCAACCGTGCTGTTAAATTTGTTAACACCAATGACCTTGCAGAAGTTTCGTATCGACTCCGGCGAATAGCCGCGTCTGCGTATACCGGAGATAGTTGGCAACCTTGGGTCGTCCCAGCCATTAACGTGACCATCCTCCACTAACCGCAGCAGTTTTCGTTTACTCATAACAGTATAAGACAAATTGAGCCGAGCAAATTCAATCTGCTGCGGATGAAAAATGCCCAACTCATCGAGGAACCAATCATACAAAGGCCGATGGTTCTCGAACTCCAGCGTACAAATCGAATGTGTAATTTTCTCTATCGAATCCTCAAGACCATGAGCCCAGTCATACATCGGATATATGCACCACTTGTCACCCGTTCGGGGATGCGCGGCATGTAAAATCCTATACATAACAGGGTCACGCATATTGAAGTTTGCCGAAGCCATATCAATCTTGGCACGCAATGTTCGACTGCCATCCGGGAATTGACCCGCCTTCATTCGTTCGAACAAGTCAATGTTCTCTTCTACGCTGCGGTTACGATAAGGACTGTCTTTGCCCGGTGCGGTCAGTGTACCGCGATATTGCCTGGTTTCATCCGCCGTCAAATCACAAACATACGCCTTACCCGCCTTGATAAGCTGCACCGAATACTCATACATCTGCTCAAAATAGTCCGAGGCATAGTAAAGCCGTCCCTCCCAATCAAACCCGAGCCATCGAACATCCTCTATGATTGCTTTGATGTACTTATCTTCTTCCTTGATTGGATTGGTATCATCAAACCGCAAGTTGCATAAACCACCTTTATTTTCAGCGGCAATGCCAAAATTAAGACAGATTGATTTGGCGTGCCCGATGTGCAAAAATCCATTCGGTTCCGGCGGAAAACGGGTATGAACCCGCCCATCGTTCTTATTGGTCTTGATGTCTTCAGCCACAATCGACCGAACAAAATCAAGTCTGGATGTCGAATCATTTGTACCCATAATTAGCTAAATCTTTCATATTTTCGGTTCGTTTGGCATATTATAGTTATACTGCGCGAAATTAACAGAGCATATTTGGCAATTTCGCTATCCACGGACACAAATCCCCCTCGCCAGCCCATCTGACCCTTGACAACAGCTCTGATTTAGCTTAATTTTAGCGTTCCAGATATCTTCTTTTGTGATAAACGAGGGTTCGCTATGGTCGTAACGCGATTTGCGCCATCACCAACAGGTTACCTACACATCGGTGGAGCCAGAACAGCTCTATTCAACTGGCTTCTTGCCAAAAAAAACAACGGCACCTTTATCCTCAGAATTGAAGATACCGACACCAAACGTAACACCCCCACCGCTACCCAACAGGTCATAAATGACCTCCGATGGCTCGGCATCGAATGGGACGAGGGGCCTGAAGTCGGTGGTCCTAACGGCCCATACCTCCAATCACAACGCAGAGATATCTATGATAAATATATGAAGCAACTGCTCGATGACAAAAAGGCATATTATTGCTTCGATACACCCGAACAATTACAACAAATGCGTGAAAAAGCCATAGCCAAAAAAGAGAACTTCATATATCCACGCCCCAACCAGTTCACAACCGCTGAAGATGCGGAAAAAGCTCGCACACAAGGCCATCCTGTAACCGTACGCTTCGCTGTTGATTCCGATGAACCTATCGTGGTTAACGATGTGGTGCGAGGCAAGGTCACATTTGCCCCCACCGAAATAAGCGATTTCATCATAAAAAAATCCGATGGTTTTCCGACATACAACTTCGCCTGCGTTATCGATGACGAACTTATGAAAGTAACACATGTTATACGAGGCCAGGAACACCTGATGAACACGCCCAGTCAACAGTTGCTGCAAAAAGCCCTGGGATTTAAAACCCCCACTTATGCGCATATGTCCGTGACCATCAGTGAAGGCGGCGGAAAACTTTCAAAACGCGAACGACCGAAAGCCCTGCGAAATGCCATCGCAAATTCATCCGATATCAACCTGGAAAAACTTGCCGACCTTGGCAACATCACCGCCGAACAAGTTGATAGCTTTCTTAAAGGCAAAACCACTCCAGATATGCCCGCCATTGATGCGATGGCAAAACATCTTGGCATAAAACTGCCGGAAATCAATATCGTCGATTTCTTCAAAAGTGGCTACCTGCCCGAAACTATGGTCAATTTTCTCGCTTTGCTCGGCTGGAATCCCGGCAACGACCGCGAAATTATGACCATTGACGAATTAATCACCTCTTTCGACCTTTCGCGTCTGACAAAGACAAACAGTCTGTTCGACCGCAAAAAACTTCTCGCCTTCAACACTGAGTATATTCGTATGCTCAAGCCGGAAAAGCTTCTCAGTCATTTTAAGGATTACTTGAAGACTATTGATTCTTCGGTAATTTCTGCAGACGAAAAAATGCTCGAGGAAATTTTAAAAGCCAATGCCGGCGCCAAGACGTTTGCCGGTATCGAGCAAAAAAGCAGATTTCTTTTCACCGAAAATGACAATATCCAGTACGATGAAAAAGCGGTCAATAAAGTTCTGTTAAAAAACGATGGCCTAGCTATACTGGAAATCGTTCGCGACAAACTCGAAGCAATGGAGCAATTTTCCAGTGAAGTTATTGAAAATATGCTGCGGGGCCTGGCTGAAGAAAAGCAACTTGGCTTGGGTAAGGTCGCCCAGCCACTGCGAGTCGCTATTTGCGGTAACACTGTCAGCCCACCAATATTTGATTCCGTAAACATGTTAGGCAGAGAAAACACCTTGGCTCGAATAGATATCACATTGAAAAAATTTGCCCAAAAGAATAAGGAGTCTTAAAAATGCCTCTATTAGTAACCGGCTCAATCGGCATTGATACCGTCAAAACACCATATGGCGTCAGCGAAAACTGCCTTGGCGGTTCAGCCATATATTTCAGTATGGCAGCAAGTTATTTTTCATCGGTCAGACTCATAGGTGTCACCGGTCCGGATTGCCCCTTCGACTTATCAGAAATCTTCGCAGAAAGAGACGTCGATTTGGCAGGATTGGAAGTAAGACCGCAAAGCAAAACCTTCCGTTGGACAGGTTCATATTATAGCACTATGAACGAAGCTATTACGGATAAGGTCGAATTGAATGTCCTTGCCGAAGAACCGCCAAAAGTACCCGAAGCATACAAAGACAGTAAGCTTGTCTTTCTCGCCAATACAGCACCCACTCTTCAGTCCGAACTACTCGAACAGATAGACAAACCCATCTTCGTAGCTGCCGATACAATGAACTGCTGGATCCATGACCGGAAAAGCGACCTGGAAAACCTGCTTAAAAAAATTGACTGCTTAATTATCAACGACGACGAAGCCAGAATGTTAGCCGCCGACAGCAACCTGACAAAAGCAGCCCATAAAATTTTAGCCATGGGTCCTAATATCATAATCATTAAAAAGGGCGAGTCCGGCTCGATAATGTACAGTGCCGATGGCAGCGTATTCCTTCTTCCGGCATTCCCTGCCGAGGACGTAAAAGACCCGACAGGTGCTGGTGACAGCTTTGCTGGCGGCTTTATGGGCTACCTGGCACAAGTTAAAAAAACGGATTTTGAATCGTTGAAAACAGCGGTTGCTTATGGTACCGTGGTTGCTTCATTTACAATTTCCGATTTCTCATTACAGGGCTTAACGTCAATAACTAAAAGGGATATCGAAAATAGACTTGAAATTCTGCGAGAGGTAACAAATTTTAGCTTAAGAACCCTTTGAAATCAGGGCTTAACACTAAATGCGACTGTTTATAGCAATAGATATTGATAAAGAAAACAAAGATGCACTAAGGGCTTTACAGAAACAATTACAGAGCAAACTTGATATCAAAAAAAGCGATGTCAAATGGGTCAACCCTGACAATGTGCATCTTACACTAAAGTTTCTTGGCGAAGTCAAAGATACAAATATCGCCGAGATTTGTAATATAGTCGAGCTTGTTGCAACTCGGCATGAAAGTTTCGACCTTGATGTAGAATCGGTCGGCTATTTCGGAGCAAGAAGTGCAAAAGTTTTGTGGGTCGGCATCAGCAACGGCAGCAAAAATTTACATCGGCTGCAAAAAGAACTTGAACGGCAATTGGCTTCGGCTGGCTGGCCTGAAGACTCAAGAGAATTTAACGGCCACTTGACTCTTTGTAGAATAAGAAGCTCAAAGGCAGGTATCAAGCTGGCGGAAATAACCGAAAACTATAAAGATTTTAAGCTCGGAACGATATCGGCAGATTCGATATCAGTTTATCAAAGCCAGTTGACTCCGAGCGGACCTGTTTATACTCTGTTGGGTAATTATAAATTGCAATAATAAACAAAACGGATTTGGAGAAGGAAAAATGGCAAAAACAAAAACTTCAAAGGCTGCGTCCAAAAGTAAAGTGGAACCTCTAAGGTCAAAAGCAACCAGCAAAGAAACTGCTCTGCAACGTGTGATTACACAAATCGAAAAGCAATATGGTCAGGGCTCGATTATGCAAATGGATGAGCACAGCTATGCCAAAATCGAAGGTATATCTACCGGCTCATTGTCTTTGGACCTCGCTCTTGGTGGTGTGGGTATCCCGCGAGGCAGAGTCACCGAATTGTACGGGCCGGAATCCTCCGGTAAAACCACATTATCGCTTCACATCATTGCAGAAGCCCAAAAAGCAGGCGGCATTGCCGCATTTATCGACGCAGAACACGCACTCGATACTACCTGGGCAAAAAGACTGGGAGTCGACGTCAGCAGCATGCTGGTAAGCCAACCTGACACCGGAGAGCAGGCGCTGGATATCACCGAGATGTTAATCAGGTCCAATTCCGTTGATGTTATAGTTATTGACTCGGTTGCCGCATTAACACCCGCAGCGGAAATCGAAGGTGACATGGGCGACCACCACGTGGGACGACAGGCAAGATTGATGAGTCAGGCAATGAGAAAGCTCACCGCTGTAATTAGTAAAAGTAAAACCTCCCTTATCTTCATAAACCAAATCCGTATGAAAATAGGTGTGATGTTCGGAAGCCCTGAAACCACTACTGGCGGAAGAGCTTTGAAATTTTACAGTTCCATACGACTCGATATAAGGCGAATTGGAACCATAAAAGATAATGGCCTCGCTGTCGGTAACAGAGTCAGAGCAAAAGTTGTAAAAAATAAAATAGCTCCGCCCTTCCGGGATACCGAATTCGACATTATGTTTGATGGCGGCATCAGCTATGAAGGCGACCTGATTGATTTAGGCACTAACTGCGAAGTAGTCCAGAAAAGCGGCGCTTGGCTAAACTACGGAGATGTGAGACTCGGTCAAGGCAGAGAAAATGCAAAAAAATACCTTATTGAAAATAAGGACCTCTGCGAAGAGATAAAAAACAAGATACTCATTGCCAAGGGCCTGATAGAGTAAAAACTTTTCAGGAAAACATAATAGTGTCAAGTGCGAAACAAATCAGAAACGACTTTATAGACTTCTTCAAAAACAAGGGGCACGAATTTGTCCCCAGTTCACCCATCGTACCTATTGGCGATGATACTCTGCTTTTCGCCAATGCCGGCATGAATCAATTCAAAGATATTTTCATAGGATTGACTCCTCCCAAATATCCCAGAGCAGCTAACAGCCAGAAATGTCTGCGCGTCAGCGGAAAACATAACGACCTCGAGGAAGTAGGTAAAGACACATATCACCACACCTTCTTCGAAATGCTCGGCAACTGGTCCTTCGACGATTATTTCAAAGCCGAAACAATCGAATGGGCATGGGAACTTCTTACGAAAGTCTGGGGTATCAATCCGGATAACCTGTGGGCAAGTGTCTTTGAAGGCAATCAGGATGACGCCCTGCCGAAAGATACCGAAGCAGAAAAACTGTGGACAAAAGTAACTTCAATACCTGCTGAAAGAGTCTTGGCTTTCGGCAAAAAGGATAATTTCTGGGAGATGGGCGATACAGGCCCTTGCGGACCTTGCAGCGAAATACACATCGACCTTGGCCCCGAAATGTGCGACAAGAAAAACGTCCCAGGCCACAAATGTGCCGTCAACGCAGGCTGTGCCAGATTTATTGAATTGTGGAATTTGGTTTTTATTCAGTACAACCGTAACGAAGATGGCAAGCTTACCCCATTAAAAGCAAAATATGTCGATACCGGCGCAGGCCTGGAAAGAATCGTTGCCGTCATGCAGAAAAAAAGCAGCAACTATGACACAGATTTGTTTATGCCAATAATCAATGCGACCGCCGATATCACAGGACATAAATACACCTCTAAGCTAAACAATAAAACCGACAATGCCTTCCGAGTCATTGCCGACCATGTCCGCGCGGTTTCTTTTGCGATAACCGATGGAGCTACACCCTCTAATGAAGGCCGCGGCTATGTGATTCGCCGAATACTCCGCCGTGCCGCAAGGTTCGGCAGACTGCTTGATATGCACGAACCTTTTATGTACAAACTCGCCCCGGTAGTTGCTGACTTTATGGGCGAGGCGTTCCCAGAAATAAAAGAAAGAATCGAACACGTCTCAACCGTAATTGAATCCGAAGAAGCAAGTTTCGGAAGAACACTCGACAGAGGCATCGAAATCTTCAACTCCGCTGCCAAACAAGCAGCCAAAACCACTGAAAAAACCATAAATGGTGAAGATGCTTTTCAGCTTTCCGATACTTATGGCTTCCCCCTTGATTTAACTGAACTTATGGCTGAAGAACAAAACCTGAAAGTCGATACCGCTAAGTTCAAAGAACTAATGGAACAGCAGCGAAGCCGTGCCAGAGCTGCACAAAAATCCACCTCGGCAGCATTTGCTTTTGCAGGTGAACAACTTCCGACTACCGAAGACCTTCATAAATACCAAACTGATAGCTGCGACAGCACCATCGTCGGCTTTATAGATAACAAGGGCTTTAAAGACCAGGGCAAAATCGAAATTAACACCGAATTCGGCATCGTTCTCGACAAGACCTGCTTCTACGCCGAAGCTGGCGGACAAACCGGCGATTGCGGCACCATTGAATCCAACAAAAATCAATTCATCGTTGAAAGCACCACAAAAATAGCTGATTGCATTATACATTATGGAAAAATCGCTAACGGGACATTCACCGTTGGTGACAAAGTAAAAGCAACAGTCAGCAAAGACAGAAACTCGACAAAGAAAAACCACACCGCTACTCACCTACTCCAATGGGCCTTGCAGCAAACCCTCGGTAAATCTGTTACACAACAAGGCAGTCTCGTCAGCCCGGATTATTTGAGATTCGACTTCACCTACCCAAAAGCGCTAACCATCGAAGAAATCAAAAAAGTCGAATCCATCATCAGAGAAAAAATCACTACCGATGCACCGGTCACATGCAAAACAATGCCAATGGACCAGGCCCAAAAACTTGGTGCAATGGCGCTGTTCGGTGAAAAATACGGTAACGAAGTTCGCATAGTAGCTATCGGCACCGATAGCGATAACCAATTAAATCAGGCTTTCAGTAAAGAATTTTGCGGAGGTACACACGTGGACAAGCTCGGGTCTATAGGTGATTTTAAAATAACCAAAGAAGAAAGTATTTCTGCGGGCGTCAGAAGAATCTCAGCCCTTACCGGGCCGGAACTGTCTGACTATCTCAACAAAAGAAGTGACATCATCGATGAGCTTTCAAAAATCCTGAAAGTCCCTGCTGAACAGGTAATCGATAGAATTGAAAAACTGCTGAAAGAAAATAAGAAACTGTCCAAACAATTAAAATCCGCTGCCACGCAGACCGGTCCCGATACGATGGCAGAAGCAAAAAAACTTCTCGATACCTGTGAAAAAATCGGTGAAACTTCCATAATTGTCGGACAAATTTCACCTACTTCCGCCGAACAGACCCGTGCCGCAATCGATATGCTAAAGAAAAAAACAAAATCCTCAGCCGCCGTTATAGCTTTCGAAGATGACGGCAACGTAACTTTGCTCGCCGGTGTCACCGACGACCTTATAACCAAAGGCCTAAAAGCAGGTGATATAATTAAGCAAATCGCCCCTATCGTTGATGGTGGCGGCGGAGGCCGACCTCAAATGGCCCAAGCTGGCGGTAAAAATCCAAAGAAAATCCCCGACGCACTCGCAAAAGCTAAAGAAATCATAAAAGAAATATTGGCAAGCAACTAACCCTACTGCTTTTGCTGGCGAATCCGAACACTCTTCGCGTGAGCGTCCAAACCCTCTACCTCTGCTAATCGAATAATATCTTCCGCACTCGCTGCCAGCTTTTCCTTATCATATTCGATAATACTAATCGACTTGACAAAATCATTACTCGTCAAAGCACTGGAAAATTTAGCACATCTTCCCGTAGGTAAAGTATGGCTTGGCCCAGCCCAATAGTCCCCAACTGCAACAGGACTATACCCACCTATAAATATCGCCCCTGCGTTTTCGATTTTGTCAGCAATCTTCCTGCTTTCATCACCACATTGAATCTCTAAATGCTCGGACGCAAAATCGTTAGCCCACTTAATAACCTCATCCATCTTTTCAAACACAACTATCCCGCTATACTTTTCCAAACACTCTATCGCTTCTTTAGAACGATTCAGTTGTTTGACTTGCTCTTTTAGTTCACCGAGAACTTCCTCTGCAAGCTTTTGTGAATCTGTAAAAACAACGGCACTGCCCGGGGCATGTTCTGCTTGACTTAACATATCCGCTGCCACCCAGGCAGGATTTGCCTTTTCATTTGCGATAATCAATACTTCGCTTGGCCCTGCTATCGAATCAATTCCAACAGTCCCAGAAACCAACTGCTTTGCCGTCTGTACCCATTGATTACCCGGGCCTACAATCTTATCAACGACCTTAATCGTATCAGTTCCAAATGTCAAAACTGCTATGGCCTGAGCACCACCAACTCGATAGACCTCAGTAATCCCCAACTCGTGACAAACGGCCAAAGTCACCGGATGGATACTGCCATTATATCTTGGCGGTGAAACCACCGCTATCTCTTTCACGCCAGCTACCTGAGCAGGTACTGCTGTCATTATCACCGTCGACGGCAGCGGTGCCGATGCTCCCGGCACACAGATACCAACTCTTTTTATAGGTGTATATTTTATGCCGGCTTGCTTCTTATCGCCGATGAATATTTCTTCCTGATACTTCCTTACATTCTTAATCGCTTGTTGGATTGATTTCAAAAGGTCTTTATCGATTTCCTTGTGAGCTCTTCCCAAATCCTCTTTACTTATCCGGAATCGTTCAGGTGTCAATTTAACACCATCAAATTCCTCAGTAAATTTTGCTACAGCTTTATCTTTGTTTTTTATAATCTCCTTAATAATCCCCTCTACCTTTCGCCTGTTTTCAATATGATACTCACCGAAGCCAAAGCATGGCATGTCAGCCATTGAAATGAGTAAATCAAACGATCTCTTTTGAAAATCATCCTGTTTATATGAAATTAATATTTTATCAAGCTTATCGCTCATTAACTTATCCCTTATCTATCGAAAATTACCATGGCTATAGACCCGCCTTGCCCGCTGCAGCAACAAATAATGCTCGCCCTTATATCTTGTCACAATACCCGCCACCTTAAAATGCACCTGCTCCAACTCAGATGCCTGCTTCTGCTGAGTGTATTCCAGCACTTCGCACGGCAACAGCGGGAACGAAATCTTCTGAATACCTCGCCCGATACCATCAAGCACAAGACTGACACCACCATCGACCTGCTCAACAAAAACAGCCGTCCTGTCGGCTAAAATAGAATTCTGCTTTAGTTCCAGCCCCTTCTCCAACTGCTCGGTGCGAATCACCTTCTTAACCGCTAGCTTGGCTATTATGTCCTCTGGTATAACCAACGCATCGTTCGGCTCATTTATAGCCGGCTTGCCCTTCTGCTGCGATTGCGATGACAACCGCTTGACATCGCTTATAGGCAAAAAATAAATCGGAAATATAAAATTCTTGCCCCGATACTTCGTAACTGTGCCCCAAAGACGATAGCCGGATTCAGAACGCTTACCAACATTAACTATCATATTTTCTAACGTCGCCGACGGCAAAAGCCCTACAATAACTCCCGCTTCGATTACCTCTGTACCATCGCTAACGCCCGAATCAAATTCAAAAAACCATCTGTCACTACCATCCTCACTACTCAATTTGCCATCAATACCCATCAAAGCAAAACCATCGCGCAATAACCTTTCGCGGGCTGAGCCTGTATCGCAAAATACAAAGCCCACAAACAATAGCAAAATCAAGATTGTGGTTTTTTTGCTCATTTTAAACACTAACCAATTCTAAAATCTGTTCCGGCTTATCTACCTGACATACATGTCCGATACTGCTTTGGTCTTCGGCCGCTATCAAATCAACTAACGGACTCCAAAATTCGCTCACAAGTATAATCGGTTTACTTGCTTCAAGAAAGCCTTTGTTTTGCAATTCCCAGACCTTCGCCAATTCCAATAATGTCCCCGTTCCGCCGGGCAAAACTATATACGCCTGCCCAAGCTTTATCAACATATCAAGCCGTTCATCCAACGACTCGGTGACAATCTCGCGATTTATATACTCGTTGACACTGCTGCCTTTAAAAGCCGAACATGTAACACCAATAGTCTCACCGCCCGCCTCCACTGCTCCCTTGGCAGCCGCTAACATCGTCCCGCCATATCCACCATTGGCGATAGTAAAACCGGCCACCGCTAACAACTTACCTATCTCCGAAGCCAAAGCATAAACCAAATCACCGGCCATCACTCTTGCTGTACCGAAAATAGTTATCGTTTTTTCAGCCATTGCTTTTTTTGCGTGTGTAATTCAGCAAACCTGCCGACAGCAGAATCTCCCTGTCCCTGCCGGAAAGCTCTAACCTGCCGACAAACTCAAATGAACTGGTCCTGTTGGTAATCTTAACTTCATTACCGCTCTTTACAGCTTCAAGTAAACCATCTATTTGCAACTGGTCACCAGCTTTAATTTTGTCATAGTCAGCCGGCTCGGCAAATTCTATCGGTACAATACAAAAATTAATCAGATTGGCCTTGTGAATCCGCTCGATACTTTTTGCAATCACAGCCCGAACACCAAGATACATCGGACACAACGCCGCATGTTCCCGCGAAGAACCCTGACCATAGCTTTCGGAAGCTACGATTACGCCTGCCAAACCTTCCTTCTTCAACTCAAGTGCACGTTCAGCAAATGTCGACTCACTTTCCTTATTAAAGCAACTAAATACCACCTTCGCGTATTCCGGGACATTAGAACGCAATTTCAAAAAAGCACCAGCCGGCATAATGTGGTCCGTCGTTATCTTATCACCACATTTAATCAGAACTTGACCCTTTAATTCCTTCGGCAACGACGACGACGCCTCCGGTACAACTATCGTCGGCCCACGCAAAACCTCGACCTTTGCTGCCTCGGCCTCGCTCAAGGGCTTCTCTATCATACTGTCATCAATGGCAAATTCGTCCGGCAAGTCAATTTTAGGATATTCTATTCCGAGCAACTTCGGCAAATCTCGCGGGTCGGTAATTTCACCGGTCAAAACAGAAGCAATCGCTGTCTCAGGGCTGACCAAATAAACCTTATCCCCTACGGTACCGCTCCTGCCGGGAAAGTTCCTGTTAAATGTACGTAAACTCACAAGCTCGTCAGCCGGAGAAAATCCCTGGCCAATACACGGGCCGCATCCGGATTCTAAAATCCGAGCGCCTGACGAAATCATATCTCTCAATGCCCCATTTTCTGCCAGCATCTCCAATACTTCCCTGCTGCCCGGAGCAATCGCGAATTCAACCATATTATTTATTCGCCTGCCCTTTAACACCCTTGCCACCATCATCAAATCTGCGAAACTTGAATTCGTACAACTGCCTATCACCACCTGTCCCGTCTGAACTCCCGCGATTTCAGCAACCGTCTTGACATTATCCGGTGAAGACGGACATGCTGCCATCGGCTCTAACTCAGAAAGATTTATCTCTACCACACGGTCATACTCGGCATCTGTGTCAGCTGCTAACGGCTGATAATCTTTTTCTCGTTTCTGCCCTGACAGGAATTTTCGCGTTTGTTCATCGCTGCCGAAAATACTCGTCGTTACACCCAACTCCGCTCCCATATTCGTAATCGTCGCTCGCTGCGGTACTGACAATGTTGAAACTCCTTCGCCAAAGTATTCTACCACCCAGCCAACATTGCCTTTTGTTGTAAGAATACTGAGCAATTTGACAATGACATCCTTGGCCGCCACCCAATCACTAAGTTCGCCCGTCAACCTTACTCCCAAAACCTTCGGACATTTCAGATAAAACGCGCCGCCTGCCATAGACACCGCCACATCGAGACCACCGGCACCTATAGCGAGCATTCCTATCCCACCGCCAGTCGGCGTGTGAGAATCGCTGCCTAACAACGTCGCACCACACTTACCGAACCGCTCAAGATGAACCTGATGACAGATACCGTTACCTGCCCGCGAATGATAAAGGCCTGATTTTGCAGCTATTGTTTGCAGATATAAATGGTCGTTGTGGTTCTCCG